>CAZGRY010000049.1:0-9902 GCA_964528105.1 uncultured Dehalogenimonas sp.
TAACTGTTACCCATGTGTCCGGTCTATTTTGTTACCAGTGTATCCGGTCTGTACCGTCGTCTCTTCTCCCTTTCGCAAAGGGAGACTAAGAGGGATTCCGTCGGTCTCTTCTCCCTTTCGCAAAGGGCCTGTCCTGGTTCCACTGAGTCACCACGAAGTGAGCTTGTCGAGGGAAGACTAAGAGGGATTCCGTCGGTCTCTTCTCCCTTTCGTAAAGGGAGATTGAGAGGGATTCCGGGGGCTCCTTCGTCGCAGCGAACCATCCTCGTGCCGTGGTCCTTCTCCGTGTCATGCCACGCGCAAGCGAGGAATCCACGGGGATGGGGTGGGGACTGACACCTTACATAAAAAAATAATCCCTCAAAAATGACACCAGTCGCTTGACAGCCTAAAGGAACGAGTGTGCTATAATACCCGCATGGATATTAGCACATATGTGCACGCGAGCCTACGACCCGCAACCCTCTACGCGTGCCCCGGGACCCGAGACGCGTGAATCTTTTTTGGCCCATGTCTCGCGTAGGTCGTACAGGGAATCGTTTTGCCGCCGGATCAAGTAAACACCCTGATGAAACAATTGTGGCGCCACGATGCAAACAGGCATTTGTTTCAACAGCCCAAAACTCTTTTTTCAGGAAAATGAACGTGAAATCCTAGTCGTTTTGGTGAAAACATATTAAAAATGAAAATTCAAAAAACAATTCCCGCTGGAAAACTTGCCCCCATTACCATTGAGGGCTCGTCCCGAGCGTTAGCCGAGGGAAAGCGAAAGGTCCATGGTCCTTCAGCCGAAGGATTGGCCAATATTTCCGGGCTGAAAGCTGATCGCTGCAAGGGAAATTGAACGAGTTGACCGCATTGAATGAATTGTCCGCGCCGCACGAATCCCAACGTGACGCCATTTTTCTCAATCGTGAAAATGGGATTCGTTTCCCCAATATGGCATTCACCGCGCCCGTTCAAATACAATTCGCCTCAAGCGATTTGCCCCAGCACGCTCGGGGGCTCGTCCTGAGCGTCAGCCGAGGGCTCGTCCCGAGCGGCAGCCGAGGGAAAAGCGAAAGGTTCACACGCGAGACCCGGGACGCGAGACGCGGGACGGGAAGGATTGTTTTAATTGTTTTCGTGAAAGGCATCCAGCCGGTGGCAGGGCGACGCTACTCGTACCTGAGCGCCTCGACGGGGTCCAGGCCGGCGGCGCGGTTGGCGGGGTACAAGCCTGCCAGCAGCGAGATGGTGGTGGTCAACGCGATGACGCCCGGAATCAGCCACCAGGTGAAAGACGAAAGCTCGAAACCCGGAAAGTCGGACAGGAACGTCTTCGCCCCGATGATGTTGATCGCCTGTCCCAGCAGCAGCGCCAGCCCTCCGCCGACTGCCCCGCCGAGGAACCCCAGCGCCGCGCCTTCGGTGGTGAACAACATGCGGATGTGGTTGCGCGTGGCCCCGACGGCCTTCATGACGCCGATCTCGCGGGTGCGCTCGTGGATGGCCATGAGCAGGGTGTTGATGATGCCGATGGCCGCCACCACCAGGGCGATGATGCCGAACGCCGACAACCCGACCTGGATGACGTTGAACACGGAATTGATCTCGGCCAGGATGTCGTCGGCGGTCAGGGCGTTGAAACCAATGGCCTCGACTTCGGCGGCGATGGCAGGCACCTGGTCGGCACTCGCAGCTTTAATCTGCATGGTGAACCCCGGCTGCTCTTCGGAGTACCGCAGGGGGTTGCTCTGGTAGAAACGGGCCATCTCGATAGCGTCGGCCTGGGTGATCAACAGTTCGGCGGCGGAGATCTTCTTGTCGATTACCCCGGCGATAGTGAAGGTGAATTCCCGGGTGTCGGTCTCGTAAGCCAGTTGCTTCCCAACAGACACGGTGACCTTCCGCCCGATGACCGATTCATCCTCCGGCCAGCCGAAGGTCGTCAGGTAGTCGAAGGCGATGAGGCACTTTCCGGCATCGTTATCGGTCAGTTGCGTCCCCGCGAACAGCGGGCGGATGGCCGCCTCGTACTCCGGCACGCCGCTGACGTTCACCGTATAGATCTTGCTCGAAACCTCGGGCTGGATGTAGCGGGCCTGGACGTTCACCAGGTAGTCCACCCGCTCGACGCCGGGGATGGCTTTCAATTTGGCGATATCCTGGGCGTTGAACGGCAAGATGACGACAGTCTCGATGCTGGAGATCTCCTGCGGGCCGCCGCCCTGGAAGACGTTGATGTCGCGGCCTGAAGAGACAATGACGGCGTCCTCCGGGAAGGTCTGGCCGAACTGCCCGACGATGAAGCCCTTGAGCCCCGTGCCGAGAGATGCCATGAGCGCCACCAGCGTTGCCCCGATGACCACCGCGGCCACCGTCAGCACCGTGCGCAGCTTGCGCCGCCACAGGTTGGAGAAGGCCATGGAGATGATCTCGCTAATTGGCACCGCTGTCTCCGGTAATCAGGCCGTCGCGCAGGGTAACGACGCGGCGGGCGCGCCGCGCCAATTCGGCGTCATGGGTAGCCACGATGAGGGTGATGCCCTGTTCTTTATTGAGGTTACCCAGGAGGTCCATGATCCGGGCGCCATTGGCGGTGTCCAGGTTTCCGGTGGGCTCGTCGGCGACGATGATCCGCGGGTTGCCTACCAGGGCGCGGGCGATAGACACGCGCTGGCGCTCGCCGCCGGACAGCTGGTTGGGGCGGTGGTCGGCCCGGTAGCCCATGCCGACGGCCTCGAGGGCTTTCTTGGCCCTGTCCAACCGCTCTTCCTTGCCGATGCCGGAGAAAAGCAGAGGGATGGCTACATTTTCCAGGGCGGTATAGGTGGGGTGGAGGTGGAAGGCCTGGAAGACGAAGCCGATATTATGGTTTCGATAGGCCGCCAGGTCTTTATCGGTGGCCTTGCTCAGGTCGTGTTCTTCGACAACAATGCTACCGGCCGATGGGGTGTCGAGGCCCCCGATGAGGTGGAGCAGGGTGCTTTTACCCGACCCGGACGGCCCGACGAAGGCGGCGAATTCGCCCTTCGGCAGGTCGAGGCTGACTCCGGCCAGGGCGTGAACAATCTCGTCGCCCAGGTGATAGTCTTTTTTAAGATCGCGGACTTCGATGAAGGCGGTCATAACATTTGGCTATGGAAAATCAAGATACTTCTTGGACTTTAAGCATATTGGTCGTCCCGGCAATGCCCAAGGGCACGCCGCCGGTGACGATGATGTTATCGCCGGGTTTGGCCAGGTGCTGCTTTTTGCACGTTTCTACCGCGGTGGCGAACAGTTCGTCGACCGTTTTGGGCGTCGGGATCCGGCTGGCCTGGACGCCCCAGTTGAGGATGAGGCGCCGGCATGTGTCGGCATTGGGTGAAATGGCCAGGATCGGCGTGCTGGGGCGATATTTGGAGACACGGGCCGCAGTGGAGCCGGAGGAGGTGAAGGCGACGATAGCCGCGGCCCCCAGCCGCCGGGCGGTCAGGCAGGCGTTATAGCTGATGAGTTCCTCTGTCTGGTTGGTCAGCCAGCTGTCTCGCTCGGCGATCCAAAGGTCGTATGGCAGCATTTTCTCGGTTTCCATAGCCACTGCCGCCATCATCGAAACTGCCTGAACCGGGTACTTGCCGACCGATGTCTCGGCCGACAGCATCACGGCGTCAGTGCCGTCGAAGATGGCATTAGCCACGTCGCTGACCTCGGCCCGGGTCGGCCGCGCCGCGGAGATCATCGATTCCAGCATCTGGGTGGCGGTGATCACTGGTTTGCCGGCACGGTTGGCCTTGTGGATGATTTCTTTTTGGACCAGGGGCAGGCGCTCCAGCGGGATGTCCACCCCCAGGTCGCCGCGGGCGACCATGACTGCATCGGACTCGGCTAGTATGGCATCGAAGGCGGCCACCGCCGTGCCGCGCTCGATCTTGGAAACCAGGGGGATATTGGCGCCGCGGTCTTTCAACAGCCGCCGCACCTGGGCGACGTCCTCGGGTCTACTGACGAAGGACAGGGCGATGAAATCCGGCCGCTGGCCGACCGCGAAATCGATATAACCCTTGAGTTGGTCGGTCATGAACGGCACCGTCGATGCCCGCCCCGGGATGGCGATGCCGCGGCCGGGTGTCAGTGGCCCACCGACGAGCACGGTGCAGGCGACGTCAGTGTCGGTGACACCGTCGCATTGGAGCTGCAGCGCGCCGTCATCAAGCAGGATAAGGTCGCTGGGCATGACGTCTTTAGGAAAAGTCGGCAGGTTCACCGATACTTGGGTATCGTCGCCGGCCACCTGCCTGGTGGTCAAGGTGATGGCGGCGCCTTTCTCGAGGCGGACGCCCGGCAACTTCAACGCTCCCGTACGGTATTTCGGACCGGGGAGGTCGATGAGGATAGCCACGGGAAAACCAAGCCGCTTGCTGACGGCTCGAACGTTCCTGATATACTCGATGTGGGTATCAAGGTTGCCGTGCGATAGGTTCAGCCGGGCGACGTTCATCCCCGCCGTTATCAATTCGGCGAGGAGTTCAGGAGAACCTGAGGCTGGCCCGATCGTAGCGACAATCTTGGTACGACGGGTTACCAAGGTCTGCATATATGACATATCAGGCAATTATCACACAAGAAACGGTAACTCTCAAACCGGCTGGTTTTCGGTTTAATCGTTAGGACTCGTCGGCCAGGCGCTTGATTTCATACAGCCGGTCGAGCGCTTCTCTGGGTGTCATCGCATCGGGGTCCAGCCTGGCGATTTCTTCGATGACCCTCGGGGGTTTGTGGAAGAAGGACAGTTGCGGCGTCTCCTCGACCTTTGGTTGTGAGTCGCGTTCCGATTTGCCCCTGGCTGTTTCGAGTTCGAGCAGGATGCGGTTGGCCCGGTTGATGACCGCCTTGGGCAACCCGGCCAGCTTGGCGACATGGATGCCGTAACTCTTATCAACACCGCCGGGCTGAATCCGGTGCAAGAAGACGACCTCTCCCTTGTCCTCGGTCACCGCCACGTTGAAATTGCGAACCCGCGGCAGCTTTTCGGCTAGGTCAACCAGTTCGTGGTAATGGGTGGCGAACAGGGTGCGCGCCCCGAGCCGGTCATGGATGTACTCCACCACGGCGCGGGCAATGGCCAAGCCGTCGTAGGTGGAGGTGCCGCGCCCTATCTCATCGAGGATAAGCAGGCTTTTAGCTGTGGCGTTCGAAAGGATCGTCGCTGTCTCCACCATCTCCACCATGAAGGTTGATTTACCAGAGGCAAGATCCTCGTGGGCGCCGATGCGGGTGAAGATGCGGTCGCTGATACCGATCTCGGCTTTTTCCGCGGGCACGAAAGACCCGATCTGGGCCATCAGGACGATGACCGCCGCCTGTTTGAGATAGGTGGATTTGCCGGCCATGTTGGGGCCGGTCAGGATGATAACCCGGCTTGAGTCCCGATCGAATAAAAGGTCGTTGGCGATGAAGTTGCCAGGGCCGACGCTAAGTTCAACCACCGGGTGCCGTCCGCTTGAAATGCTGATCGAGCCGCTGTCGCTGATTTCTGGTTTCACATATAAATTGGCGGCAGCGACGGTGGCCATAGATGCCAGGACATCCAGCCGGGCGACGGCGTCGGCCAAGGCCAGCAGGGCGTCGGTGGACTCGCCTATCTGCCCAAGTATCTGACGGTACAGGTTAGCCTCGATGTCGGCCAAACGATCCCTTGAGTTCAGGATAAGCGCCTCATATTCCTTGAGCTCCGGGGTTATGAAGCGTTCGGCGTTGGCCAGGGTCTGTTTCCTGATGAACCGGTCAGGCACCTGGCCGAGATTCCCGTGGGATACCTCGAGGTAGTAGCCGAAGACCTGGTTGTAGCCGACTTTGAGGTTTTTAATGCCGGTCTTGCCGCGTTCCTCGGTTTCCATTTTGGCGATGTAAGATCTGGCGTTGGTCGCCATGCCTTTCAACTCATCGAGTTCGCTGGAAAAACCGGCGCGGATGACGCCGCCTTCGCCGACGCTTGACGACGGTTCCTGCTCAATGGCGTTGTCGATAAGGGCGACGAGATCGGTGCGTTCTTTAAGATCGGCCTTGAGCCCGGCCAGAGGTTCGCTGTGCAGCGCCCTCGCCAGTTCAGGTATGGCTTCCAGGCTGCGTTTCAAGGCAATGAGTTCCCTTGGCAGAGCCGCAAAGGTGCGAATCCGATTAGCCAGCCGTTCCAGATCAGCGACCGGTTTAAGCCAGCGGGTTACCTCGGCGCGGGCGGCGTTGTTGGTGAATAGAGCATCGACAGCCTGCTGCCTCTTGACGATCCTGCCCGCATCGAGTAATGGCTGACCCAGCCAGCGGCGCAGCAGGCGGGCGCCCATCGGGGTTTTGGTGGCATCGAGGACGCCCAAAAGGGATCCGGCGACGGCGCCGGTGGTGGCGTTCCTGAAGATCTCGAGGTTGTTCACTGTGCTTTCGTCGAGAGCCATGAACTCGCTCACCGAATACGCCGATAGATGGCTCAGCGCGGCAGCGGCGTCGCGGTGGGTCTCCCGCAGGTATGCGACGACGGCCCCGGCCGCGGCAATGGCTAGCGGCCAACGGCTGACGCCGTAACCTTCGAGGGTTGCTACCCCAAACTGCTCTTTGAGCATGTCCGCGGCGGAAGCGGGGTCAAATCGGTAGCTTTCAAGCTCGGAAATCGGGACACGGAAAGCGGGCCGGAAGGGGTGATCTTTCGGTAGGACGATCTCGGCGGGGGAGAGGCGCTCAAGTTCGTTGTCTAACCTGTCGGCCGGGACCTGGGTGGCGGCGAAATGGCCGGTGGTGATGTCAATGTAAGCCAGGCCGAAGACACCATCGCCGGGTGCTACAGCCGCGAGGTAATTGTTGGCTTTAAGGTCGAGCAATCCGGGCTCGATGACGGTGCCGGGGGTGACCAGCCGCACCACCTCGCGCTCCATCAGCCCCTTGATCTCGCCGGGGCGGGTGGTCTGCTCGCAGATGGCCACCTTGTGGCCGCGGCTGATCAGCCGGGCTAGGTAGTTGTCCACGGCGTGGTAGGGGATGCCGGCCATGGGCACCTTGACCCCTTTGCCCATCTCGCGGCCGGTGAGGACGATCTCCAGCTCCCGGGCGGTCAGCTCGGCGTCGGCGTCAAAGGTCTCGTAGAAGTCGCCGAGGCGGAAGAAGACGATGGCTTCAGGGTAGCGCTGCTTGATGCGCAGGTACTGGGCGCGCAGCGGCGTCAGGTTCTCAGTCACGGCGGTCATTGTACCCGATGCCCCGTGGCGGTGTCATCAGGGCTTACATGAAAAACAAAGGAAACAATCCTTTCCCGCATTCGGTCCTGGCCGATGTCAACGCATAAGAAAATTCGCATGCGCCAATTATAGCACACCTGTTCATCGTGGTTGTCAAGCGTCTCGTGTCGTTTTTGGTCTTAAAATGGCATTTTATTTACGACACCTGTCATTTGCGAATCCGGGCTTTTAAGGGTTAAATAAGATAAAGGTTTTTTGCCGCTTTTCATAACTATTTGGAGGAATCGATGACCGAAACCGTTAACGACATCATCAAGGTGACCGGACTTTCCTGCGGCCATTGCGCCGCGGCGGTGGAGAAAGCGGTACTGAAAATACAAGGGGTGAGACAGGCCAAGGTCGACCTGGCGTCAGGGACGCTTTCGGTCGAGTTCGACCCGGTGCAGGCCGACCGCGCCGCTATCGGTAAAGCCGTCACAGGCGCGGGCTACGGGTTGGGATGATCACGGCATCATAGCGGCGTAGCCTTATTTCGATAAGGCAGCGCGGGTGTCGGCGATCCTTTGCCCAATGTGTGGGGCACCGACCAGTCCTGAGACCATAGCCAGGTAAACCCGGCCGCAGCGGGCGACCGCGGCGGCGTTTTCCCGCCTGATGCCACCGATGGCGACGACCGGCAGACGCGACCGTGCCAATGCGTAATAGAGCAAAGTCAATCCGCCAGGGGCAGCGGCGTCGGACTTGGTGGCACTGGCTTCAAAGATCGGTCCGACGCCGAGGTAATCGATCGAGGTCAGCTCCAGGGTTGCATCAATCTCAGCTGGAGTGGTGACCGACAGGCCGATAAGCATCTCTTCTCCGACGGTTTTTCGCGCCGCGGCCGGCGGCAGGTCGTCCTGCCCGAGGTGCAGCCCGTCGGCTTCGACCGCAAGGGCGAGGCCGGCGTCGTCGTTGACGATGAAGAAGGCGCCGAACTCCCGGCACAGTTCACGGATCGCCAGGCACTCGTTATACTTCCGCAGCATTGAAAAAGATTTTTCCCGGTACTGGATGATCTTCACCCCGGCTTCGAGCAGCAGCCGCGCCGTCTCGACGTTGCCCCGGCCGAGCGAGTGGGCGCTCGACAGGACGGCGTAGATGTCAGTGTCGGGCAGGAATCTTTTCATAGTTTATTATGCGGCGTTTGGGTGGCGTTTGAAAAAGCACGCCAGAAGGGATCGACGATAGGATGAACCAGGGGCCGTTCGCTGTCACCCTCGGCTAGAATCATACCCAGTGCCGGAGCGGTCAATTCGCCTACAATGGATGAGGGAATGCCTTTTACCGACAAAGCGGCCACGATCGCCTCGGCTTTATGCGGGCGGCAGGTGATGATCAGCGTGCCCTCGGAAATGGCGGCATAGGGGTCGTCAATGCCAAAGAGCCGGCAGATCTCCGGAACGCCCTCAGCAATTACGATCCGGTCTTTAACGATCCGGGCGCCGAGACCGGCGGCCTGGGCGACTTCGAACAAGCCGCCCCAGATGCCGCACTCGGTGGCATCGTGCATCGAGCTGACGCCTTCGTCCCGGACGCCGACCGAAATGGCGGCCATGGCGTCCTCGACGACCGACATCCGGTAGAATAATCCTTCAGCCTTTTGGGCAAACTCGGTGCCATAGGTATCGGCGATCAGGCCGGGGAACATGGCGGCGAAGATCCCGCAGGCTTCGATGGCCGGGCCTTTGGTAATGATGATCTTATCGCCGACCTTGGCAAAGCGAGGCGTGACATATTCGGACAATTCGCCGACCCCGACCATGGTCGCCCCGCCGACCATGGGATAGTTGCAGCCCTCGTAGCGGGCGGTATGGCCGGTAATGACGTTGATGCCCATCTTTTCACACTCGCGGTGCATCACCCGCCACATCGTCTCAAGTTGTTCTTTGGTCATGTCCATCGGCAGGTTCAAGTCGATCGACAGGAACTTCGGTTTCAGGCCGGAGGTGACGGAGTCTGAGGCGATGATGTGGATGGCGAACCAGGCAGCCCGCTCCCAGCCATACTGGGGCACGATGAACACCGGGTCCGTGGTGAAGGACACCGCCTGACCGCCGATCTCGGCGATGCCGACGTCGACGCCGTGTTGCGGGCCGACCAGCACCTTGTCGCTTTTTGCGCCTAAGCGGGGGAAGATAATCTCCCGGAAAATCTCTGGTGAAATCTTGCCTATTTCGGGCATTTCGGTCATTACGATCCTCCTCAGGGCGACCGGTCCTTCAGCCGAAGGATCGCCCAACTGCTGGATTATTTGAGAGGAAAAAAGGAAAACCAGAAGAAGATTCTCCTGGTTGAGTCTGCTACTTCCCTGCGCTCGCATTATCGAGACCAGGTTCCAAGGGTCTTCCCGAGAACGGGAACTCACAGCCTTTCAGCTCCCCCAGTACGATTATTCAATTGTGAAAGTTATGATAGCAGGACGTGTGGAATACTACAAATACTACCAATATCCAATAACCGAAATTACCAGACTCCGGGCAGCATCCGGTAGCGGGTTCTCATGGTGTACTCCCGATAACCTTCCAGGTTTTGCAGCAGGTACTTTTCCTCATCCCCAATGCGGAGAGCGAGCGCCAGGGGCAGCAGTATCGCCGGCACAAGCCCCCACAATGAACCCAGAGCCAACGGAGTGAACCCGTAGGTGATTATCGACCCAAGATACATCGGGTGCCT
>CAZGRY010000050.1:0-9880 GCA_964528105.1 uncultured Dehalogenimonas sp.
AAGAAATTTATAAAAAATATAACCTGAAACTTATAGAGCTTACAGACAAAGACGTATGTAATTTGGATGATAAACTACCTGGCAAGCTCCTAGAATTCCACATCACGATAGAATGATCAACCCCTGACCCCATATACGTACGCATGGAAGGGCAATGATCCCCATGTTTGTGCAGTGGTAGGTAAACCAACATTTTAGTTTGAATGAGAAAGCGCCTGGTGCTAAATGCCCAGGCGCTATTAGTTTAACGAGGTTCGGTATGAAAACTCTAAATCCGATCAAAATCCAAGATTGGTTAGAAATCAGAGATCGATACACCGACAATACTCTATTGGGCAACGGTTCGTGCATCTCAATAAAACCAGCTTTAGCATACAAAGCCTTATCCGATTATGTTAAGAATAGCTTGCCCGTTGATCTTGGGGATTTAAGTAGAATTTAAAGACTGTTTTAAAGTTCGGCATTAGATCAGCTTCCCTTCTTCACTAGACTCAAACTCGTGCGAACTTTCTGATTCAAAGACCAATTGTCCCAAAATTGACCCAATGCCTTTATGAATCTTTGAGCATCGTCGATATTCCACAGGTCAGGTTCAATTCCAAAAAGCTCTCCAAAGCCATTCTGACTCTTGAATTGGCGGAGATCCGCTGTCGAAAGATATTTCACGATTCCTTGATAGGTGTCGCCTAACCCAACCTTGAACAACCGATCAGGCACGTTAGACATAAGACATTCAATGTAGTAGGAAGATGCTAATCCCGATTTGATTAAATGGCTCTTCACCAACTGCTTACGAGCCGCCTTGAACATGCGGATTGTGCGCTTATACCTGGATTGAGTCGCTTCCTCCTTACTTACACCGTGTTTATAGCGTTGTTTAGGATAGCTAACTGCCCATCGATGCTCATCGGGTATATAGATTGCGATTCCATCTCCACATTGAATAGTCACGACGACGTCGGCTGAAGCCTGTAGTTTCCCTTTTTTCAGCGTTATAGTTTTTCTTCCGGTCGTCACGTCGGCATCGTAAACAGACGTCAATGCTTTGAAGACCTGTGCCCGAAATGACTTCCATTTTCCATGTGCAATCTTGTGGGCTTCGTTTTCTTCGAGTTCAGAACCTGTAAGTGATGCGATCTTAGGCTGAATATTCGTGTCTAGCCTGACTACAACATCGACATCGCTATCTTGCCGAAGATTAGTATCGTTTTTATATGAGCCTTGAAGGAAAACCTCATAAATCGTGCCTGGCAACCAATCCTCATATGTGTCTAAGGCTTCGCGTATCGCCATTTGTGTCTGCTTGGGAGCTTCAGCCGAATAAGCATGACTCCAGAGGTTGAGAGTCTGATTAGGTATTGTCATTGCAAACCTCCATTTGATAGCTCTTAATGTATTCTACGTATGATCAGTGTGTTTGGAGGTAGCCCAAGTGCTACCTTGTTGGGCATCGAAATATATGCCCCGCCGCTGAAACCATGCGAACAAAGTATAAAATCTCCACCAGATGTAATTACCGATTGTTCGCATGGTTTGACTATAGCGGACTAGTAAAAAGACTTCAACCACGATTTACCTGAACCGAATCCACCTTATCGGCGCACCGCGTTCGTCAAGGCTGTCTCTGATGAACGTGTGAACGTAGCTTTGTCACGGATTGTGCGGTAACTCTATGAGATCAACCATTACGAGCTCCCGAAAGGCTTCCGATGCTTGTCCAATGGGGGTAACTTAGAAGCGATAAATAAGCACCGTCGCTAAAACCAAAGGCCGCCGCCCATTTCGGGCGGCGGCCTTTTTACGTCCGGATTAAAATTTTAAAGGTTGAACAGCAGTTTGGCGTAGGTCGGCATCGGCCAGTACTCTTCGTCGACAAGGGTCTCGAGCATGTCGGCATCCGTGCGCAGCTTGCCCATGGCGGTGAAGACCAGATCGCGGTAGGCCTCGGCCTGGGCTTTGGTATCGCCGTGCAGGTGGGCGGCGGTTTGGGTGGCCTCCTCTAACTTGGCGAGGTTGGCGCTGAAGAACTTCAGCGAATCGGTGATTTTGGCAAACAGGGCTTTCTCCACGTCCGCATCGCCTTCAATGCCCAGGACGCTGCCGATGGAGTCCGCCAGTTCGGCGCGGTAGGCGATCACGGCCGGCATGATCTGGCGTTTGGCCATCTCGACCATGGTCAGGGCCTCGATGTTGATCGTCTTAATGTAGATTTCGTACTGGATTTCGCAGCGGGATTCCATTTCGACGCGGGATAAAACGCCGTGTTTTTCAAAAGTGACGATATTCTTCTCGGCACGGATGGCGGCGATGGAATCCACGGTGTTGGCGATGTTCGGCAGGCCGCGCTTTTTAGCCTCAACGACCCATTCCTCGGCGTAGTTGTTGCCGTTGAAGATGACGCGCTTGTGCTTCTTGACGACCTCGAAGATGATGGCGCCGATCTCTTTCTGGACGTCGGTGGCCTTCTCCAGCCGGTCGGCGAACTGGGCGAGGCTCTCGGCGACGACGGTGTTCAAGGTGAAGTTGGCCTGGGCGATGGACATATTGGAGCCGACCATGCGGAATTCAAACTTGTTGCCGGTGAAGGCGAAGGGCGAGGTGCGGTTGCGGTCGGTAGAGTCCTTGGGCAGCGACGGCAGGGAGGTGGTGCCCAGGTGCATCGTGCCGCCGGATTTGCTCTTGGTGGCGCCGCCGGCTTCGATCTGGGTCAGGATATCGGTCAACTGCTCGCCAAGGAAGATGGAGATGATGGCCGGCGGGGCCTCGTTGGCGCCCAGGCGGTGGTCGTTGCCGGGGGACGCGGCGGAGACCCGCAGGATGTCGGCGTATTCATCGACAGCCTTGATGACGGCGCTTAAAAAGACCAGGAACTGCATGTTGTCATGTGGGCTTTTGCCGGGCTCGAGCAGGTTCTGGCCGTCGCTGGTGGACATGGACCAGTTGTTGTGCTTGCCGCTGCCGTTGATGCCGGCGAAGGGTTTTTCATGCAGCAGGCAGACCAGGCCGTGGCGCAGGGCGACCTTTTTCATCGCTTCCATGGTCAATTGGTTGTGATCGGTGGCGATGTTGGTGGTGGAGAAGATCGGAGCCAGTTCGTGTTGGCCCGGGGCGACCTCGTTGTGCTTGGTCTTGGCGGCGACGCCGAGCTTCCACAGCTCCATATCCAGGTCCGACATGAAAGCCGAGATGCGCTCCTTGAGCTGGCCGAAGTAATGGTCTTCCAGTTCCTGACCCTTGGGCGACTTGGCGCCGAAAAGGGTGCGGCCGGTGAGGATCAGGTCTTCGCGCTGGTCAAACATCTTTTTATCGATCAGGAAATACTCCTGCTCCGGGCCGACGGTGGTGGTGACCCGCTTGGTCGTCTTGTTGCCTAAAACGCGCAGGACACGAAGAGCCTGACGGTTCAAAGCATCCATGGAGCGCAGGAGGGGGGTCTTCTTGTCGAGGGCTTCGCCGGTATAGGAGGCGAAGGCGGTGGGGATGCACAAGGCGCCGTCCTTGACGAAAGCCGGAGACGTGGCGTCCCAGGCGGTGTAGCCGCGGGCCTCGAAGGTGGCGCGCAGGCCGCCGGAGGGGAAGGATGAGGCATCCGGTTCGCCCTTGATGAGCTCCTTGCCGGAGAACTCCATGATCATACGGCCGTCAGCGGTGGGCGAGATGAAGGAGTCATGCTTTTCCGCGGTAATGCCGGTCAGGGGCTGAAACCAGTGGGTGAAATGGGTGGCGCCCTTGGCGATGGCCCAGTCCTTCATCACCGGGGCCACGACTTACGCGACCTGAGGGTCCAGCGTCGTCCCTTCCTCAATAGTCTGCCTTAAGGACTTGTAGATCTCCTTGGGCAGGGTCTGGCGCATGACCGGGTCACTGAAGACGTTGCAGCCGTAAATGTCTACCAGGGCGACGGGGGCTTTGCATTCGGAATGGTGCACGTTTAAATCTCCTTCATTATTCAACCGAGTCAGATTTTACCGCGTTCTTCGATAGACCACCAATACGGCTTTGTGCTTCGGGTGCAGCCAAAACGGCCACCGCCGTATCTTCCTAATGATTTTATCCGATTATTGTTACAAACACATTACGCCGCCCCGGGGACCTGGGACATCATTGCCCCGTTCCTCGACGGCTTCATCTCCATTCAGATCATAGGTATGGGTGAGCCGCCTTTTGGCCGCCGCAGGTGGCGGCGGGACTTACCCTCTTCGGGCTGACCCTAATCGTGACGTCGGTAGTGGCGGAGCGGAGACTGAAACGTGATGCGGAAAAGCCCTGACCCTAGGTATTCCGCAAAATGTGTATCGGCAGCTCGACGATGAGCGACAGGCTCAGGCCGCGGTGGATGAACGTCATAAGGTTCTGAAGTTGCAGCGTCGGGCTGAAGCGCTTGACTAGCCCGGCACACACGATGCCGGTAAGAACGAGGTACATCACCAGGCCGGTGCCGAAGCCCGGGATGAACTCCAGCGGGCCGAGCCGATCGGCGAAGTGGACAGAGATCGCCCCGAAGGCGATGATGTTGCCGAACACGTGGGCAGCGACCAGTTGGCGCGACTGGATCTTGAAAACCCGTTTCAGCACCGAATAGAGCGGAACAGTCACGGCCAGGTAGCCGGCGCCGATCCAGACCATCCAGTGGGTGAAGGTGTAGCGGCCGACTACCGCGGTAAAATCCCACCAGCCGGAGTACGTCCCGGCGGTAAGGATGACGATCGCCGCCACCAGCGCCGCAGCTATCGCCATTTGAAGCCAATTCCGCCGCTGTTCAACCATCGCCCTGATTCTATCAGGATACCGCCGCAAACGCACGGCCGCCGCATTCGCCGAGATCGTCCCGCGGTGGTATAATCAAATACTTTATGTTAACGATAATTAGCCCCAAAAAACGGATAATCCTGTGGCTCGGCATCGTTCTGGCGGCAGTTGCCGGCATCTTCGGCGTGGCGGCGGCGCTGAACGCCGGCGGAGACCCTCTGGCAGAGACCCGCGCCAGCCTAGACCGTCTGAACAGGCACATGGAGGCGATTCGGCCAGAGATCGAGGATTTCTCCACGCTGGAATGCATGGGGACGTGGGTCATTTTCCAGAACTGCCTGGACGATTACGCCAAGGCGGAAACGGCCTGGGCGTCGGACGATTACGTTCAGGCCGAGAACCTGGTGCAGGATATCCGCACCAAGCTGGACCGGCTGCCGGTGGGCGACCAGGGACCGGACATGACAATACTCCTAATCGTCGGTTTGAACGCGTTGGCGGTGGCGGGGGTCGCGGCGCTGGTCATCACCAGCCGCCGGCGGAAAAACGGCGTTTAGGCTACCTCAACCAACCGTCCGTACCGGTCGCTTTCATCCTTGCCCGCTATGGGGCTCCAGCCTATAATAGGCCAATTGCGGCGCTGGAAGGATTCGACAGATGCAAGGTACCAGTTACAGAATTGCGGCCCCGCTGCTGCTGGCGGTCCTGGCGTTCTCCGGTATACTGGCGGGCTGTGGGTCTGGCCAGACGGAAGAAACCCTGCCAGCCACTACTCCGGGCACAACTCAGCCGGGGGCATCCGCGACTTCGACATCAACCAAGACGGCTACGGCCATTACCGCTCCACCGCCCACCATAGTCAACGGCATCCCACGGGTCACGCCGCAGAGCCTGTCCGCCCAATGGCAGTCCAACCCGATTGCCGCGGATTATTATTATAAAGGCAAAACGGTCCAGGTAGTCGGGACGATCACGACGTTCTACAAGACCGGGATGCTCGGCTTCGACATGACAGGCGGCAATATCACGGTGGCCTGCAACTCCTTCATCAGCATTGACCATTTGCTGCCGCTGGCGATTGGCCAGACCGTAATCGTCCAGGGCACATGCCAGGGGATTCAGGGCAAGGGTCCACAGCTTACGGCGTGCTCGATCGTGCCCTAAGACTGCGAAACGGTTCAGCGCCGGCCGATCTTCTCCCGGTTGCGATAACCGCCGCCGTAGGAACCCAGGTCCACCAGCACCGCCAGAATCAGCCAGATGAAGTCTAAACCCTCGACGCCACCGGGGAAGACCATGACGTAAGCCAGGGTCGTCCAGGGCAGCAGGAAAAAGCCCGCCAGGGGGATCAGGAAGGTATCGAAGGCGCTTTCCCACCGTGGCTGGTCGACCAGCCACCAGAGAAGGATGCCGAACCGCGGACCGAGGATCATCACCAGGGCGACAAGACAGCACATTTTCGTCCTACCTTAATCCGGTTAGAAACAATTATATTCCGGTGCGGGGACGTCGGCAAAATCGTTAGATTATATGCAATTGGAGAGCTGTTGCGGTATGAGTACCTAAGCCTTGACCTGCAACATGGCGATTTGTGCCAGGATTTCACGTTTCTTGGTCTCGGCTTCCATGTACAAGGCATCAAGACCGTCATACACCGCCAGTATTTCCGGTGAAAAGATGGGCGAATCCCCGGTCAATCCGTGCCCCGTGGTCATTGACCTTAGGCAGTAGAGTTGTTCTTGCCTCCCAGAGCTTATGGGCGATATTCGTCCACAGTATCAAGGCCTGCTGGAGTCCCTCAAGTTTATCGTTCAATTGCTGGTAGCTCATTTCAATTGTTCAGGGGATTATTCCGAGGTATTTTAGCAGGCCCTTGGTTAGCCCACCAACGGTTCGAAGTTGCTTCTTCAGCCCGCATTTTTACATTATCAACAGGTTATCACCAGCAAGTCCGGTTAATCTGTCTTGCTGCCGACATAGCTGAAGGCGATCAGGGCGGCGGAAACCACCATGACCGCCAAGCCAAAGAAGAGCGTCCCCAGCGGGTCCTGCCACTCGACAAGGTGCTTCAAGAAGACGATGCCCATCACCATGATGACGACGCTCGAGAGCTTGACCTTGAGGTCGTGCAGATTTTTGATGATCAGCCATTCCGGCAACGCCAGCTTGCCGATGAACAACTCGTAGATGCCGACCGCGAAAATAAGAAGAACGGTAGCAATCAGGAATATGTCCATGAGTTCGATCACCGGGATGATGTCGATGCCGTCGGCCGAAAAGCTCTCGACAAGATCTACCAGGGCGCGAACCGATTGGATCATGCCCCAGACGAAGGCTACAGCCGAGGCCAGCAACGCCGAGAATACGGCGACCAGAGTGATATATTTGCTCTTTTCAAGTATCGTCTTCAACAGGTTCACCTTACTCGTTTGACCAAAATTTATCCGGCATTATAGCACACCCCGCCGTGCCAGGACTCGAATTCAATTGTGGTTGAAAATGGTGTAATGGCATCTTTGCGTGATAAGCATTTAGCTTACAAATAAATGTAGACTCAAATGGAGGAGCGTGATAGTATATTGTCTCAAAAGGGAGGGCCTATGAGAGAAAATATCTTCGCCCGGTTAACTCAGTCGATGGCCTTCGTCACCATCGGCGCGTTTCTAATGATGGCTGCCGATGAGACTTACGGTGGTCTGGCGCTGGCCGCCGGCTTATTTTTCATCATGATCGGTTTTATTGTCGCCATTTCAACGGCATTCCAATACATTCCCCGCTGGATCATCGGCATTGAAACCGCGGCGTCAGTGGCCCTCTACCTCGGCGCCGTCGGCGCGTTGATCAAGGTGGGCATCATCGATGGAGTTGACGAAAATAAGGCGCTAATCATCGTCATGTTCGTGTTCATCATCATGCTGCCCGCCATCCAGGCGATCCGCATCCTAAGAAACCCGAGATAAATCCGAGAACAGCAACTCCGAAAGCGGCGGGTTTTAACCCGCCGCTTTCTTTTTGTTCTGATAGTTTTCCGGAATATAATGAAATCAGACAAGGAGCATGAATATGTGCGAGACCTGCAGGACTCACCACCCGGAGCTTTACACGCATAAAGCCTCCGCCAAACCGATGCCAGAGAAGACCCCTAAAAAGGCTATGGCAACTCCAAGGAAGAAGTAACCGCTCCTTCACCCACCAGGCACCACCGTCACCCTTATTCTCCCGGGAAAGAGGCACCTTTTTTTCTCATCGCTTTGGTGTTAGACTGGATTCTAATCGGTGTATATAAGAATTAAGGATGCGCGAAGGAGAAAACCGTGGAAAAGAACGAGATTAAAGGCAAAGCAATGCAAGTCAAGGGTAAGGTACATGAGGTAGCCGGCAAGGCTATCGGCAGCAAGCCGCTGGAGTATGAAGGCAAGGGTGAGCAGGTTGTCGGCAAAGCCCAGGAGACAGTCGGCAAAGCCCAGGGCGCCGCCGGCAAAGCTGGCAAGGCCGTAGAAAAAGCTGGGAAAACCGTCGCCAAGGCTGGCGACAAGGCGGGCAAAACCGTCGCCAAAGCACAAAAGACCGTCGCCAAGACCGTCAAGAAGCTAACCTAGCGAAACCGGCAGATGATTGGAGCCGAGGCCTGGTACCGCCGCGTATCAGGCCTTTTGGCTTTTCAAGAAATCGGGCCGGTTATCCTCTTCCCGCCGCTCCAAGAATCCGTGTGTTCTATCTGATTTTGAGCTCGGCAGGGAAAAATCGGGTATGTGCCAACGACGGACCATCATTGGACTGACAAATTTTCAGATCGCGTTTTATGCAGTCTAATCGTCAATAATCTTGACCTGGTGACAGCCACGACACATTGAGTTGGTTCTCCCGACGTGATTGGCGGGCACTTGCTTTATCAATGTTGAACCTGACGCGTGGCAGCGGAGACACTCCACAAAAAGCCCCGTCACCTGATGGGGGATGCCCGGGGCTGTAACCAGAGCAGTCGTACCCGGAGGCGCCGTTGGAGTTGTTGTTTGCACCGCAGTGGTTGCGGGGGTGGTTTGGATAGCTGAGGTGGTGGGATTTGCCTGGGTTGGGGCGGCGGCACCCCCGGGACCACCACAAGCCGTCACGATCAAAACAAGAGCTGACGCTAACATCAAGGCAACGGTGTTAGTTTTCATTCTGCTCACTCCTCCCAACACATGGATAATTTAAATATAACATGGATATTGGGCAACTCCTTAAAGATTTTGAGGCAAAGAATGAGTCTAATAGCAGCGGTCTTAACTGAATATAATACGGAGGTAGTTCGCGAATATCCCTTTTCTGATACCGGCAGCGTCAACTGAAGGTATGTTCGAAGACACGGACTTCATCGGGTACAAGAGAATAAGTTGAATGGTGGAGCTGAGGTATCAAAAGGTAGAACTCTTAAGGACTTCGAGTTAACGTTTGCTCTTAGCATGTAACCGCATCTATTTAACCGGTATTTTCAGCAATTTTGTTGCGGTGCTCCAACTGCGGATGGTCATGGATTTGTACGCCGGTGTTGCCATGATTATATTAAGTCGGCTTCTGGTACGTTGAGAGCTAAGGCGTTGTGAGTAGATTACTCCATTACCGGGCCAGACTTTGTCGACTCCCTCCCGTGGATTGAAAAGAGGCACAACCGAAGTTGATGTAATGCCCATCAGAAAGAGCACATCGCTGTGATATTTCTCTGGCTGCTCGCCAAAGCCTTCGGGCTTGTTATCGATAGCAGCTTGAAGCTGATTGCAGCTCAGCACCAATACCTTGATGAGCTCGTCGTCAAGTTTGAATCTCTCAGGCAGAGCTTTTTCAAGTTGAGCTTTTATCTCGTCAGCAGATTTGTCGGATTCCAAAATAACATTACCACTAGCAATGTATGTAGCAATATTGGTGAATCCCAGTTCTTCCAAGCGTTTTTTCATGCTGGCCATCGGTACTTTGTTTTTGCCGCCGACATTGATGCCCCGGAGTAGAACAACATATTTTATGTTGAATTTTTATCACATCATTGATTGCACTATACTTGAGTATGACCTGAAAATAAGATGATGGTTCTACCTATCGACAACTTAGGTTGAGACTTTATTAAGCTAAATGGAGCTGAGGGGGATCGAACCCA
>CAZGRY010000051.1:0-262 GCA_964528105.1 uncultured Dehalogenimonas sp.
AAAATGAATTGCGCCCAGTCAGTGTTGACCGCTTTTTGCGAAGAGTTAGGGCTCGATCGGGCGATGGCGCTAAAGTTGGCGCGGGGATTCGGCGGCGGCATGGCGCGAGGTGGTAAAACCTGTGGCGCCGTTACCGGAGCCTACATGGTGATTGGCTTGCATGAGGAGACGGCCGGCCGTGAGGGGACTGAAGCGGTTTATACTAGAATCGTTGAATTCAACCGGAAGTTCAAAGAAATCCACGGCTCGACCGAGTGTAAGA
>CAZGRY010000051.1:272-9293 GCA_964528105.1 uncultured Dehalogenimonas sp.
CTGGACGGAGAGGACGGGGAGCACGCAGCGCACGAGCTGGCGAAGGCGCGGGCTGACGGCTTTTTCGTAAAGCTCTGCCCGCAATTCGTCAGGACGGCGGTCGAGGTCCTGGAGCATTAAACGATTTCGAAGGGAGCCATCGACGAAGGTCGAGGCGAAGCAATCTCTTGTTCGTTCTGTTTCGGGCAACCGGTCCTTCATCCGAAGGATCGCCACCCTCGTAGGGACGCAATGAGTCTCGGCGGAGTGGAGTGTTGGACATTGGTATTATTGGATTATTTGACTATTGGTATTATTCCGGCGGGGTGGATCTAATGGCTGATAGCTGACCGCTAAAAGCCGACAACCCGGCATTTACTTCCGCCGCGTGATCGCCAGCCAGGCCGCGGCGCCGAGGGCAATGGCCGGCAGCATGGTGACGGCTATAAGGACGTAGGCTTCCGGGTCGCCGAGTTGGTCGCGTTCATCGAGGATGAGCCACAATCCGGTCAGCAGCAATATGCCGCCGACGCCGCCGACAAACCGGTCGTATATCGTGACCGTGGCGCCGTGCTTGCGGAAATAGTATTCCAGGAAAGCATACCCGGCTACCATAATGAAGAAAAACAGGACGAAGATCATGGTCAAACCTCGCTTTCCCGGATTGTTGCTGGATGCTCAATAGTAGCATTTTCCGATTGTCATTGCGAGGCTTTTCTGCGGTGAAGGGGCGCGGCTTGCTTCGCCCAATAGACTCCCCCTGCCGACGATCGGTTAAAAAAATATCGGACCAAAAACGACACGAGACGCTTGACAATCCACGTGAACACGTGTGCTATAATATTGTTCTCTTTGCGAAGCCCCGGGACTCTTGGGGCTGTGGCAATCTTTTAAGGATAGTATACCGATGCCAAACCCGAATATTCCCTGGTGCCGCTTTTTGCTATATGAAAGCAGCCCTCGCGAGGCGAACTTGGTAGATCAATTTGTCCGGATTGACCGTACTGTTCGGGCCAATCGAATCCACGTTTGGGCGGCCGGAATTCCAAAGCTAAATCGGGAGATTCGTTTCCTGGAATACACGAAATGCGCGCCCGGACAATTACCCGGCGCTAGTCGTGGTGGCGGGTGCCGTCGTGAGGATGGACGCACTCCAGGACAGTGAAGCGCTTCTGATCGCCTCCGATGACAATGCCGAAGGTCTCCAGGAGCGATTGAGGCGTCAAGACCTCGCTGGGTGGACCCAGCGCGACGACCCGGTGTGCCAGCAGCATCACCTGGTGGCACAGGGCGGCTTCGTCCTGGACGTCATGGGTGGCCACCACGATAGACGCACCGCGGCAAAGCTCGTCCTTGATCGCCTGGAGATAACGCTCCCTGCCCCCCACGTCGAGGCCGGAGGTCGGCTCGTCCATGACCAGGAGGTCGGCGCGGTGGGCCAGCACCTGTGCCAGGTAGACACGCTGCTGCTGGCCGCCGGACAAGGCGCGCAGCGGCGAATCGGCCAGCTTCTCGACGCCCATGGCCGCCATAGCCTGCCGGACGATGTCATGATCCTCGGCGGTCATGCGGCCAAGTAGCCCCAGCCGGGGGTAGCGGCCCATGCGCACCACGTCGATGGCCCGGAGTGGCAGGACGAAACCGGAGGCATGGAACTGCCCCAGGTAGGCGATGCGTTTCGGGTTCTCGCCCGGCTTACCGCCGAAAACGGAAAGCTCGCCGTACAGCGGCGGCAGCAGCCCGACGATGGTTTTGAGCAGGGTGGACTTGCCAGAGCCGTTGGTGCCGATAAGGGCGATGGCCTGCCCTTCCTTCAGCTCGAATGTGACGTTTTCGACTACCGGCTTGCCGTCGTAGCCGATGACCAAGCCGCGGGCGGCGACGTCGTTGGAAATTGCCGGACTAGCCATGGGGAGTCTCCCGGACCGGGGCGATACGGCGCGCCCGCAGGTTCTGCAAGACGAAGACGATGAAGAAGATGAGAGTGGCCACCAGTATCACCGATGCCCCGGCAGCGATGTTGAAATGGTAGCTGATCAAGAGCCCGGCATACATCGACGCCGAGCCGAAGGCGGCGGCCCAAACCACCATGACGCCGATGCGGGAGGCGAGCATGGCGCCGGCGCCGGCTGGGGCGATGAGCAGACCGAAGACCAGCAGCGTACCCACCGTCTGGAAGGAAACGATGATGGTGGCGGCGATCATCATCAGCATCAGGTAGTGATACTTTTTAGAGGCGAAACCGGCCACCTGGGCTTGTTCCGGGTCGAAGGCCAGGAGCATGAATGGCCGGGCGCAGATCAAGGCGACGCCGGCAATGACGACGGTCGCTGCCAATTGGACGATGATATCGCCCCAGCCAATGCCCAGGAGTTCGCCGAACAGGATGCGGGTCAGGTCTCCGGAAAAGGAACCGGAGCGTGATACGATGGCCACGCCTAGGGCCAGCATGCCGACGAAGAGGAGGCCGATGGCGGTATCAGAGGACAACCTCGACCGTTGGGTGATGAGCGTCACGCCCCCGATCATCACTGCGGCGCCGATCGCAGCGCCTACGACGCCAGGGCAGCCGAGGAGCAGGGCGACGGCGATACCCGGCAGCACGCCGTGGGCCAGTGCGTCGCCGATGAAGGCGAGGCCGCGGAGGACGATGAACGTCCCGGCCACGGCGCAAGCGATCGACACCAGCACCCCGGCGATTAGCGCCTGGACCATAAACTCATTATTGGTAAATGGGGTGATAAGGGCGTCTACCACTGCGTTTTCCCTGATAGAAAGAAAAAGTAGGGGGCTTTGACGAGGTTGTTAGACATCAATTAGTCGCTTGTGGTGCTATCGGGTGTTGCTTTAGCCCGGTGGCGGTACCACAGGAGACCCACGCCGATAATGACCAGGACGCCGGCGATCCAGCGGGCGGTGGGGATGCCGCCGATGGCCCAGACCTCGGGCTTGAAGCCTTCCAGGATGAAGCGCACGATGCCGTACCAGATGAAATAGAGCAGCATGATGTCTCCGTCCTTGAGGCGGTCCTTGAAGCGCCGCCCGACGATCATGAGCATGGCGAAACCGCCGAGGTTCAGCATCGACTCGTAGAAAAACATGGGGTGAAAATGGGTGAACTCCTCGAAGCCGGGCAGCCGGTTCTCTGGGTCGATGGGGATGCCCCAGGGCAGGTCGGTAGGATAACCGTAGAGTTCCTGGTTGAAGTAGTTGCCCCAGCGGCCGATACTCTGCGCCAGAATCAGGCCGGGGGCTAAGATATCGCACCAGCGCAGGGTCTTGAGGTGTTTCCATGCGGTATAGAGGATGACACCCAGGGCGCCACCCGCCACGGCGCCGAAGATGCCCAGGCCCTGGCCGCCGATGATCTCACCCGGGTTGGCGCTGTAAAAATCCCATTTGTCGATGACGTGGTAAGCCCTGGCGCCGATGACACCAAGCGGGATGACGACCAGAGCCATGGTGAAGAGCTGCTCCGGGTCCTCGCCGCGGCGTTTGGCTTCAGTGTAAGCGATAGCTACAGCCGCCAACGCTCCCAGCGCCAGCATGACGCCGTAGAGATGAATAGTGAAGGGCCCGAGTTCAAATGCCATGCGGTCGATTCTCCATTAACATCGTACCATACCGTCTTTTCTTTTGCCGCCTATTTGAGCGCGGCGACGACGTCGTTGGTCAATTCCCGCATAAAGGTGAAATAGGATCCATCGGCCGGTAGTCGGACCGGCGAAAGTTCGGCCACTCTGGCTCCGGTGGCCATGGCGACCTGCTGGACGGCATTGGTCGAGGTGCCGGCTTCGGTAAGGATAGCCTTAACCTGGTTCTGTTTTACCAGGTCGATCAATGTGGCCATATCTGCCGCTGAGATCTCCGCCTGGGACGATAGGTTAGGGATAACGGCGCCCACCAGCTTGAAGCCATAACGCTCGGCGAAATACCCCATGGATTCGTGCCCAGTCACCAACTTGCGGTTGCCGTCGGGTACGGAGTTGACCAGAGAGGCTATCTCAGTGTTCAAGGCATCTATTTGCGATTCCAGGCTGCGGGCTTTGGTTGAGGCGTTGATGCCCAGGCTGGACTTGAGTTCGATTGCCAGGGCGGTTACGACACTTTTCATGGCTACCGGGTCGACCCAGAGGTGCGGGTCGGGGGCGCCGATCTGCTGGTCCGGGTCGTTGCCGGGGATGCCCTCGCCCGGTCCAACGTGCCTAACGACGATATGATCAGCGGCGGTGAATATTTTCACGCCGCGGTCTTCAGCCTTTCCGAGTGTCGATTCCAAACCTTCTTCCAAGCCCAGTCCGTTGCGTACGATCAGGTCGGCGTTGTTCACTTTCTCGATATCGTGGGCTGAAGGTTCCCATTCATGGACGTCGGCACCGTTGGGGATAAGAACGGTTACCTCAGCCTGATTGTCGACCATGTCCTTGACGATCGCGCCGAGGATAGAGTAGGTGACGATGATCGATTTCCCCTCATCGCCATCGGGCTTGCACCCTGCGAGCAAAGAGGAGAGGAGCATTACCGACGCAAGTAGGGAATATCTCAGCAAACGAAATTTCATCTGGATTCATCCTGGCAGGTCCGGCAATATCCCTCAAATTCAATCCGGTGGTCTGTGATGCGGAAACCAGTTTGCCGCTCCAGAACCGTTTCCAACTCCAGCGGGCACTGCCCGAAATTGACGACCTCGCCGCAGCCGCGGCAGACCAGGTGGTGGTGGTGCTCAGGCGGGCCGGCTTTGAAGCTGCGGGCGCCACCTTCCGGGTGGAATTGGCATAACAGCCCCAGCTGATTCAAAATCTCCAAGGTGCGGTAGACCGTCACCAGGCCGATCTCCAGGTGTTTTTCGGAAAGGACGGCGTGAAGTTCCTGCGGCGTTAGCGACTTTTCAGCCGAGAGCACCGCCTCGACGATGGCGCTGCGCTGCGGCGTCAGCTTGTGGCCTGAGTCGCGTAGAGCCTTAAACACCGCCTGCTTGGTCATGATACCTCGTCAATTGAAAATGATTATCAACTGTAATTTAGCAGGAGCACTGAGGTAAGTCAAGTGAACGAAACATGGCGCAGAGGTCGGGTCTCGCATCGATTATTGCGAATCTATCCATTATCGTATACACTAATTGATAAAAGCATCACGGCGACATCGATACATCTGTAGGCTGCCATTCCAAATTTTGAATACCCAGCGGCGCGTAGCCGTAGCCCGGCGTTATCACTGGACAAGGCAGCTCGAGAGGAAGAACATGGCAACGGAAAAGAAAGACCAGGTTTTTCAGGTTTTGGAAGGTCGCCTAAAAATCGAATACCAGCGTTTGGTTGAACAACTCGAGGCGCTAAAAGCGACCAAACCCCAGGAAGATCGCCGCGAGGGATCACCCTTCGGCAAGCGCGAAGAAGAAGCCACCGAGACCGCCGACCTGGAGAACCGCCTGGCGCTGGAAAAGCGCGTCCTCGACCAGATGGCCGAAGTGGACTACGCGCTGAATAAATTTGCCAAGGGCTCATTCGGCCGCTGCGAGAATTGCGGCCAAGTAATCGACCCGGCGCGCCTGGAAATCCTGCCATATGCAAAATTCTGCGTCGCTTGCAAGGGCAAGCTCAACAGGCAGACCTAAAATCAGCCTGATGGCTACGCCCGTTATCATGCTGCTGGTCGTCGCTCTCGACCAGCTGACCAAGCACCTTGTCCGTACCAATATCGCCCTCTTCGAATCGATACCGGAGAGCGGTTTTTTCCGGCTGGTGCATGCCCAAAACACCGGTGCCGCCTTTAGCATCTTTGAAAACGCCACGCCGTTTCTTATTGCCACCAGCAGCATCGCCCTTATCATCATCGCCTGGGTGGCGCTGTCGCACCGGGTGACCTTTTTGGAAAACGCCTGGGGCAGAGTCGCCCTCGGACTGGCTGCTGGCGGCGCGGCCGGCAACCTCATCGACCGGGTCTACTTCGGTTTCGTCACCGATTTTCTCAAGGCTGGTCCTTGGCCGGCGTTCAATATCGCCGACGCCTCGGTGGTCAGCGGCATGGCGCTCATCGCCTTCCTCTACCTGCGTTCTGAAAATGCACGGGAGGGCTGATTGGACCGCCTGATCGACCTGGTCGCCGAGGAGAACGCCGCAGGCATACGGCTGGACAAGTTCATCGCCGGACAACTTCCCGAGATGTCACGGGTCCGCGTACGAGAACTCATCGACGGCGCGCGGGTTAAAGTCAACAACAAAGAAGCCAAACCATCGTATCCGGTGGCGGCTGGTGACAAAATCGTCGTCGCCATTGCCCCGAGCCCGTCGAGTCGCGCTGTTGCCCAAAACATCCCGTTAAAGGTCGTTTATGAAGATAGGGACCTGGCGGTTATCGATAAGCCTGCGGGGCTGACTACCCACCCGGCGCCGGGGCACCCGGACGGCACCCTGGTAAACGCCCTGCTGGCTCGCTACCCGGAGCTGGCCGGCGGCGAGGACGACCGGCCGGGCATCGTTCACCGCCTGGATAAAGACACCTCCGGTCTGATGGTGGTCGCCCGATCGCGTCAAGCCCAGGCGGCGCTCTCCGACCAGTTCAAGCAACGCGAGGTGACCAAGGTTTACCTGGTGCTGGTCAAGGGTCGGCTGGAGCCGAAGAACGGCATCATTGAGGCAGCTATAGGCCGCCACCCGGTCAACCGCAAAAAGATGGCCGTTACCGAGTCCGGGCGCGAGGCGAAAAGCCAGTACCGGGTTATCCAATACTATAAAGGCCATACCCTTCTGGAAGTCCGCATCTTCACCGGCCGCACCCATCAGATAAGGGTTCATCTTGCCGCCATCGGCTTCCCGGTTGCCGGCGATGAGACTTACGGCCTTAAATCCGAAATGTTTCCCCGCCAATTCGTCCACGCCCGTCGGTTGAGTTTCAAGCAACCGACCACCGGCGATACCCTGGAATTCACCTCGGAGTTACCACCCGATCTGGCCGGCGGATTGGCCTGTCTGACCCCGGCACCTTGACAAAATCATCTTAGAAGTGCTAAATTACGTTTGTTAGCAATAGATACACTCGAGCGCTACCAGGTACAATAAGATGCTCAATCCAAGATCGGAAACCATACTCTCCAGCATCATCCGGCAGTATATCGAACGAGCTCTGCCGGTGTCTTCGGCTGCCATCATCGCTGAATGCGGCTTGGACGTCTGCTCGGCCACTGTCAGGAACGAGATGATGCGCCTTGAGGAAGAGGGATACATTCTCAAGCCCCACCATTCGGCGGGCAGCGTCCCCTCGGACAAAGGCTACCGCTACTACGTTGAGAGCATCAAGCACGCCCAGCTTCCGGTTACCGAGCAGCTCCTGATCAATCACCTTTTCCACCAGGTGGAGAAGGAGATGGAGAACTGGCTGTCGCTGGCAGCGGGTCTGGTGTCGCAACGGGTACACAACGTGGCTGTGATCACCCAGCCCAGGCAGACTGCCGGCAAGTACCATCACCTGGAGTTGGTGACGTTGCAGGAGAACCTTGCTCTGGCGGTGCTCATCATGCGTGGCGCCAAGGTACGGCAGCAACTGATCAGTTTCGATACAGCAATAAGCCAGTTTGAACTGGCTGCCATGTCCGGCAAGTTGAACGAGAGTTTCGAGGGCCAAACGCGGTCGCAGATCGAAAAAACCGGCTTAGTGCTGAGTGAAATAGAGAAAAAGGTTCAGGTTGCGGTGTTGAAGATGATGCAAGCCGAGAACGAGCAGCAGAACGAAGAGCCATACCTCGAAGGCCTGAATTATCTGCTGGAACAGCCGGAATTCGTCAAGAGCCAGCGAGCCCATTCCCTGATGGAGCTTGTCGAGCGCCGTCAGTTGGGCAAAATGCTGGGCGACGAGGAGTTTGAGGACAAGGAAATCAAAGTCTACATCGGCCAGGAGAACCGGGAAGAGACCATCCGGGACTATTCGGTGGTGCTAGGCAGCTACGGCTTGCCTAACGAGGCCCGTGGCACGCTGGGGGTCATTGGCCCGACGCGGATGAACTACGAGAAGACCATCGCCGCGGTGCGCTACCTGTCTTTGGTGATGAGCGCCCTGGTAGCCGAACTTTACGGCCGGGAGCCGGGGACGGCAGCCTCGGGAAATTAAGTTTTTGCGGTTAGGTTTTATACCGCCAGCGGCGGTATATTTTATTGGACGGCTTTTAGAGGGGTAACCAATGGAACAGGACAATAATTACGGAGAAGAAACGCTGGAGGGTGATTTCGACGCCCTTCGCAGCACCCTGGAACAGGAAAAAGCCCGCGCCGAAGAGAATTTAAACAACCTAAAGCGCGCCCAGGCTGACTTCATCAATTACAAACGCCGCTCGGAGATCGAAAAAGCCGAATCGATGGGATGGGGTAAATGCCAGGCCTTTTCCTCGATCCTGCCGGTGCTGGACGACCTGTCCCGCGCCCTGGCAGCGGTGCCGGAGCAATCCGCCGGCGAGCCCTGGGTCCAGGGCATGGCCCTCATCGAAAAGAAGTTCCGCCAAATACTTACCCGCGAGGGCGTGACCGCGATGAGAACGATCGGTGAGAAATTCGACCCCTGCGTCCATGAGGCGGTGCTGCGCTGCCGCGGTGAGGAAGGTGTCATCGTCGAGGAGTTGCAGTCCGGCTATACCTACCAGGGCAAGGTGCTGCGGCCGGCTAAGGTGAAAGTTTCGTGCGAGGATATCGAAGATTGAGGCTAAAAAGCCTAGGACTTAGTGATTTGCAGAAGTATAATCGAATTGTATTAAGGAGGGATTTTTAAGCAATGGGTAAAGTTGTAGGCATCGATCTGGGTACCACCAACTCCGAGGTCGCGGTCATCCAGGGTGGCGAGCCGGTAGTCATTCCGTCGGCCGAGGGTGGCACGCTCATTCCCTCGGTGGTGGCGGTCAACAAGAACGGCGAAAGACTGGTCGGCCGGCAGGCCAAGAACCAGGCCGTGCTGAACCCGGAAAACACCATTTACAGCATCAAGCGCTTCATGGGACGCAAATGGGGCGAACCCGCCGGCCGCGAGTTGCCGGTGGAAGAAGATGCCCGCCGCAAGCCC
>CAZGRY010000052.1:0-9018 GCA_964528105.1 uncultured Dehalogenimonas sp.
TTTCGTCACAGTCTAACATTAAGACTGGACTCGTTTAAGGGGGTCAGGTCACAGCGGTATCGATTGATTTCATGGCCTTGATTATATCACGCGTTGTGCTCCAGGAGAACACTGTTTTCTCGCACTTTCCATTATCATTCGCTTTGTGCGCTCGAAGAACATCATCGGTCCAAAGATCAGGGCAGCACGGGATAATGCCCGCATTAGTCAGGCAAAGCTGGCTGCCCGGCTTCAAATCATGGGGATTAAGATTGACCGTTCGGCCATTGCCAAGATCGAAACCGGTCGCCGGCCGGTCTCGGATATTGAAATTGCTGCGATCGCGGACATATTGACCATACAGCTTCCCTGGCTTTTCGCCGAGAGCAGGACTTGGTTTCAGCAGCAGGTCGAAGTCGATTAACGTCCAAGCCTTGACGGGGGCTAATGCTTCAAGTCCTTGATGTTGAATTGAACGGCCTGCCTAGAACACGCTAGGGTCGTTGTTTGTGTACCAGTTCCAAAACCATTCTTTTTCCGAAATCGGTTAAAACCCAATAGCCGATATCAATTTTGGATCGAATGGTTGTACCGCTTCGCCGTAGTTCTCGTACGACAATCTGATTCAAATTCAACCTGGCTAGGAGTGTCTCAACTCCCTCCCATATTAATTTTGGATCAGATTCCCTAAATTTATCCTCTGCAGCTATCGATTCAACACATTGGGCTGTGGTAAGTCCGGTGCATAACTTATTCCACAGATGTGTAAGAAAACCCGATGCCGTCAAAGTATTGTCACCGAATATTACTGAAAAGGTAGATAGTTCAGCCGATACTCGGCTTGTGTTAATATTTTCCGGCTCCGAGAGCTTTTCTCTTTGGTCGAGCGTTGTGTCATTCAACCGGGCGATAGCCTCTTCGAGCCGCTTGGGCTTGACCGCCGTGTATATCTGGGTGGTATTGACGTCGGCATGACCTAAGAGCTCCTGAGTTATTCGGATATCCCCTGTTATTTCCTGGATGCGTGCACCGAAATAGCGCCGCAGGTCATGAGGTGTTAGCTCGGGGAAACCGGCAGCAGCGGCATAACGCTTGACCAAGCCGTAGATGCCTTTCTCCCCGACACCGACGAGCCTTGCAGCAGGACTCTTACCGGCAGCAAAAACCGCTACGAGCTCGGCTAATCTCCTGGTCATGGGTACACGGCGCTCTTTATCGCCCTTGCCGATAAACTTCAAGCAGTTATTTTCGACGGCACCGGCGGTCACATTCACCGTTTCGTCCCGGCGCATGCCGGCGTCGGCCATAAGGCGCAAGATCAACTCATCATGAGGTTTGTCTTTCGAGAGCTCCAGCATCTTAACGACCGGCTCCTCCGGGACTTGCTTGGGCACCCTTTTGGGTACCTTCACCTTGAAATTGAGCTCTTCACCACGCCATTGGTGGTAGTTGGAGAGCGCCACGGCATAGACCCGTAGCGTCGAGGGGTCGAACTCATGCTGGCGCAAGCTGCTCAGGAACTGGTAGGTGGCATCGAGTGTCGGCGGGTTGTCGCCGAGGAATTCCTGGTAACGTAGTAGGGCTCCGCGGTAGCGGTAAGCGGTGTTTTTGGAGATGTCGCGCTGGAAAAGACCTATCTTTTCGTAAGCGCCCAGATCACCTCGCAGTTCACCCTTGAGCTGCTGGTCTTTGGGAGCCTTGGTTCTGGGCCTCGACGCGGTCACGGAATCATTATATTCCGGCCGCGGAGGAATTAGAATACCCCCAAGGGAATTCGAATCCCTGTTGACGGCGTGAAAGGCCGTTGTCCTAGGCCTCTAGACGATGGGGGCATGGACAACCAAGTATAGCAAATTGCTACCTTCGATGACAACCGGCGGGTTTCGCCGCGCCTGTTATGATACAATTCCCTCTGGATGACCGAAGACAAGCCGGCCCCGGTATCAAAATCCGACGAGCACGTCGCCCCCGCCGCAGGCTGGGTGCAGGGGCGGCTGCTGCCGATTCTCTCGATCGTATTGGTCATCGGCATCGTTGGCACTGTCTTTTACATTTCCCAAAATAACCCCGACCTGATCGACAACCTCCAGGAGTACGGTTACCTCGGCGCCTTCCTCATCAGCATGGTGCTGAACGCCACGGTGGTGCTGCCGGCGGGCAATTTCCTGGTGCTGGCCGCCCTGGGGTCGGCGCTGCCGTCGCCGGTGCTGGTGGGTCTGGCCGCGGCCGCCGGCGCTGCCATCGGCGAGATGACCGGCTATCTGGCCGGTTATTCGGGACGGGCCATCGTGCCTCAAAACAACAAGTGGTATATTCGTGTCCGCGGCTGGCTTGATCGCTTCGGCATGCTGGCCGTCATCGGCCTCTCCGCGGCGCCGCTGCTGTTTGATGTCGCCGGCATCACCGCCGGGGTGATGCGCTTCCCGGCGCCCAAATTCTTCGTCGCCTGTTTCATCGGCCGCAGCCTGCTGTACATCTTCCTGGCCTGGGCCGGGGCAATGGGCTGGGACCAGGTCATCGACTGGCTGGCGTCCTAGCCTTCACGATCAAGAGTCCGCCGGCGACGAAGTACACCAGGCAGGCTCCCAGCATCACCTGGTAGCCCAGGTTGACCTCGATGCGGTTGAAGTGATCGATTACGGGCCCGATTAGCCGCGCCAGGGCGGCACCGCCGGCGGTAGCCATGTTGGCGATGGCCAGGTACCGCGCTTCTTGTCCTTTAACCACCATGTTGGCAGCCATGGCCCAGTTGGCAACGCCGAAGGTGCCGAGGGCATAGCCGGTAGCCCCGGCGGCGATGAGCAGCGTGGTCACCGAAGGCCAGAGGAGCAAAACGAGAACGCCCAGACCGCCCAGGAACGCCGCCGCCTGCGATAGCCTGACCTTGCCATAGCGGTCGGCGAAGTAGCCGGCTGGGAATATCGCCAGGCCCATGGCCGCACCTGCCGTCAGGATAAAGACCGCCGTCGAGCCGGCCGGATCGGCCACGCCGAGGACATCCCTCAGGTAGAACAGGGCGAACTGCTGCAGGGTGGCCGTGGCCATGAAGAACAGCAGCCGCGACCCGAGCAGCCAGCCGAAAGCCGGGTTCTGCCGCAGGTTGAAACGGTAGGCTTGCAGCGGATTCTTGAACGGGGCCAGGCGTACCATTACTGGGGGTTCTTTAAGGCGTCGCCAGAGGTAAAACAGGATCGAGCCGAGGATCAGCGACAGGGCCAGGATGGAAAGCCACAAGCCGCTCTGATTGGTCCCGGAATAGCCTGACATGAAACCGCCGATCAATATAACACCGGCAGCGCCGCCGATGAGCTCCATCTGGGCCTTCAGGGAGGAGGCGCGGCCGTGGTGGTCCAAAGGCACCATGTCGGGCAAAAATCCCTGGTAGGGACCCTGGGCGGTATTGGCCGCCAGCTGGATCAGGCAGTAGCCGAGAAACAGCATGGCGAAGCTGTCGGCCAGAGCGATTCCCGGCAGGAGCAGCAGCACCGCCGCTCCCCCCGCCAGGACGTAGGGCAAGCGCCGCCCCCGGCTCGAGGTCGTGGCGTCGGACAAGGCCGCGGCGATGGGCTGGGACAGCATGGCCAGCACCAGGCCGACGAAGGTGAGGGCCGCCAGGGCGGTGTTCTTGCCGTCCTCTCCGACGAAGTCGAGCACTCGTAGCGGAAGGATGATGCCGTGGGCGCTCTGCGATATGGCCGCCAGGCCCAGGCTCAGGATGGTGATCTTGATATAGTCCGCGCCCTTGATGCGCGGGGACATTTTCGTCCAGTTCACGGTGACAGCTTAACAGAGTCTGCCGCCCTTCACAATGACTGCGCCTTGCCCTCGAACGCGCTTTAAGCCTACAATAGCGTTTTGATGAAGCCGTCAACTGACGCCGCCCGGATCATCCCCCGCCACGTCGCCGTCATCATGGACGGCAACGGCCGCTGGGCCACCGCCTGCGGCCTGCCGCGTCTGGAGGGGCACCGCGCCGGACTGGAGAAAGCCGGCGATGCCGTGCTCGGCTTCGCCGATGCGGGGGTATCCTTCATCACCCTGTTCAGCTTCTCCACCGAGAACTGGAAACGGCCAAAAGAAGAGGTCGCCGGTATTCTGAAACTTTTGGCCGAAGCCCTGGAGCGGACGGGCAAGCAACTCGACGACCGCAACATCGCTATCCGGCACCTGGGGCGGCTGGACCGGCTGTCGCTGCCGCTACGGCATGGCGTCAAGCAACTCGGCGAGCGGACCCGGGGCAACACCGGCGCCGTGGCCAGTTTCGCCTTCGATTACGGCGGCCGGGCCGAGATCGTCGATGCCGCCAGAAAACTTATCAAAAGCGGCGCCAGCGCCGATGCCATCGACGAGGCGGCCTTCGAAAAACAGCTCAACACCGCCGGGCTGCCCGATGTCGACTTGCTGGTGCGCACCGGCGGCGAGATGAGATTGTCCAATTTCCTGCTGTGGCAGTCGTCTTACGCCGAGCTCTATTTCACAGATACCCTGTGGCCGGACTTCAACCGCGACGAGATCGATAAAGCCCTGGCCGAATACGCCCGGCGGCAGCGCCGCTTCGGAGGCCTTTAACCTTGCTTAAGAAGCGTCTTATCTCCGGCATCATCCTGGGCGCCGCCGCCCTTTTGGCCGTGTGGTTCGACGAACCTTTGCCTTGGCTGACTATCGCCGTGGCGGCCTGGGGTCTTTTCGCCCTGCGCGAGTTTAACCGCGTTGTCACCCAGATCAAGTCGGCGCCGTTCGGTCTCATCGGCTCCGTCGCCGTGGTGGCCTTCATCGCTTCGCCCCACTTCGAGAACAGCCTGCCGCCGCTCCTGACCGGCTTCGCCGCGCTGTCGCTTTTGTACCTTCTTAAACCCGGCGACCGGTCCCAGGCTTTCATCCGCTGGGCGTGGACCCTGGCCGGGGTCATCTACGTCGGCTTGCTGCTGTCCTTCCTGGTGGCATTGCGCGGCCTGGACGGCGGGCGGGAGTGGCTGATCCTGGCGCTGGGCGTCACCGTGGCCTCGGACTCCTTCGCCTATTTTATCGGTCGTGCCGTAGGTAAACATAAGATGGCGCCCTCGATTTCCCCCGCCAAGAGCTGGGAAGGGGCCGTCGCCGGGGCTGTAGCCGCGGTCATCATCGCCGTCGCCCTCAAACCGGTGCTCGACCTGCCGTCGAGTTACGTGGCATTGGGGCTCCTCGGTCTGTTCGCCTCGGTCGTCGGCCAGGCCGGCGACCTGGTGGAGTCACTGTTCAAGCGAAACATGGCGGTCAAGGACTCCGGCACCGCTATCCCCGGCCACGGCGGCTTCCTGGACCGCATGGACTCGGTGGTCTTCGCTGTCATCGCCGTGTATTACTACGTCGTCGTCTTCGTCCTGTAGAGGCACGGCATGCCGTGCTCGGTGCTATAATGTCGCTGATTGACTAAAAAAAGAGACAATCCCATGCACGACCCCCGCGTTGAAAAACTGGCCGAACTGCTCGTCAACTACTCCGTCGCCGTGAAACCGGGAGACCGGGTCTGCATCATCTCGCCGGAGATCGCCCGGCCGCTGACCGATGCCCTGTTCGCCGCCACCCTGAAGGCTGGCGGTTTCCCGCTGGTCATGCTGCCGCAGCAACAGATGGCGGAGATCATGTTCAAATACGGCTCGAAAGAGCAGATCGAATACGTCCACAAGCCGCTGGCCGTCGTCACCGAAGAGTACGACTGCCGCATCTCGGTACTGGCCGAGGAAAATACCCGCAGCCTGTCACGCATTGACCCACAGAAGGCGGTCTGGCACTCCGCCGCGCGCCGCCACCTGATGAAGACGATGATGCAGCGTTCGGCCTCCGGCGAATTCCGTTGGACCGTCGCGCCGTACCCGACCAATGCCATGGCCCAGGACGCCGATATGAGCCTTGCCGACTACGCCGATTTCATGTTCGGCGCCTGCGTGCCCGACTTGAACGACCCGGTTGGCTACTGGAAGAAATTCTCGGCCAAGCAGCAGCGCGTCATCGACTGGTTGTCTGGCAAGGAGACGGTGCACATTACCGCGCCGGACACCGACATCCGCTTCAATATAAAGGGACGGAAATGGATCAACTGCGACGGCAAGAAGAACATGCCTGACGGCGAGGTCTTCACCGGGCCGGTCGAGGACTCCGCCGAGGGTCACGTTTACTTCTCGTACCCGGCGATCAACCAGAGCCATGAGGTCACCGGCGTCCGTTTATGGTTCGAAAAGGGCAGATGCGTAAAAGCGACGGCGGAAAAGAATGAGGACTACCTCAACAAGATCCTGGATATCGACGCCGGCGCCCGCTACCTGGGCGAGCTGGCCATCGGCACCAACAAGGGCATCAAGGCCTTTACCCGGGAAATCCTGTTCGATGAGAAGATCGGCGGCAGCTTCCACATGGCTTTGGGCGCCGGCATACCGGAGTCCGGGTCCAAGAACGAGAGCGCCATCCACTGGGACATGGTCTGCGACCTGCGGCAGGGTGGCGAGATCAGGGTGGACGGGGAATTGCTGTATAAGAATGGGAGTTCGTGATCTAGGTAGTTATCGTAGGGACGCAGCGCGCCGCGTCCCGGATCATTTACATCACCCCGGATTAACCATCGGCTTGGGCCATATCACTCGCCAAAGCTGCCGGATGCCCATGCCGATGACAAAACTTGCAGTGATGGCGAGCAGGAAATATGGCAGCAACTGGGCCGGGCCGAGGTCCACGGCGTTGCCCACCGTTGCCCCGACGCCGATGAATGTGACCTCGAACACGAGGGCGGAAATGGCCACCCCGGCCGCCAGCGCCCAATAGCGCTTTGAAAGCGCCATAACGATGCTGATGGGGAACCGCAGCCATAACAACCTGCCGAGGGCGATCCACAAGGACACCGACCAGTGACGGCTTTGCAGCCGGCGGGAAAAATTGGAATCATCGAGGCGGACTCTAAGCTTGGGGAAACGGCGGAAAAACCACGGGCTGCCGGCGGTGACCAGGAAGTAAAAAAGGCTCATGCCAGCCAATCGGCCGAGGACTGCCGCCAGCACCAGCGGCGCGACGATCAGCCAGGAAATCTCACCGTCGCCTAAAAGGACGCCGGCCATCAGCCAGGTGGTCTCCAGGACGTAGGGGATGCTGGCTGCGATGCACTCGTTCACCAGGCACAGACCGAAAATCAGCAGCCATAAAACAGGATGGACCCCGCTGACCAGGCTAACGTAGTATTCGACAATCTGTTCCATCGTGAGTGTCTAACTGAGTCGGATTGGAGCAATCCTTCGCGGATTTATTAGTCATCTACAGGTTATCATGTTTTGAACGAGCCGCCAAAGATGACCGTTGAGCCGGTTAAAACAGCCTACATCGAGACGTCAATCCATGGTAGCGGTTCGCCCGCAGCGAAGTGGCGGCGGGCGTAGTCCACGGTGGACAGTCCTGCCGCCTTCATCGCCCTGCGCCAGCCAGCTAGGGACGCCTTATCCAGTTTCTCGATGACTTCTGCCAGCTTTTCGTCGCTTCGGGATAGGGTGGCCTGCACCTCGCCCCACCCCGCGGCGTCGGCTTTGACCTTTATTCCTTTGCCAGACAATGAACGTTCAAGCAGGTCAAATCTTCGATCGATGTCGGTTGGCTCTGCCATCGGTTCCCGCTCGAAGGGCGATTGGGCTTTAGGAATGAACGCCGAGACATTGAGCGACAAAGCGACGCGGTGCTTGTCGGCTTCGGCCTTGCTGCGGATGGCGAGGGCAGCCAGCGCCTTGATATCATCGTCGGTCTCGCCCGGCAGGCCGGCCATCGAGTAAAGGGTGAGCTGCTTGATGCCAGACTCGCCGATTTTACGGACCGCCTCGATGACATCGTCGTCGGAAAAACCCTTGCCGATGGATTTCCTTAGTTCGGGGGTGCCGGCCTCCGGGGCGATGGTCAGGCTCTTTACCCCGCCCTTCACCAGTTCCTCGAGGACTTCGGTCGAGATCGGCTTCACCCGCATCGAGCCGATGGACAGGCCGTAGCCCTGTTCCCGCAACCCTTTCAGCAACTCGACGAGGTGCGGGTACTCGCTGACCACCGGGCCGACTAGGGCGACGCGGTCGCGGTATTTGCGGGCGGCGGCGGACTGCTTTAACAGCGAATCGAGCGAGCGGCAGCGGAAGGGGCAGAAAGTGCTGGCCACCAGGCAGAAGCGGCAGGCAAAGCGGCAGCCCCGCTGCACCTCGAGGAGGAACATGTCGCCGAATTCGGTATCCGTGGTGAAGACGGCGGTGCCGACAGGGAAATCGTCGAGGTCGGTGGTGAACCGGCGTTTGGCCGGAGCCGCCAGCCGGGGAACGTAGACGCCCGGCACCGCCGCCAACCGCTCCAATTGCGCCTGTCTAGGGTGGTCAAGACTGTCTTTGAGCGCCTCGCACAGCCCGGGCAGGATGGCCTCGGACTCGCCGATGCAGATGGCATCGAAGAACGGAGCCACGGGCATCGGGTTGGCCGTCAGCACCGCCCCGCCGCCGATGACCAGCGGGAAAGACTCGTCGCGATCGGCCGAATAGACCGGGATACCGGCGGCTCTCAGCAGCCGGGGGATATTCAGGAAATCGAGTTCGAAGGAAATGGAGAAGACCAGGGCAGAGAAATCGGTCAGCGGGCGGCGGCTCTCCACGGACAGGGCGCCGGAGGTCGAGATCGGCCCCTCCTCCCAGAAGACCCTCTCGGCCAGGAAATCGTCACGGGAATTGAGCCACTTATACAGGGCGTGAACGCCCAGGTTGGACATGCCGATGCGGTAGGAGTTGGCGTATACCACCGCCACCGGGATAAGGCCGCCCCAGTCCTTGATGACGGCGCCGGACTCAGCGGCCAGCCGGTCTTTAAGCGCCCTATTCCAGACCATTGGGGTTGAACGGCTTTGGCGGGAACTGCAGCGGCCGGTGGGCTTCAGGCAGTTCCCTGGTCACCGACTCGCCCGGCCTCGGTATGAAGCGCGACAGGTCGACATGAACCGGAGGCATCGGCGTTGGTGCCGGTTGGGGCGCCGTAGCCTGCGGCTGGGGTATCTGCTGCTGT
>CAZGRY010000053.1:0-2001 GCA_964528105.1 uncultured Dehalogenimonas sp.
AAAAGTGTAACCTATGTGTTCGGATAAAAGTGTTACCTATGTGCGGACTGTACAGAGGGATTTGCCCAGCCCGTCGTTACGAGGCCACATCGGGTTATCTCTGCTTGTTCTAACAACAACCCCAATTTGTCAGTCCGTGCTTAAGAGGGGAACACCTATCGCTGGTCTTGCCCCATTTTCTATACCAGTTGATGTGAGACTTTTATGGTTTTAGGCGACCAATTCCTTAACTTTGGAATACTCCATCGGGCTTAGGTTACCAAGGGCGCCATGTGGTCTGGAGATATTATACTCCTGGCGCCAAACCTCCACTTTCTCCCTGGCATCATCCAGGGACATGAACCAGTTTTCGTTCAGGCATTCTTGCCGGAGTAGTCCGTTGAAGGCTTCGATAAAAGCATTGTCCGTAGGTTTGCCGGGCCGGCTGAAGTCTAGGGCCACTCCATTCAGATATGCCCACTGATCCAACACCTTACTGACGAATTCCGGGCCATTATCCACCCTGATGTTTTTAGGCAGAGCCCGGTCTTCACCGATCCGTCCCAGGACCTCGGCCACCCGATGTCCGCCGAGGTGCGAATCGACCTCTATGGCCAGACTCTCACGGAAAGTTATCGACTAACGTTAAGAGGCGGATCCGGCGCCCGTCATAGAGCTCGTCGTGCACGAAATCCATGCTCCAGCCATCATTGGGCGCCACAGACTCCAGGCGCTCCATCCGCCGGCAACCGGTGACGTGCCGCCTGTGCCTCTTCGGCCGCATCATCAGTCCCTCCTGTTTGTAAAGACGGTAAACGCGCTTGTGATTGATTTGCCAGCCTTCTCTTTGTAAAAGCACGTGAAGTCGCCGATACCCATAGCTTACCCGGGCATAAGCCAGATCCCTGATCCTCATTCGAAGTAGAGCCTGCTCGTCGGCGGTGCTTTCGTAACGGCAGCTTGCCCGGCTAAACTTAAGCACCTGGCAAACCCGGCGCTCACTGACCTCATAACACGTTACGAGAACTTCGCACTGGGTTCGCAACTCGGCAGGCTCTAGGCTTTTTTTCTTAAGACGTCCTGGAGCATCTGCTTGTCCAAGGACAGATCGGCCACCAGCACTCTGAGCTTGCGGTTTTCCTCTTCCAGAATGCGCAGCTTCCTGACTTCAGCTACGCCCATACCAACGTATTTCTTCTTCCAACGATAGAAGGTTTGCTCAACGACGCCCATCTTGCGGCAGATCTCAGGCACTGGTGTCCCCGTTTCAGCCTGCCTCATGGCGAAGGCAACCTGCTCCGCCGAATACCGTGAACTTTTCATGGAATAACCCTCCTGTCGATGTGTGATTATCCCACAAAAATCTCACTTAACCTGGATCAGTTTTCGGGGAGCGGACCATCGCCTTTTGTAATTTATCATTATTGATGCTTATATTTGTGCGCGGACATTGTGTTCTAACCGAATATAAAGGGAGGAATTGAGATGCCAACGTTCTCGGATTCCGTCGCCGAATATCGCAAGCAGCTCGGCCGGGGCCAGATCCAGGAAGCTTACCGCGGTCTGATGGAATATATGTGGGAGCTGAAGGCGCATTTCGCCAGAAGTTATCCGGATTATGATATATCCTCTAGCCTGTATTTCGGATATATGGATATGACCTATTTTGCTATTGTTCCGCCGTCATTAAAAAGCCGGAAATTGAAGATCGCGGTAGTCTTCGTTCATGAGACCACGAGTTTCCAGGTGTGGCTGGCTGGAGCCAACAGGCAGGTCCAGGCGAAATACTGGGAGCTTTTGAAAGACAAGGATTGGGGCGAGTCCCTGTTCCGGATGATTGATCCCGGCTCTAATCCCGCCATTGGGCAGAGCGTGATCCAGCCCGTGCCCCGCTTTCCTGAAGGGGTGAAGATTCTGGAGGCAAAGCCCGAGGAAATCGAAATAGTGGTGCAACGCAACGACGAAGTGACTCCGTAACTGGAGGATGGATGGGCAGACTTTTTGGAACTGATGGAATTCGAG
>CAZGRY010000053.1:2011-8841 GCA_964528105.1 uncultured Dehalogenimonas sp.
GGGAATTATCGCCTTCGGTCTCCAGCGATAGGCGTTGATGCAATTCTGGAGTACGATCTGGCGCCTGTTCCGGACTTCGGCGATCTGAACGGCTTAACGAAGCAAATCGTTGGCGGGACTTTGAAATTCATCTCCGATGTCGAGGTCTTCCTACAGCATTTATAGGCAACTTATACGTCTAAGTGCAATTAAGTGAAAGTAGCCCCGATCAGTGATGGAAATAATAAGAGCAGATGCGAAGCATGTTAGCGGTATCCTGGGTGTTTGGGATGAGTCCATGGAATCCCAACAAATCGCGGAACCCGATTGGGATCCGGGAACAAACGCCCGGCGACGGTTTGAGAATCATATTAATAAGTGCCTGGCTTCAAAGAATGATTTGATAATAATAGCCGTTGACTCGGATGGTGTGGTGGGGTTTTCAATCGCGGCATTGAACAATCGTCATTCGTTTTTCAAAAAAACCAAACGATGGGGGACCATTTCTGATTTGGCAGTACGGGCTAACGATCGAAGCAAGGGCATTGGCAGCGCCCTGCTGGCGCGAACTTTGGGCTGGTTTCGCGATAATGGGGTTCCTGTGGTCGAGGTGTCGGTTCTCGCCGGCAATCAAGCCGGTGCCGACTTCTGGGAAAAGCATGGTTTCAAACCCTTTTCCCAGCGTTTATATCGTTCTATTAGGGTTTCTTAAAAACGCCCCTGCCCTGTCACTCCCCCGCCAACCCCTTTTCCATCAACTTCCTAGCCGCATCGCTGCCCTTATCCTGGACAAACGCCAGGATTATCTTCTCGAACTTCTCGATCATCTCTGCGTTTAATCCCAGCTTGAAAAACCCGGCCCTGACCCGCGCCGCCGCACCCACATTCCCCGCTTTTTTACCGAAAATCGAGAATAACTTCTCGACCTCCCCGATGACCGAGTCGCCGGTGGCCGGCAGAAAGCTGATCAGGATATCGACCTGCGGCGCCGCAGCCGAGATCTTGGCAAAATCCTCGGCTCCGAGGTTGTCCTTGGCGCGTTTGAGAACCAATCCGGCGCCGCCTCTCGCCTGTTCCGGGCTTATACCCAGGTTTTTGGTTAAAAGGTCAACTAATTCCATGTTAAACCCTTAAATCATTCAATTCCCTACGAGAACCGTCACGTACAACAGTACGCCCGCGATCATCCAGATTAAACCGAGAAGCTTTATCTCAGCGGCTTTTTGTTTCTTCCTGTCTTCCGTCGCTGAAAGATAATTCCCGAGGTAAAAAAACGGCACTCCGATTGCAATCAGTACCGCTCCAACTATCCAACGGATTGTGTCTGTATCCACAGAATTATCTCCTCGGCTAAATAGGATTATTTGATACCGACATTCTATCCGCCGCCCGTGACTGAATCAAATCGTGTCAATAAAATCGCCACACCCGCCAGCCCGTTGAAATCAAAGTCAACACACCGAAATATTATCTGAAATCTATTGTATACCTGCAGATAGGGGACTAAAATTTGAGTGAGGGCAATGCACCTTTGTTTTGAGGGGATATGCGCTTCCTGGATATTGATTTGGATTTCTTTCTGAATCGAAACGCATATTACTCGGGTTCCGATGCCCTGAGGCTGGGGGAGGATTATAAACCCTGGCCTGATATTAAAGTCAAGAATTTCCTTGAGACAAGGTGCGGCCTGTCCCGTGACCAGCCGATACCGGGACGTGTTATCGAAAGCCACGATCTGGTCGTGCGTTTCTGGCAGGATCTCATCGAAAAGGGCGATCTTAAGCTGCCGTTCGACATTGTCCACATCGATGCCCACCCCGATTTATCGGTAAGAGGTGGATTATCTTTGGTTTCGGACAAGCTCTACGTTGATCCGGCTGGCGGTTTGACCATGTTCGAGGAGGATTATGTTCATTCGGGCAACTATTTAACCTTTGCCATTGCGCGGGGTTGGATTGCTTCTCTCGTTTGGATACCGCTCATGCATCCCGTAGCGAATCGAAGGCGGCAGCGCGATGATTCTCGGTCGGAACTAAAAGGACAAAAGGCAGTTGCACCGCTGGCGGGAGACATTTTGGGTCCAGAATGCGGGGTACAGTTTAAGGTCCAATCACGGCACAATTTCAAAACCCGCAAGCCTTTTGACTATATGATCCTGAGCAGGTCGCCGGCTTTCACCCCGCTCACGAGCGACGCTCTGGTGCCCGTAATCTCAGGCTACATGAACATGATCTAGTGCCGGGTTGTGGCAGATGCTAGGGCTGCCGCCGGTAGTGGACGTTCCATCTCATGCAAAGTTCGTTGACAAAAACTCTGGTGACAGGATCGGGGGCGTCGTGCAACCCGGCTAAAAAGCCGTGTAGCAATTCTCCCCCGCTCATCCCCGGGTCAGGCTCGGCAGGGCCGGGCAAATTGATGTAGACGACCTCAGTCATCAGTTTCTGGTAATCAATAGAGGTGCCCATATTTAACCTCCTTGAGACACGCAATGACTGAATCAACTCTAGTCCCGGTTGCTAACATTGTCAATGATTATTTCGTATGGCAAAAAGGCGATAGTGACTGGGAAAATGATGTCAACCCAGCGTCATATCTCGCGATAACACCATTCGTCCTGAACTTGTCGAAAAGCCTGCCCTGAGCAAAGCGAACGGGATGAATGAATGGGCGCAAAGATGCCCGAGCTCAAACGTATGTGGCAGGGCGCAACAATGCGGCCGGGTATCGCGTCGGAACTGGGTTAACGCCGGAAGATTCTGCTAATCCTTAGCAGACGTCGACGGCTCTTTGGGGTTCAAGCAACTCCCAGGTCAGCAGGCTCTCTGCCAGTCTTTTGACCTTGGCGAGTTCTGCCCTGGAGAGGTGATAGGTGCTCTTGATGAAAACCAAAGCATCTTTTAGGCTTTTATACTTACTCTCTTCAAATAACTCTACTGCTTGTTCGGCTGCGCATTCAAACACGGGGTTCCACCACTCCTGATCTTCAATGTTATTATTTCTAACATCTCAGTATACTCCTGTTATGCCTATCACGCAATAGTACATTAGGACTAATTCCAACACCTGAGGGCAGCCCGTGGCCTTTTACTCCCTCCGCATGCCGATGAAATGCCCGGCGCCCAGTGTGAGTGCTCCGATGCCGATGACGGTCCCGGTCCCATGCCACAGCGGGTCGTCCACCGGTAGTGCCGGGCTCACTGGGTCGCCCGGCCCCGTGCCCCCCACCGATGCCAGCGCCGGAACCCGATCGGTGGGCTCCTAACCTGGAAGCTCTAACCGTCGTTATAACATATGGCAACGTTTAAAGTGTTACAATGCAGCCCGGCTTTCGTTTCAGAAGCTCGGGGGATAAGTGACGGGACATGGAAACCACGAAAAAATCTAACATAAACCCAATCGTCTGGGGCCTTTTGCTCTTCTTCGTCGCCCAGGTGCTGACCCTGCTCTTGGTACAGCGCATTGATCCTTTTCTGGCCGCAAACGATATCTATGTCCCCACCCAGCCGGACCAGGCCGTGACGGTATGGCCGGGTGAGGTTACACTGCCTTCGGGCCAGGTCATCCAGACACCGGCTTATTCATCGCTGGGACCGATACTGATCTACTTTGCCGCGGTAGTGGCTGTCCTTGGGCTGATATTTGCCATGATTCCCCTTTCATGGTTGAAAGGATTGCTCCGGATGGTGTTTGCCCTGATCTTCAGTTGGGGCGCCTTCATCATGGCGGTGTTCTGGCTGCCGCTGGAATTTGCGATAGGGGCAGGCCTGGTAGTGGGCTTGATCTGGTTTTTCATCCCGCGTGTCTGGTTCCACAATGCGGCGATGATCCTGGCGTTTGTCAGCCTGGGTGCGGTGTTCGGGCGCTTTATCACCCCCTGGACTGGCATGATCATGATCGGGGTGCTGGCCGTTTACGATTATCTGGCGGTGCGGTCGGGGTTCATGATCTGGATGGCCGATAAAATGTCGCAAACCTCGGCTTTGCCGGCGCTGATTATCCCCCGGTATCCCGGCGAGTGGGGCGCCAGCTTGAAGCAGAAGGGGATTCAAACCCTGGCCCAGACCCAGGCCGCAGACCGCAAATATTCCATCGTCGGCGGCGGCGATATCAGTTTCCCGTGCCTGCTGACCGCCTCGGTCTATTTCTCCCAGGCGCAGGGGCTTGAGCCGGGCATCATCATGGCCGTGGCCGGGACGGTCGGACTCGGTGGGGCGTATTTTATTCAAAAGATCTTTGCCAAAGGCAACCCCGTTCCGGCTCTTCCTCCCATTGCCGTCAGTCTGCTGGCCGGACTGCTCCTGGTCCAGGGCATGGCATAGGAGAGCCGCCCGCCGCCACCTTCCCTCGTGTAGGGTCTGGTCTCTGACTTGACCGCCCCCGCGGCAGGGACACACGGGGCCGTGTGCCTGTAACCTCTCCAACCGTCATTGCGAGGCTGTGCCGAAGCAAACTCTTGTTCGCTCATGAATCTTTTCGCCCCCCTTCACCATGTAATCTTGATGCAGGAGGCAAGCAGTCCGTTCTGGATATTCGGCCGCTGCGTCGTTGCATGACTGGAAAAACCCTGGGTACTTTGTGACTTAAGTCACCGCGATTCCTGGAATATCAGTGTAAGATAGCTGCATCGTTGGGAGGAGACTATATGATTAATCCCAAGAGTTGCCCCAGGTGTCATAGAGGTGATGTATTTGACGGCTCTGATGAATACGGCTTGTATAAAGTCTGTATCCAATGCGGGCACCTGGATTATCCTCAGAAACCGATCGACCTTGAGTTGGCAAAAGCAGAACAACGCCGGCGCGGAGGCCGGCACTAGACTGGCTCCCAATTCCAAACCCCATTCATCATAAGTTGTCCCGATAACAACGAGCTCTAGATGAAAATTAATGCCAGTCCGCCCACGACAGCCACGGTGCCTGCTCCCTTGATCGCCAGTCCCTTGGGGCTCAACTTTTCGTTGACCATAAAACTAGGCGCAATTCGGCCGATGATGGCCGAGGCAACGAAAATCAGCAGGGGCTTGGCATTGAACACCGTTGACGCCAGTGCCACCGGGCCCAATTGGATCGTCCAGAACGCCATGACCGTGGCGAAGGTGGCTATCCCCTGGTTGAATACCGTCAGGTTGATCGCCTGCCGCCGGTTCTCCATGGCTTTTATGCTGTTCAGTACATCGCGTCGTAAACAGACGGCCATGATTAGGACCGAGGCGACCAGGAAATCGATCCCCGCCGCGGTCCAGAACGACATATAGCCCAACGCGTATTTATTGATGACGCTGGAGACCGCCGCCAGGATGGCGACGCCCATCAGAATGAAAAAGGGCTTCCAGTGGAAATGGCCGGCGCCTTTGGCGTCCCATTTAAACGATATGATGACCGCGCCGGTTATTACCGCCAAAATCCCCGCCCAATGGTGCAATCCCAGGCTCTCGCCGAGAAACACTGTCGCCAGGACCGCCACAAAAACCGGCGCGGTGCTGACCAGCGGCGCTACCACGGCGATATCCTGGTTTTTCATCGCCTGGAGGATCAGCACCATGGCGGCCGAGCTCACCACCGCGGCTGCACTGATCGCCAGCACCGGGGCTGAACCGATTCCGGCCGGCACCGGAAAAAGAATCAGCATGATAATGCTCGCCGGTAATATGAAGATGCCGCAGATGAGGATATACGCCCTCGTGCCCGGCATCCGCCGCGACATGAAGTGGCTATCCAGGAGGCTGACCAGGGCGGATATTATCGTGGTTGAAAAAGCCAGGGTGAACCAGAGTGGTGACATAGTATGATCCTTTCTAACAGATGGTGGGCAAGTCTGGGACTGTTAGAAAAGCAGCTAGTCGAAAACGCTCACAGGGATGCGCCCGCGCCCCGCCGCGGACGGGCGGGTAATTCTTGAACAATTAACCTGTGGTAGAAATACGTTTGTCATCTCAATAACAGCGGTATTATAGATGTCCCGATATTGAAACACAATCACTGCCGAAGCAGTCTCCTGTCCGTTCTTTTCTCCCTTTTCCAAAGTTAGGTAGGAGGGATTCCGTAACACCCCCACCCCGCCACATCTTCATCCTGTAGCGGCATCCTTCAGCCGAAGGACCGTGCCCGCAGCCCCATTTCTTTGGACTGCAACGGGAGGTTGTTAACTCACCCTGAGTATCTCGCAAGAGTTGATTCTATAGTCTTCGACGTACCAGCAACCGTCTTCATATTTCAATATGCCGATCAACACCACCGTGATTTTGTCACCGCTGGAACCCCGTCCATTATTATGCCCGCCGCTTAAAATGATCTCGGCCTTGAAATTGATCGCATCGGTTCCAGAATTGTATTCCGCAACTCTGACTTCATAGGAATCCAGGCCCCAGCCCGCGGCGTTTGTTTCAGCAATCCTGCTGGCAACTGTAGCATCCTCATTGACGAGTGTCGCTCCCAGATCGGAAAGCATTGACTCTGCAACTTGAAACGGGAATGGTTTGGAAGTGTTCATGGAAATCCTCCATAAAGAATTATTAAAGGGCATGCAGCCGTCATACGGCTTCTGGCTGCCGCAGGCATCAACCCGCTGCCCTGATCTTACTCATTCTAGCCCTGCCAGTCTCCAAATCAAAAGAAGTTAAAAATATCCCCACCCGCCGCCCGCCACATTCCATCGTGTCGGGAGACCTGCCGGGCGCCCCGTATGTTCCCCATTCACCGGCTACCCTTGGTTCTATTCATTTTGACCGCGGTGCCGAATTCTAGCACGAGGCGAATGCATACAGGTTAACATGCGATCTCGCGGGAAAATGCGAAAATAGAAGTCTGCGTTGATAAATTAGGTAGAGTTTCCGCGCAAATCGAGTACAAGTA
>CAZGRY010000054.1:0-8840 GCA_964528105.1 uncultured Dehalogenimonas sp.
CTGGGGGTCTTTGCCAATGTCTATCCATTTATACTGGACGCCGCGCTTCTGAAATACACCCTTGGCCCTGACGCAATCGGGGCACCAGGTGGTTCCGTACATAATGATTTCTTCGGTCATCGGGCCCTCCGCACTTATGATTATACCGTTTCTGGCCTGTTATTGCCCGAATCGACCACCAGGATAGGGCCGGGCAGGTTGTGTATTATCTTGCCGGCGTTGCCGCCCATTTCCCAATAGCCGCCACTCGTAGTGCCCCGTGCAGCCATGACCACCAGGCCGATGTTGCCTTCTTTGGCGCACTCGATGATACCCCTGGCCACCGGGCACATCCGCACCTCGGAGGTTGTTTTTAATCCTTTCGATTTAAGTTGCTTCTCGATTTCATGAATACACTTATTTGCTTCTTCTTTGATGTCGAGGCGGGCTTTTTTCAGTTGTTCCCAGTCGATGGAAATTCCCGCCTCCGGCAAATCGGTAGTATCCATCACCGGTTCCACGATCCGGACCAGCCGGAAGGTCATCTTTGAGCCGCCCTGCTGCTGCGCCAGGGCAAAAAGGTGAGGCAAGACTGACTCAGCCGTTTTGGAGCCGTCCAACGGCACCAGCACGATCTGTTCCAGCCATCGGTCGTAACTTTTGAGGGCGGGGGCTTCCGCTCTGACCAGAAACACCGGCGTCGGCGGCTTGAGCAGCACCTTGTCGGCAACACTGCCGATGATCCAGCCCCGGAGCCCGGAATAGCCGTGGGTGGCCATCAGGATCAGGTCGGCGCCGTTTTCCTTAGCGGTCTTGATGATCTCTTCGGCGGGATAGCCTTCTGCCACGATTTCCTGGGTCTTCAATTCTTTGCTGATTCCGTAACGCGCCCGGATTTGTTCAACCTTCTTTTTGGCAGCCTCGGCTACTCCGGCCAGGTAATATTCGCAATCCGAAGAGGGGCCTGGCACTAAAACACCGCAAACTCGCATGAATATCAGATCGAGGTCCATTCTGCCAGCCATCTCATATGCGTAAGGTAAGACCGATTCGGCCAACTTTGAACCATCCAGGGGCACCAGTATCTTGCTTTACATCTCTTCCTCCGGTGTTGTTAGAATACTGATGCGGAGAATATAAAGGGCGGGGCAGGCCACCTCGCGCGCAACCAACCGGCGGCGCGCGCCTCCTCCCCGCTGTAACCATGCCGTGCCCCGACCCAAAACCAGTCTAGGTCAGGCGACGCCGGGGGTCAATCAGTAGAAGTACGTAATTACGAACGGGGAACGACTGAATTTTCCCCTCCGAGACGGAGGGAGGCACATTCAGAACCGAAAATGAACGAAGATCCGCCCGAAGTTCTTGTCATCCTTTTCGATGCGGTGGTACAACTTCTTGATATCCGGTTGGGCTAAAAACCGCAGGACATGTTTTTTGAGCTGCCCGGAGCCCTTGCCGGGGATGATCTCGACCAGGGCAACCTTTTTCTTGACCGCCTCGGCCATGACCCGGTTGAGCTCGGCTTCGATAGAGGCACCGCGGTTGTAGATGTCGTGGAGATCCAGGGCTAGTTTGGCCAATTTATATTCACTCCGATACCAACGGGAATCGTTCTATTGTATAATGTTCATTACATAAAGAAAAATAGAGTGCTGCGAGAGGCCTACGGCTAGTATCGCAGCCGGGGATAAAGTATGTGGTACTTAGTCGGCGCCGTAGCGGCGCTGTTGACGACTTTCGGATTCGTCCCCCAGATTATCAAGATGCGGCGCACCCGTTCGGTTAAGGATGTCAGCCTGCTCACCTTGGTTCAGTTTACCTTCGGTGTCACCATCTGGGGCATCTACGGACTTCACCTTAATGATGTCGTCATCGTCACGGCTAACATCGTCAGCCTGGTGATATTGCTCAGCGCCATCGTCTTGTATTTCCGTTATCGGGGCAGGGAGGGTTAGCCCGCCCTTTGATTCTCGGCCAGCGTGTTTTTGATCCGCTGTCGTTCGTACCGCCAGCTCAGCCAGACGTAATAACAGATACCGCTTATAAGAGCGATGGTGCCTGGCAATGAGGCAGTAGGACCGAACAAATTCAGGGCAATAACTCCCGCCCCTGACCAATTCTTCATCGTGCCCAATAGTTGGTAAGTTGACGATGTGCTGTCAGACACTTTGTATAGTTTAAGGATGAACCTGATCAGCGTTCCCAGGCCGAATGTAGAAACCAGGCTGATCACAAATATCACCAGTACCAATTCAGGCTCGGATACGATCAGATCGCGGTTTAGTCCGACGATGCTGAAAGTAGTCAGAAAGAAACACCAATTAATAATTGCCCCATAATGCTTTTCTGTGCGCGGTACGACTCCCGTCAAGCGGACAATCTGGGAAATTACTAACGGCACCAATATCAAGATCACCAGGATCCCGAAAATACCCGATAGGTCAACATTTCCTTCAAAGAACAATCCGGCCATCAAAGGCATGGTTAAAAAGGTCAATGCATAACCGTTTAGTGTTCCGATGACGGAGCGGTTGAGATTAGCTTTTAGCACGTGACTGAAAGGTATAATTGCAATCGCGGGAGGCGCAGCTGCCATTATTATAAAACCATTAATGACTAGCGGATCATCCAGTAAAAGGTAAGCCAGGGCGATATAACTCCCGCCCAGCAGAATATAACTGAATAGCAGGGTGGTTCCGAAGGAAACGAAGACATTGAATTTGATAAAAACTTGCTTGAACTCAATGCGACATAGTGACAGGGTTATCGCCAATATGATCGCCAGGTTCATCAATGATTTGGTGAAGCTGGCCAGAGGCCAAAAAAGAAACCCCAGGATAATCGCCAATATGAGGATCAAATTGCGATTACGTAACAAGTCCCTAAAACCGCTTTTCATCTTCCTCGTGTTCGCTGACTAAAAATTAAGCCGATGTCTGCCCGATTTAGGGGACGTTGAACCCGGCCTCAGGTTTTACTGATCTTTACCTTTTCTGGAGGTAAGGGACAAGTCCGATTACTGAAACCCGCCGAATGAACCACGGCATGCGCTTTTGGATATCGTCTGTCAGCCCATACCTTGATCCGATAGGTTGATAATCCGAACAAAGCTAGCAGCAAGATAACGCCGGTAACTATCTGCCATGTCTGAGGTTGGATTCCGAGTATTGTGATTCCTTGGAATGCAGCGAATCCGGCAAAAAAGCGGGCGCCGTCTGTAATCAACACCGATATCACAACCCCCAAAGCAAACTTGCGATACTCGATATTGGCCAGACCCGAGGCCATCGATGCTGCCGTGTTTATGCCCGGACCGAGCCGTAAAAACAGCAATGCCGAAACGGCGTGTTCGTCGAGTTTCCCCTCGAGCTGGATTAGTTTTCTCTCAAGCCTGGGGGCTTTGTTGCACAACCACTTGGAAAACGTGTTACCGAGGCCTAGGGATAATATGTAAATAACAGTGGCACCGATGAGTTGTCCAAGGATCAAAGCCGATATCAGGACGAGTCCATCGATAGAAGAGAAGCCAAGATTGTATCCGATGTAAATCAGGGTTAGATCGATCGTAAATAGGTCTGGGATGCCAATCTCATTGATGAAACCCAGAAGTAAGAGTGCCCCAATAGCAAAGGGACTCCCGGTGTTTATTGAGTTCGATATAAAGGAAAATACGCTATCTATATGTGCTCTCTTCTAAGTCTCAAGCTGTATGATAGCCGAATCGATGATCAGCGCTAATATACTAGTATATGTATATTAGCAGAAAAACCCTTAGAGTATGTGATTTTGGTAACAAACTCCAGGTAACAGATTTCGGGTAGATCAAATTCAGAGGAAATCGGCTGAATAAATCCCCCGAAACGCCGGGTTCAAAGATCAATAATTAGGCAGGACCGGTTTTCCTGGACCTCTCTTCATTCTGTGAGGGAAGAAAGGGCGTGCTCCTCTTGATTTTCATTGGGCGCTATTCGATGCCCGCGAATAGGTCTGTTTCGCACTTCCCCTTGGTGACAGGGTACGCCCGGGTGAAGGTGTCGCGACGGCCGAAGATTTTCTCAAGCAGTGATAGTATTCCCCGCCGCGGCGGCCCGCCGCCCTCCGCCAGTTGGCTCTGGTGACAGGCCGAGGCGGCATCCCTGGCTCTGAGCGCTGCCCGGTCGAGTTTGAGTATTGTGTTGACCGGCATGCTCTCACCGGCCAGGGCGGTCAGATCGATGTCCTTGTTGCGGCCGAACTTCTTAGGGTTCTGCCCGAACAGCGGCAGCAGCCTCACGGCGAACTTGATCAAACGCCGCGGGAAGACGTTGAAATACAATTTCGAGGGCTGGAACGAAGCTCCAAACTCGGGGTATTTATTCGGATCGCCCGCGGCATAAAAGGCCGCCACCGTCGCTTTATGCGCGGCGATATGGTCTGGGTGGCCGTAGTCGCCGTGCGGGTCGTGGGTCAGAACGACTTGGGGCTTAACCTCCCTGATGATCTTGACGATCCGGGCGGTCACCTGGGCTACCGGGGCATTGCACAGTGCCTGGGGATGCTTATTATCCGGGGCGCCGGCCATGCCGGAGTCTCGGAAACCGAGGTGAAAGATGCCCGCTAGTCCGAGGGCTTTGCCGGCGCACTCAAGCTCCGCCCAGCGGACGTCCCCGGTGGTTACCAGGCCGGACATGAAGAACTGCGGGTCGATGGTCCCGGCCTCACCCTTGGTGGCGCAGGCGTAGTAGACCTTGACGCCTTTTTGGGCATAATGCGCCAGGGTGGCGCCGGGGCCGAAGCTCTCGTCGTCCGGGTGAGCGCCGACGAAAAGCAGTGTGCGGTCGTTATTCATCTCGTGGTAATCTTACCGCATATCCGGCCTTCGGGCGAACGTACCAACGACCCCGTTCGTCCTGAGCTTGTCGAAGGACCGGGAGGTGCGGTCGCCCGCTTATTTCGGTCGTGAGAATATCGTCGACAGTCTCTCGCCGAGCGACTTGTCGCGTTCTTTGATCCGCTGCATGTCGGCTAAGAGGCCAACTTCGCGGGTGATGAAATCGGTGTCGAGGGCGCCCGATACGAAACGCGGGTTCTCCATGATCGCCTTATGCAGCACGATGTTGGTATCGACGCCCACGATGATGTACTCGTACAACGCCCGGCGCATGCGCAGGATGCACTCGTTCCTGTCGCGGCCCCAGGCCACCAGCTTGGAAATCATCGGGTGGTAGCAGTCCGGGATGGTGTAGCCATTATAGACGCCGGAGTCCACCCGGATGCCGACTCCTCCGGGAGAGCGGTAGCCGGTGAGGGTGCCCGGCGAGGGCATGAAGTTCTTGAGCGGGTTTTCGGCGTTGATGCGGCACTCGATAGCCCAGCCGTGGGGCTTGACCTCTTCCTGCTTCATGGACAGCGACAACCCGGCGGCGATATTGATCTGCTCCTTGACCAGGTCGATGCCGGTCACCATCTCGGTCACCGGATGCTCCACCTGGATGCGGGCGTTGACCTCCAGGAAGTAGTAGCGTCCCTCGGAGTAGATGAACTCCACCGTGCCGGCGCCGACGTATTTGATCGCCCGGGCCAGGCGCACCGCCATATTGCCCATCTCGGCGCGCAGTTCCGGGGTGAGGGCTGTCGACGGAGATTCCTCGACGACCTTGGAATGGAAGCGCTGGATGGAGCACTCGCGCTCGCCGAGGTGAATGACGTTGCCCTGGGTGTCGGCCAAGATCTGGAATTCGATATGGCGCGGGTGTTCGATGTACTTCTCGATATACACGCTGGCGATGCCGAAGCTCTTCTTGGCCATTTGAGGCGATAGAGTGAGCGCCCGCTGCAGGTCGGCGTCGCTCCGGGCGATGACCATGCCGATGCCCCCGCCGCCGCCAGCCGGTTTCACGATCAACGGGTAGCCGATCTCGCCCAAATCGTCCTGGATCTGGCAGAAATCGGCCGGGCACTCTCCCGTGCCGGGCACAACGGGCACCCCGGCCTTGACCGCTTCCTCGCGGGCGGCGATCTTGTTGCCGGTGACTTCAAGGACCTTAGCCGGGGGGCCGATGAAGACGATATTGGCTTTCTCGCAGGCGCGGGCGAAGTTGGCGTTCTCGGATAAAAAGCCGTAGCCGGGGTGGATGGCCTCGGCACCGCAGCTTTTGGCGATCTCGACGATCTTGTCCATGTTCAAATAGGACAGCGAGGCCGGCGCTGGACCCAGGAGATAGGCCTCATCGGCATACCTGGTGAAGAAGGCGTCCTTATCCGCCTCGGAGTAGACGGCGACGGTATTGATGCCCAGTTCGCGGCAGGCGCGCATGACCCGCACCGCAATCTCGCCACGGTTGGCCACCAGTATCTTGCTGATCATAGGGCTATCTCCTGTTTGAATGAGTGTTCAAGCCCCATAATATAGCATAAGTGAGTCGATAATCACGACTTGGAGCCATATTCGAATTCGAGGATTGGTTCAATGTGTGGACCAAAACCCATGGGAGAGACTAGCCGGACATCGTCAAATTTTATGTACTATCCATATCCGAAGGTGAGATGAGCTGGAGTGAATGTCTAATCGGTGATCTTGGTGTTATTTCTTAAAATAAAACAAATACATCATTTTCATTTGGGTTCAGTTGTGCTGTTCTCTGGGATGGCGTTTTGGGGGCGGCAACTATACAAAACATAGGCGCCGCCTTCGATCTTGAGCGCCTTGCCATTGATCAGCGCTGTGGCTACGGCGGTTCTTGATCGAGCCAGTAACCTCTGAAAGGTTGCCCGGGATATTCCCATCTTTTCGGCGCATTCCGCCTGTTCAAGGCCCTCCAGGTCTTTCAGGCGCAGTGCCTCTAAGCCTTCAACCGGTAATACCACCTCTTCAATCAGCCGCAGGGGAATACCTGCAGGTTTGTAATAGGTCACACCCGGCAAGGACGACACTGCCCGGCACTTAGGTGGTCTGGTCACAGCAGTCTTCCCTGATCAACTAGTTATGTGGTGAGGAGGAATGGTGGCCTGAATGATCGCAAACGCTATCGCCGTGATCACAGACATTTTGACCGCTGACCAACGTCCCTTTGACATGACCGAGGGTCGCTTTCTCGGGATCAGTTTCCGTAACTCCAAGCACCACTCGTATATTTTGGCGTTCGAAAGCCATCCGCGGCCCCATTCCCATGCCGCCCGCCAGCACAACCTGGACACCTTTTCTGGCCAACAAAATGGGCGTTCCACCACAATTATGGGGCTCGACAGACATCGTCTCTTTGGCGATTACCTTACCTTGAGCGTCGACGTCAATCAGCATGAATTCTTCCGATTGGCCAAAGTGAGCGGAAAGTCTACCTGCATAAACTGGAATGGCGTATTTCATTCTGCATCTCCTCTTATAATGAGCATATACCCATTATAATAACAACTGATTACTGGACTGTCAAATAGTGGTTACCACCGATTTCTGTCGCAAAAACATCCAACCAAAAACGATCAAACAGTCATCAGTTCTTAGCACTAACATCAAGTTGGACTGCTCCACTCTACCTTTGCGATGGATTTGTGCGAGCAGGTGGCAGGCAAATTACCCCCCAACTCTTAATAGGTCTGGTCTTGAACTCAACTAACAGCCAAGCCCGCAAATCGATAACCTGTGCAATGGGTGGTGGCTTGCACACTCCGTTTTTTGTTACCCTTTTTACTAAACGAACAGGATATACTCCTACGGCGTTCTCCATTTCACCCTTTCCTCAAAGGGTTCAATTGGCCTTTGGAGGGGATTACGACCACGGTTCTAATGATTGAAAACAAAGAGGGTGGCTAATGAGCCACCCTCTTTGTAAGCAACCGCCTTTGTTTCTACTATTTGTATCCGCCGTCGTACGCTGCAACGGTCGAGTCTGTTCCCCAAAGAGGCAGTGACAAGTCCCACCACTCATCAACATCATGCAAGCCATAACCAAAGGGCTCATGCATTTTATAGAAGAATGTGTTGAATAACGGGGTAGTGGCGACCGTCATCCTTATGTATTCATGGATTGGTGCGCTATTAGTATTAAACGTACAAACAGGCCGGCAAATATTACAGGTGTATATGTTGCGATACATCTGACAATTATGGCTATCGGTCCAGAACAATCTCTTGCCCGATTGGTTATTCATATTGGGAACTTGGTAACCCTGTGGTACCTCCCAGGAAGGTTCGCCGTCAACTGAAATAGATTCAGATGGGCAGGCATCGGCGCATCTTTTGCAGGAATGACAGAAGCGGAAAATGCCGGCATCTACTGGATTGTCATCAGCCATAGGGAGGTCGGTAAGGAAACTGTAGTAACCCATGTTGGCGCCGAACTCTGGGCTAATTGTTGCCTCACTGTGACGCCCAATTTCGGCGACACCACCCAAAACAGCACTGGCTTGGGCAGGCACCAAGCCACCTGACATATCTGTATATGGATAACCGTAGCCATTGTAGCCCAATCCTTTTAGGAATGCTTGCACACCAGGCTGTACGGAGCATGTCCACATGCGATAGCGGCTGATATTCGCTGCTTGCGCAACGCCAGATGGGGCATCGGGCATGGCCGTGCGCCATGCTTCTTTAGCCATTGGGATCATAACGCCTACCTCGTGTAAGTTGACTGCATCAGGTAGTACCTTGCGCTCAGTCGTTTCATAACCAACTGAAACGTTTTCAAAATCGATTTTTGGACCGGCGGTAAGTGGCGGAGGCCAGTTGTTCATCCATGTCGCGTCATTGGCCGTAGCGCCTGTATTGCCGTCGCCCGCTTTAATGTGTGTAAAGACCAGTTTCTTTTCGAGTTCGGCAGCGCCGATTGCACCAGCACCAAAAAACACAGCAGCCGCCCGTAACATCCTGCTGGCTTCTTCTGGAG
>CAZGRY010000055.1:0-8719 GCA_964528105.1 uncultured Dehalogenimonas sp.
AACACTAGGAAGCCCGACAGGTAGCCCAACACGATGTCGAGGCGCGTGACCGGCGACACCATGAGGCGTTCCATGGTGCCCTGGGAGCGCTCGCGCAGGAAGCTGATACCGGTCAGGAGGAAGCTCATGAATAGGGACATCATGGCGATGAGCGCCGGGGCGGTGGCATTGAGCAGCGCCCGGTCCGGCAGGCTGTAGCCGATAAGGGTCATGACGACGATGGGTACGACGAAGATAAGCCCCAGGGTGCGGTGGTCACGTCGCAATTGGTTGACCACCCGGCCGGCGATGGCGAGGGCATATTTAGGCATGCCCGGCGCCCTTGCGGATGAAATATAGGAAAGCGTCTTCCAGCGTCGCTTTGGGGTCGCCGGTGGCGGCCGCCAGGTCGCATGGAGAACCTCGGGCGATGACCTTACCCTCGCGGAGGAAGGCCAGGCAATCGCAGTGAGCGGCGTCGTCCATGGTGTGAGAGGAAATGATGAGCGTCCGCCCGGCGGCGGTCAGCTTCTTGAAATAGTCCCAGAAGTGGACCCGCAGGTCCGGGTCGAGACCGACGGTCGGCTCATCGAGGAAAATGAGCGGCGGGTCGTGAACGATGGCGCAGGCCAGGCTGGCGCGCTGGCGCATGCCGCCGGAGAGCTGGTGGACGCTGGTGTCGCGCTTGGGCCAGAGTTCCACCAAGTTGATCACCTCGTCAACGCGGGCTTGGCGCCGCGGGGCGTCGGTCATGCCGTAGATCCGGGCAAAGAATTCGATATTCTGGCGGACGGTGAGCTCCTGGTACAACGAGGGCGTCTGCGGCATGTAACCAATGATGGATGCTCTCTCTCGGGTTAACGGCTGGCCTAAAACCCGGATGGATCCCGCATCCGGCTGGAGCAGGCCGGCCATGAGGCGGATGAGAGTCGTTTTACCAGCGCCGTTGGGTCCGAGCAGGCCGAAAGCCTGGCCGGGAGAGATTTCCAGCGACAGGTCGTCTACGACCTTGAGGCGGCCGTAATTGAAATCGATTCCGGCAATGGAAACGGCATTAGTATCAACCATCAAAATATCGCTTAACAATGTATTCCCGATTATGGACGCTGTCAATAGGTCGCGGCAGCGTGGTGTGTTATAATTGCCCAATTTTCGGAGAAACGGACAGGGAATTTGACCAGGACCAGGCTCGCCACGCTAATATCTGACGGTTTGAACCCCCTGGTCATCGGACTTACCCTCCTTGCCTTTGTCTCATTCGATGCCACGGACAACGCCGCCGAGGCGCTCAAATGGTTCTTCCTGGTCACAGGATTGTGTTTTATGCCGGTACTACTCATTGCCCTCTACCTGGTAAGGACCGGGCGTATGGACGCCCTCTTTTCTAACCGTCGCCACCAACGCCACCGCATCTACGTCATTGGGCTGTTTTTTAACGTCCTCGCCATCACCTTCCTCACGTGGCTCAATGCTCCGGACATTCTGATCGCCGCGCTGGTAGCCGGGCTGGTGTCAGTGGTCAGTTTCGCTTTCATCAACCTGTGGTGGAAGATCTCTGTCCACGCCTCGGTGGCTTCGGCGCTAGTGACGGTGCTGCTCGTTCTCTATGGCTGGACGGCAGCGGTTTCATTGTTACTCATTCCATTAATGAGTTGGGCGCGGGTCGTCCTTGCACAGCACACAGTGGGGCAGGTGGCGGCGGGATCGATACTGTCGGCGGTGATTGTCTTGGTGACATTTGGTCAATACAACATCATTTAAGCTCAATCGCTTGACCGGATATAGTGGAACGGCTACAATGACATGCGTTGTTTCGCGCCGGGGTAGCTCAGTTGGTAGAGCAGCGGACTGAAAATCCGCGTGTCCCCAGTTCAAGTCTGGGCCTCGGCACCACCTTTGTTCTTTAAAAGCGTTCGGCTTTTAGGCCGGAGTGGCGGAATGGTAGACGCGGCAGTCTCAAAAACTGCTAGGGGGCAACTCCTGTGTCGGTTCGAGTCCGACCTTCGGCACCAGCTTCGACGGCTGAAAAGCCTTGCCGAGTTGTGTAGTGGTAGCACGGAGGACTTTGAATCCTTTTGCCCAGGTTCGAGCCCTGGCTCGGCAGCCACATCCCGTCCCTATCCGGAGGGATGACCCTTCCGAGTGACAGTTTAACAGAAGAATACAATCTCAAGGCGTTCCCGAGTAGCTCAGCGGTAGAGCGGTCGGCTGTTAACCGATTGGTCGAAGGTTCGAGTCCTTCCTCGGGAGCCAATTATTCCCCCACAAAGATCATTGCTTTGGTATTGACAGCGACCCATGGTTCTACAGGCGGAAAAACTATCTGTTTCGGCTGTGCCGGCCATTCTATTTAGGCATTACCACCCCTCAACAGGGATAACCTAGAAAGCCAGAGCCGGTTCCCTGGTGCCGGCCACTTTGTCCATCAGACTCCTGACGACCTCATCCCAGGTATAATGACGGGCGGTCGCCTTGGCGGAGTTGCGGATCCGATCCTCGTGGTGATCGTTTTGGTCGAGGTAGCTGACATATTCCTCGATCTCCCTCGGATCGCAGGACTCGAGCACAACGGCGTTATCCAGATGCTTGGCATAGTCTTCGCCGGTGACGCCGGTGAAGGCGACACCGCCAGCCGCCATCGTTTCCAGGCCGACCAACCCGAAAGGCTCATGCCGGGCTGTTAGCTAGGACGGCGTCGGAGGCATTGTACAGCACCCGTAACAACTGGGGCGTGCAGTGGAATTTCATGTTGACCACGTCGGCGTCTTCTGCTCCTTCAGCGACGGCATCCAGGCAATCCTCGGTAACGTTGCTGTTGGAATAAATATCCTTGACTTTAAGGCCAGATGGTGAGCGTTGTAAAGCACCTCTTGGCCGAAGGGCTCGATACCGCCGCGAGCCAGCAGTACCGCCTTTTTGCCGCGATTCTTGAGCCGGGCGGTAGCCTCGACGGCTTCATTCCACCCCTTGGTGGGATCATAACGGGCGACTTTGGTCATGAGGAGGTCGCTTTTAATCCGCATCCTGAGTTTAGCGGATTCCTCCTCATCGACTTCATTTAGCAAAGACTCCGGAATGCCGTTGGGGATGACCAGGGAATTAATGCCCTTTTTGCGCATTACATGTTTCATATACTTGCTCACCGTGGTGACGGTGGAATTCTCGGCCAGCCTTTTGAAATCGATGCGGTCGAAACCGAAGGTGTTGTTGGCGTTCCACAGGATGTCGGTGTAATCCATCAAACCGGCATCACGGAGCTGTTCTCCCAAGCGGCAGGTCGCTTCAGCCGTGTGCCATTCCTCAGACAGGATGATCACTCGTTCATCTCTGTCGACTGCCGGCCTGACAATCCGATCTATGACAAACGGCGGGATCGACCGGCTGAAATCTTCTACTTTTTCGTTTTCGCCTTGGTAGACCCCGTCGGGGTTGTACTGGCTTATCCACTGGCACCAACGGTGGAGAGTGAGGTGTGTATCATGCTGGAGCTCTTCCCCCTGGCCCCGGGGATCACCGATAAAGAACAGGTGGGTATCGTAATTCCGCCCCAGGCACAACGACAGGTTGGAAACCCGCGCCCCCAGGCCCCCAGCCAGTGAATACCGGTCCGGTCCCTCGAAAGAAAGTACCACAAAAGTGATGTTTTCACCCGCCGTCATTATCCCTGCCATGTCCGCCACCTCCGGACTTCATTTCCCACACCATTTTCTGATTCAGGGGGCGTAATATTGCGCCTCAATGGAATTGCGGGTTCCATTATTATTGGGGAAACTTCCTATCGAATGCTATCCGTATTTGTACGTAAAACCGCCGTGTTTCCTCCCTAAATTGACTGAGCCCCTGGTTATCGTTGGCCTACCGGCAATGTCATTAATGTATCTGCCGCCACGGGGAGTCCGCGCCGAAGTAGACCAGTAGCGGTGCGTCAAGGTCTCGCTCCAGTTCCTGAAAGGCCGGAGGCCGGCTTTTCAAGTTGGCAAGATTCGGACGTTTTTCCAGTGCGATAAGTCTGACGTTATCGCCCATGGTTTCTTCCAGTGAACGCAACCTGGAAAGACCGGTCTCGTCTATCATCTTAAAAAGCTGTTTCATAATCTACTCCTGATAGCCTTGTAGTAATTATCGATAAACTTTTATCAGAAGCAATCCGTAGCAGTACCGATTATTGTCCGCAGTGATACCTATATTTTCAACAAATCGCTACGTATAAAAGGATTGTCAGGACTCCTAGACATTTCGCGTTGCCGATATCTTCCAATCGGCTCCCGCTATTAAGCAGTTCCCTCTGGGACACCGTATAATGGAATTGAGACACCGGAAATGGGGGGAAGTTCGATGGCAAAGATGACGAAGGATGCCGCCAGTCATTTGCTGGCGCCGGTACCTGAACCTAACGTGTTTTGGTGCCGCGACGGCCGTGTTTTTAAAAACCTCGACGACCTCAGGGCTGGCCTCACTCGTATTTCGGATGAAACTTTCGCCTTCCATGTCACCCCTGATAAGAATGATTTTAGCGCCTGGGTCCGCACCACCGTCGGGGACAGCAAACTGGCGACCGACTTGGACAAAGCTAGCGACCCCGCTGATGCGCTTAAGCGGGTTGAGGAGCGGCTGGCCTTCCTGCGGGATCGATTGGCCTGAACATCTGTTTCCTAATGGTCTTAGAATACTTTGATTATCGAGCCCGTTCGTGGTGAGCCTGGCCTGCCATGAGCCCGCCGAAGGGGGACCATAACGGGCGGCTCGTTATAACTTCACCGGCGCCACCGATGCAACCGGCTACAAATGGTTGTATGATGTACGCCATTGAACTCAACATCTGAAGGAAAGTCGCCCGCCGGAATGACTGAACAGAAACAGGCTGCCTCTTCCTGGCTTACCAAGGATGACCTGTACTTGTTCAACGAGGGCACCCACACGCGGCTTCACGAGAAACTGGGGTCCCACCCCGCTGAGGTTGACGGCATATGGGGCACCCGTTTCGCTGTCTGGGCACCCAATGCCGCCAAAGTATCGGTCATTGGAGATTTCAATGGCTGGAGTAAAACGGCTCACCCATTGCAGTCCAGGGGCAATTCAGGTATTTGGGAAGGCTTCGTACCAGATGTCGGCCAGGGAGCCGTTTACAAGTACTATATCAAGTCCACGGTCCGCAATTACCGGGTTGAGAAAGCCGACCCGTTTTCCTTCCACGCCGAAACTCCGCCAAAAACAGCCTCCATCGTCTGGGACATGGATTACGAATGGAACGACGGCGAGTGGATGGAGAATCGTGCCGGGAAGAGTTCGCTGGATGCTCCGGTCTCCATCTATGAAGTTCACCTCGGTTCGTGGCGCCGCGTTCTAGAAGATGGCAACCGTTTCCTCACCTACCGGGAGGCAGCCCACCAACTGGCAGACTACGTGGTTCTAATGGGCTTCACTCATGTCGAATTATTGCCGGTCATGGAGCACCCTTTCTTCGGCTCGTGGGGCTACCAGACTACCGGCTATTTCGCGCCTACCAGCCGGTACGGTACCCCGCAGGACTTCATGTATCTGGTCGATCACCTCCACCGGTGCGGCATAGGCGTTATTCTGGACTGGGTGCCGTCGCATTTTCCCAACGACGAGCATGGCCTGGCTTTCTTCGACGGTACCCACCTGTTCGAGCACGAAGACCCCCGCCAGGGTTTCCATCCCGAATGGAAAAGCATGATCTTCAACTATGGCCGTAACGAAGTCCGCAGTTTCCTTAACTCTAGCGCCTTGTACTGGTTGGACACATACCATATCGACGGCCTGCGGGTCGATGCCGTGGCTTCGATATTGTATTTGGATTATAGCCGCAAACCCGGAGAGTGGATTCCCAACAAGTTTGGCGGCCGGGAGAACCTTGAAGCCATCAATTTCTTACGTCAGCTCAATCAGGCGGTTTACGGGGGGTGTACCGGTGTACAGACTATCGCTGAAGAATCCACCTCCTGGCCAATGGTTTCGAGTCCGGTATATGTAGGAGGTTTAGGGTTCGGCTACAAGTGGGATATGGGCTGGATGAACGATACCCTGAACTATTTGTCGCACGACCCGGTATTTCGCAAATACTACCATCGTGACATGACCTTCAGAAGCCTGTACGCTTACTCGGAGAACTTCGTATTACCTCTTTCGCATGATGAAGTAGTCCATGGCAAATCGTCACTCCTGTCAAAAATGCCGGGTGATGATTGGCGCAAATTCGCCAACTTAAGGTTATTACTTGGTTACCAGTATGCCCAGGGAGGTAAAAAGCTGTTGTTCATGGGCGGCGAATTCGGCCAGCGGCAGGAGTGGTGTCATGACACCGGCCTGGAGTGGCGCCTGCTGCAATTTGTGCCTCACCAGGGGATTCAGCGCTGGGTCGGCGACCTCAACCGGGTATACAAAGAACAACCGGCTCTACACCAGCTTGACTGCGAATCGGCCGGATTCGAGTGGATTGACGCCAACGACTCTGAAAACAGCGTATTATCGTTCATCCGCAAAGACCGCGGCGGCGGGCAGATCATCGTCTTGTGTAATTTTACCCCGGTTCCCCGTGTCGATTACCGGGTCGGCGTCCCGGAACCCGGCCGTTACCGGGAACTCCTGAACAGCGATGCGGAAATCTATGGCGGCAGCGGCCAGGGTAATCTAGGCGGCGCGCCCTCGGAACCGGTACCAGCGCACGGCCGCCCGCAATCCCTGAACCTGAATCTCCCTCCCCTGTCTGTCCTTTTTCTAAAACACGAGCCTGACTAGAAGGCGGCATATGCCTGAAAAGAACGAATTGGTACTCGGCATTGATCTCGGCGGCACCAAAATTCTTACCGCGGCAATAGACGTTAAAGGTGTACTCAGATCGCGGCAATATATAGCCACGCCGGCCGCGGAAGGTGCCGATGCCGTAATCGCAGCGATCGTGGAATCCACCCAGAAGGCCGTTCAGCAGGCGGGAATCAAGGTCTCTGATCTCTTTGCAGTAGGTCTTGGCGCCCCTGGTTTGATCGATTCCAGTAAAGGGCTTGTCCATACTTCGCCCAATCTCCCAGGCTGGAAAGATGTGCCGTTACGCGATCAGATCGAGCAGGCATTGGGCAAACCGGTGCACATGATTAACGATGCCCATGCCGCCGCTGTCGGCGAGCTTCATTTCGGCGCCGGTCGTGGTTGCCTCCATGTTATCTATATCACAGTCAGTACCGGTATCGGCGGCGGCTTAATCCTCGATGGTGACATCTACGAGGGTTCCGGCGGCCTCGGCGGCGAGATCGGCCATATGGTTATCGATGACGACGGACCGCTGTGCAACTGCGGTAACCGGGGCTGCTGGGAGATGTTGGCCTCCGGTAAGGCTCTGGAACGTGAAGCCCGACGTCGCATTGAGTCCGGCGCCAATACGAGCATTCTCTCATTTTGTCATCCTGAGCGGAGCGAAGGACCTCAATCCCTCCCCCTCGAATGTATCACGGCCAAAGCCATCCATACTGCTGCCCAGGCCGGAGATGCCCTTGCCTTGGAACTGATCAACCGCAATGCCTACTACTTGGGCGTCGGGCTGGCGAATATCATCAACATCTTCAACCCGGAGCGCATCGTTATCGGCGGTGGCCTTTCCAACCTTGGCGATATGCTTCTTAAACCCGCGATTGAAGAGGCGGGCCGGCGCGCCTTCAAGCAACCTTTCGAGGCGGCGAAGTTTGTAACCGCGGAACTCGGCGGGGACTCCGGGGTCATCGGCGCCGCGGCCCACGCGCGCAAGCATTTTGTGGGAGCCACCGATCAGTTTCCAGTCCACCTTCCGTAGGGACACAGCGTGCTGTGTCCTGGGGTAGGGAATCGTCGCCGCCTGTCGTAAAAATATCCCCACCAAAAACGACAAAACCCGCTTGACATCTATAGGGAACCGATGTGCTATAATACTAACACGAATATTAGCACACCAGTACCATCATACTCCTACCCGCAACCCTCGTCGCGTGACGCGGGACTCGAGACGCACGACGCGTTAGGCGCAGGTCGAGCGGACCATTGTTTGCCGCCGGAGCCGATGACAGCCCTATCGAAACAATTGGTGTAGCCATACTTCCCACGATACAATCAGGCAATTGTTTCAACGGCCCCAAACTGATTTCCAGGGAAAATGAACGTAAAATCCGAGTCGTTTTGGGGAAATAATATTAAAAGTGAAAATTCAAAAAACAAATCCCATGCAGATTCCCGCCCGCCGTCAATCGTTTCAACTCCGGCAGCGTTCGTTTCCCAAAACGAATCCCACGATTGGCTTAAACGTAATAATGACTGATTCGTTTTCGATAATAATATCTTTCCCAACACAGAAACGAATCACCCGGTCTGGCACCTGCAACCAGAAACGCGCAACTCGAAACGGGGATAGGAGTCGTTTCAGTCGTTTTCGACGCATGATCCACAACCCACAACTCAGAACTCACAACGCAAGGCAGGTACCCTGTGATTGCCACGATTGACATAATACGAGTATAATTAAAGACTATTTTTTGTGGGTCGGGTCTCAGACCCGCCCTTGGGGATTTTCGAGGAGCTACTTACCATGCCTTTAGATAAGATCGTCGTCAAGGGTGCTCGGGAGCACAACCTTAAAAATATTGACGTCACCATTCCACGTGACAAGCTGGTGGTCATTACCGGGGCCTCGGGTTCTGGCAAGAGTTCCCTCGCCTTCGACACCGTGTTCGCCGAAGGACAGCGCCGTGGCCTGGGA
>CAZGRY010000056.1:0-4137 GCA_964528105.1 uncultured Dehalogenimonas sp.
CCCCCGCCACCTTCATGCCGAAGTGCGTGGAGGCTCAACTCAAGAGCGGCTGTGTTCTCAAGGCGGGTAAGCGCCGCTTTGCCCGCATCATTAATTCAGATATAATCAGCGCCTCATAGATTCACGTTGTTGAAGGAGAGAGTTTCGATGCAGAATCTACGTATTCCCGGCCCTACCCCCTGCCCGCCCGAAGTCCTGTCCGCCATGGGCCGCCAGATGATCAACCACCGCGGCAGCGAATTCGCCGAGATCATCAAGGACGTCACCGTCAAGATGAAGCAGGTCTTCCAGACCAAGAACGACCTGATGCTGCTCACCGGTTCCGGCACCGCCGGGCTGGAGGCGACGGTGGTCAATATACTCTCCCCCGGCGACACGGTGCTGGGCGTGGCCATCGGCGTCTTCGGCGAGCGTTTTGCCAAGATCGCCCAGACCTTCGGCGCCACCGTCATCCCATTGAACTTCGATCACGGCAAAGCCGCCGATCCGGTTCTGATCCAAAAAGCCCTGGACGCCAACCCGCAGATCAAGGCGGTGCTGGTGACCCATAATGAGACCTCCACCGGCGTCACCAATGACCTGGCCGCCATCAGCAAGATCGTCAAGGGCGCGGGTAAGCTCCTTCTGGTCGACTGCATCTCGTCTCTCGGTTCGGTCAACGTCCCGGTCGACGAATGGGGCATCGACGTCGCGGTTTCAGGCTCCCAGAAGGGCTGGATGGTGCCGCCGGGCATGGCCATGATCTCCGTGTCAGAGGCCGGTTGGCAGGCTTTCGCCCAGTCCAACATGCCGCGCTTCTACTGGGACCTGGGCAAGGCCAAGGCCGGTCTGGACAAAGGCCAGACGCCCTGGACGCCCAACGTCTCGGTGGTCGCCGTCTCACTAAAAGCCCACGATATGATGCTCAAAGAAGGCATCCAGAATATCTTTGCCCGGCACGAGCGGATCGGCAAGTTCACCCGCGCCGGGGTCAAAGCCCTCGGCCTGACCCTCCTGGCCGATGAGAAACATGCCTCCAATACCGTCACCTCGGTTGTCGCCGACCGCGGCCTGGACGCCAAGAAACTAACCAAGATCATGAAGGAAGAATTTAATATCGTGCTTGCCGGCGGCCAGGGGCCGCTCGAGGGCAAGATCTTCCGCATTGGCCATCTCGGCATGGTAAACGAGACAGACATCCAGGCCGTGTTTGATGGCCTCAAGATCGCCCTACCCAAAGCCGGTTTTGTTAAATAAGGAGAATGCACGTGACGATGAAAAAGGTTTTGGTGGCCGATGCGTTGTCGCCGGCCGGCATCGAACGCCTCAAGGCGGTCGCCGAGGTTGACGTCAAAACCGGCCTCAAGCCGGAAGAATTGATCGCCATTGTTGGCAATTATGACGCCCTCCTGGTCCGGTCACAGACCCAGGTGACCGCCGAGGTCATCAAGGCAGGCAAAAAGTTACAGGTCATCGGCCGGGCCGGTGTCGGCGTCGACAATATCGACATCAAGACCGCCACAGAGGCCGGAATCATCGTCGTCAACGCCCCTACCGGCAATACAATATCTGCCGCCGAACACACCATGGCACTGATGCTGTCCATGGCTCGCCACATTCCAAGGGCTAATGCATGCCTCAAAAGCGGCGTCTGGGAACGCGGCAAGTTCCTGGGTACCGAACTTCGGGGCAAGACCCTGGGCATCATCGGCCTGGGCAACATCGGCTCCGAGGTGGCCAAGCGCGCCCGCGCCTTCGAGATGAAGGTTATCGGCTTTGACCCATTCGTCTCAGCGGAACGTGCCAAGAACATGCAGATCGAACTGGCTTCACTGGAACGTATCTATAAAGAGGCTGATTTCATCACTCTGCATGTGCCTCTGACCGCCCAAACCAAGAACATGATCGCCGCCAAAGAACTGGCGATGATGAAACCCACTGCTCGCATCATCAACGCCGCCCGCGGCGGTCTAATCGAAGAAGAAGCGCTGGTGGCAGCGGTCAACGCCAAGAAGCTGGCCGGCGCCGCCATCGACGTCTTCATCAAGGAACCCTGCACCGATAATGTATGTTTCGCCGCGGAAAACATCGTGGTTACGCCGCATCTCGGCGCCTCTACTGTCGAAGCCCAGGATCTGGCGACCTCCGACGTCGTCGACCAGGTCATCGATATCTTTAACGGCGCGCCGGCGCGATACGCCGTAAACGCCCCGTTCTTCGCCATCGAAAGCCTGCCGGTGATCAATCCGTTCCTCAGGGTAGCCTACACTGTCGGCAAGCTCCTCTCCCAGTTAGCCGAGGGGCAGATGACCGCCGTCAATATCAGGTTTTCGGGCGAGATTTCCGGTTACGACACCCGCGCCCTGAAAGCCCTGGTGCTCGGTGGTATTTTAGAGCAAATATCTGAAGAGCGGGTTAACATGGTCAACGCCGATATCGTCGCCGCCAAACGGGGCATGAACATCACCGAGCAGAAGGAGAGCGTCTGCGATAATTACGCCAGTATCTTGACCGTTGAAGCCATCACCACCGAGGGCAGTACCACCGTTGCCGGCACCATCACCCGCGGCGAGACCCATATCGTCCGCATCGATCATTATTACCTCGATATCGTGCCCACCGGGGGTTATTTCCTGTTCGCAGACCACCTCGACCGGCCCGGCTTGATCGGCGCCGTCGGCAGCATCACCGGCAAATACGACGTCAACGTCAGTTATATGCACCTGTCCCGGCTCAAGCCGCGGGGCCAGGCGCTGATGATACTGGCCCTCGATGAAGCCCTGCCCGATGCCGGAATGAAACAGATCCGCGCACTGGAAGGCGTCCAGACAGTCAAGCTGGTAAAGATTTAACCGGGAAATCGGCTGATGTCAGCTTTATCGGCATCGATTCGGCAATTATCGATCGATGATCTGCCGATCATTATCGACATCATTAACACCGCAGCCAAAAAATATGGCGGCGTCATCCCGGCCGACTGTTATCACGAGCCGTACATGGCAGAAGAAGAACTTGCTCGTGAAATGACCTCAATGACTTTTTACGGGTTTCTCGAGGATAATAAAACTATCGGTGTGGCCGGGTTCCAGCCGGTTGCCGATGTCACCCTCATCCGCCATGCGTACGTCCGGCCTGAACACCAGCGTAAGGGCATCGGCGCCGTGCTTCTTGATCATTTGAAAAACCTGACCCGCACCCGCCGCCTGCTGGTTGGCACTTGGGCGTCGGCGCAGTGGGCTGTCGACTTCTACGAGAAACAGGGCTTTGGTCTACTGACTGACAAAGACAACCTGCTGGCCCGCTACTGGAAAATCTCGCCCCGGCAGATCGAGACCTCAGTGGTGCTTGGCATGGAACTCGAGGGGCGAGAATGAAGATCGGCGTCCTAGCATTGCAGGGGGCTTTCGCTGAGCATATTGCGATATTGAAACAAGTAGGCGTCGAAGCGGTCGAGGTGCGGCGGGTCGACCAATTTGACGGGCTGGCCGGACTTATTATCCCCGGCGGCGAAAGCACCACCATGCTCAAGCTGGCCGACATTTATCGCATCAACGAAACCATCAAATCCTGGGCCGCCAAGGGTTTGCCCATCTGGGGCACCTGCGCCGGGGCCATTCTGCTCGCAGAGGTAGTCACCAACGCCGGTTCCAACATGCCTGTCAGCCTTGGGTTGATGCGGATTACGGTGCGGCGCAACGCTTTCGGCCGCCAGGTGGACAGTTTCGAGGTCAAACTCCCGATCAAGGCCCTGGGCTGTGACGCATTTCCTGCCGTTTTCATCCGCGCTCCGGTCATCGAAAACGCCGTGCCTCCGGCCGAGGTGCTGGCGCGTTTGGGTAACGGCACGATCGTTGCGGTGCGGCAGGACAACCTGCTGGCAACCAGCTTCCACCCTGAGCTATCTCTCGATGACAGGTTCCACCGCTACTTTATTAAGATGGCGGAGACGTACCTGGCGCAACCCCGATCCTAGTCGCGCAGGCGATAGACCACAATTCCAGAGGGCAACTTCGGGTAGAAGTAGGTGCTCTTGCGTGGCATCCGGTCTTTGGCATCCGAGATGGCCTGTATCGTTTCCGGGCGCACCGGTTTCAGGATGAAGGCGAACTGGAACTCGCCTGATTTCACCCGCGAAACCGTCGAATCAAGATCATGGTC
>CAZGRY010000056.1:4147-8682 GCA_964528105.1 uncultured Dehalogenimonas sp.
CGAGAAAGCGCGTTTGGCCCTCGGGCGTCTTGAACCGCACGACAGCCTTCTCGCCGGCCGCGACGCGCGCGGCGGCGGCGGCCGGATCGAGCGCCATGCAGCGCCGGTCGTAGGCGATGCGCTCCTCGTCCATGGCATTCATGCCGAGGATGTTCTCCAGGACGACATGATCGACGACACTGACATCCATACCGGGGTAGGTTGTGGTATGACCAGAGGGCATAAACCCTTCCATTTTCGCCTGATCTTTAGCCGTCAGGCTGAGCAGTTCATTGCCACCCAGACCGTAGATAAAGAAGCGTGAACTGTCCTCCACCATCAGCGCTTTGACCTTTTGCCAGCCGTCCACCGAGGCATTAAACCGCTCGACCTTGAAGTACTCCTGCAATCTTTCGGGCAGGATATAGAGTAGGTTTTTCGACAGCCCTTTGAGCAAACGGTGGGTCGGCAATATCAACAAGCCGGGATCCGCCATATCGGTCAGCGACATCATGACGAAATTAACGGCAGCGTCGGGCGAAATCTTCGGGTCAAGAGCATAGCGCTCGTTGCGATAGGCCAATGAGCTCTCGTAGCGATGATGGCCGTCGGCGATATAAATGGGCTTTTCGGCAAACGCCCGCTGGATAGCGGCGACGGCTTCGAGGTCGGTGATGACCCAGACTCGATGGTATTCACCCTCTTCACCGGCAAACTCGATAGCTTCAGGCCAGCCGCTGATCTGATCCAGAACAGCACCGATAAGTCTGCCCTCGTCCTGATACAGACCAAAGACCGGGCTGGTGTCGGCTTCCAAGGTGCCGATGAGCTTGATGCGATCTTTCTTGGGACCGGCCATGGTCCGCTCGTGGGGACGGACGATCATCTTGTCCCATTCCTCAAGCCGCACCCTGGCGAACAAGCCCCGGCGGATGATCTTGTCGCCGCCGTATCGGTAGGTGTGCTCGTGGAGGTAATAAGCCGGCGTTTCATCCTGCTTCAATACCTCGTCCCGCAGCCATTCCTGTAAATGGGCCAAAGCTCGTGTGTATCGATTGCAGCCTTCGCTGTCGGCTGGCAGCGTCTTGGCGTATTCGATACGGATGAAGTTATGTAAATCATGTGCAAGCAACGCCGCTTCCTGCCGCGGCCCGATGACATCGTAAGGCGGGCAAATTACCGTCGCCATGTTTTCGGTGGCGGTGTTGTATCGGAGCGCTTGAAAAGGTCTTACGTCAGCCATAGAAATCCTCTCTGGTCTTTCAAATTGCGGAAAGCCGATAGTCTACCGGATACGCCGCCGCCTTTCAAATGGAAAACCCTCGCTTAATCGACGGAGGGCCGTCGATCAGATTCGGGCATCGGGCCCTCAACTCCGCCAGGAATTGCTCCCGGTTCACCGGTGAGATGTAGGTTGTACCGGAGATGTAATTCTTACCATGCCGAAGTTCTATCATCGCACTTGACAAAGCCATCGACGAAACCATGCTCCTGAACGGCCTAGCCGAGGTAATCCGGTCATAGGGTATTCGTTCATAAAACGGTCCCATCCGGGCTAAGAGATACGTTTCCCTGAACTCGTAATACGAGCCGTACCAGATCCACAGCATGAAGCCAATGCCAGCGAGGCTGGCAATAGTGGTGAGGAATCGAAACTCAGCGGGTATGATGATCACGGCCACGGCGAGCAGTATCACCACTCCCCACACCAGCACCCCGAACCCGACGCTTTTCGCGGAGGGATATCGCATCTACGATTCCGCTGCCTTGGGGTTGAACCGGTTCATGGCGATTTCCAAGTCGCTTTCTAAAACGGTCTCTATAGCGGATACGGCGCGGGCAATCGCTTCCTCGGCAATTTTGCGATCAACAGCGTCGAAATCCGACAGGACGTGATCGACGACATCCCGCCGCCCGATTCCGGCAGTCTCCGGCCGTCCGATGCCAATCTTGATCCGGGCAAACTCCATGGAACCGACCGAACCGATAATCGATTTCAAGCCATTGTGCCCCCCGGCGCTGCCGTTGGCCCGTATCCTGATCTTTCCCAGCGGTAGGTCGAGGTCATCATGGATTACCAGTATGTCTGAAAGCTTGACCTTAAACTTTCGAATTAGTGCCGCCGCGGCTTCGCCGGACAGGTTCATGTACGTCTGAGGTTTGGCTAGAACAGTCTGATGCCCGGCGATAACTCCCTCACCGGCACGGGATTGGCAGCACCGTTTATCGAAGTTGATGCCGTGCTTGCGGGCCAGCTCGCCCAACACGGCAAAGCCAATATTATGTCGAGTACCGGAGTATTCCCTCCCCGGGTTGCCGAGGCCGATGATCAGCTTCATTAAAACAGCCTCGGTTGACCGCTGGTTGGCGGATTGAGCATCTTCAATAGTTCTTCTTCCGATATCATTTGTATGCCTTTGGCTTTTGCCTTTTCCACCTTGGAGCCGGCATCTTCACCAACGACCAGGTAACTGGTATTTTTCGTCAGGTCGGGTTTGGTAGTCCCGCCCGCCGTCCGTATCTTGTCCCAGGCTAGCTCCCGGCTCATCGATTTCAATGTTCCGGTAACGACGAACTCCTCGCCGTTAAGCAACCCAGACTTCTTAATCGCTATTATCGGGGGAGTCTTGAGTATTTCAATCAAGCGCCCGACAATTTTACGATTATCGAAATTGTTAAAGTAAGCCAGGATGCTCTCAACGATTTTTTCGCCAATGCCGGGAATGGCATCCAATTGTTCATGGGTAGCTTTTGAAAGGGTGCTGTGACTGCCGAATTCCTGAGCCAATAACGCAGCGTTCTCCTCGCCGATGTGACGAATGCCCAGGGCGAAGATGACGTTGGGCAGCGGCCGGGTCTTGGATTTTTCAATTGCGGCGATGATGTTGGCAGCACTTTTTTCGCCCATGCCCTCGCGGGAAGCCAACTGTTCCGCTTTCAGGTCGTAGAGATCGGCGACATTTTTAACCAAGCCCTCGGCCAGGAAGGCGGCGGACAGCTTCTCGCCGATGCCGCGGATGTCCATGCCCGGCTTTGAAGTGAAATGCTCCAAACTCTCCTGCAGTTGGGCGGGGCAGGCGGAATTGGGGCAGTAGTACATGACCTCGCCCTCGGGGCGGTAGATCTCGGAGCCGCAGACCGGGCAGTGCGCTTTGCCATCCTTGCCCCGCAGCTTTTCCTCGATGCTGAATTCAGGCGGTTTGTCTTTACGTTTCTCCAGCACCGGACCGACAATTTGAGGGATCACGTCGCCGGCGCGCTGGATGATGACCGTATCGCCGAGGCGGATATCCTTGCGGCGGATGTCGTCTTCGTTGTGCAGCGTCGCCTGCCGGATGACGACGCCGCCGACGTAGACCGGCTCTAGTATGGCGTATGGGTTGAGGGTGCCGGTGCGTCCCACGCTGATGCCGATGTCTTTGAGTTGAGTCGTCGCCTGGTGCGCCGGAAACTTGAAGGCAATGGCCCAACGCGGTTCCCGGCCTACAGAACCGAGTCTATTCTGTTGGTCGATCGAATTAAGCTTGATGACGATGCCATCGGCCTCGTAAGGCAGGCTTTCCCGCTTTTCAAACCATTCGTCGTAATATTTTTCTATCTCTTCGAGGTTATCACACCGCCTGTTGTGGGGATTGAGTTTGAATCCCCATTTTTTTTTTTTTTTTATCGCTTACCAATGAGTCTCCTGCCTCTCTCCGCCTTCAATCCACCCAAGCATATAGGTGACAATTTCTAGCGGGCGTTTGGCAGTCACCGATGGATCAAGTTGGCGAAGCGAGCCAGCAGCGGCGTTGCGGGGATTCGCAAAAAGCGGCAGCCCTTCCTTTTCCCGTTCTTTGTTCATCTTCTCGAAGCCCGATTTGGGCAGGAACACCTCCCCGCGGACTTCGAAAAGCCGCGGGGCATTGCCGCGGACTTTGAGCGGAATGCTGCGAATAGTGCGCAGGTTCTGGGTGACGTTTTCGCCCTCTTCACCATCGCCTCTAGTGGCGCCGACCGAGAACTGGCCGTTTTCATAGGTCAAGGCGATAGCCAGGCCATCCATCTTATGCTCGCAGACAAAAGTCAGGGTCTCCCCGGACAGCAGTTTGGAGACCCGCTTGTGCCATTCCCGGAGTTCGTCCTTGGTGAAGGCGTTGCCTAAAGACAACAGCGGGCGGCGGTGCTTGACCACGCCGAAAGCTTTGAGCGGCTCGGCACCGACGCTTTGGGTCGGCGAGTCTGGGGTAGCCAGTTCCGGGTGCTCGTTCTCAAGCGTTTGAAGCTCGCGGAGAAGGGCATCATACTCCTGATCGGAGATTTCTGGGGAGTCCATGACATAGTAGAGGTAGTTGTGGTGCTCTATCTGACGGCGGAGTTCCTGCGCCCGGGCTTGGGCTTGAAGAATATCGGTCATTGTTCCTACTTTATATCACAATTATACTTGAGTGTCAGGTAGCCTTAACTTCGAGGAATTGTTTGGGCGCGTCAGAATGCAACTTCGGGAAACGACTCCCAATTTTAGATATGCAATATTGTGGTTTAATCGTGGAGTTGTTCTGCACGAATAATTCTAT
>CAZGRY010000057.1:0-8492 GCA_964528105.1 uncultured Dehalogenimonas sp.
CGAGGAAGTCACCCAGGCCTCAATCTCGGTCCGGAAAAACTTCGGCTTTCTGCCGGACGTGCCGGCGTTCTATGATTGGATGACCGGCGAGGAATACCTGAAATTCGCCGGCGAGCTTTACGGCATGACCTATCCGGCCATTAACAAGCGGGCGGCAGAACTTCTCGAGATCGTCGATATCAAGAAGGCCGCCCGGCGCAAGGTCGGCGGCTACTCCCGGGGCATGAAGCAGCGCCTCGGCATCGCCCAGGCCATGCTCAACCACCCCAGGGTGTTGTTCCTGGACGAACCGACCTCGGCCCTCGACCCCATCGGCCGCCGCGACGTCCTGGACCTCATCGGCCGGCTTAAGGAAGAAGCCACGGTTTTCATGTCCACCCATATCCTATCCGACGTGGAGCGCGTGTGCGACTGCGTCGGCATCATCGATAAAGGAAAACTGCTGGTAACCGCCACCGTCGACGAACTGCGCCAGAAATACGCCCGCCCCGTCTTCGAGATCCAGTTCGAGGAGGACGATAAAGCGTTCATCGAGGCAGTGCAATCCCGGCCGTGGTTCGTTAAAGCCGAAAAGGCCGGTGTCAACGGCAGTTCGATGCTCCGCATCACCGCCCGGGACGTCGGCGCCGCCCGGAAGGAACTGCCGCAACTCATCCCCGGCTGCGGGCTGACGCTGCTGCGCTATGAGTTGGCGCAGCCCAGCCTGGAGGATATCTTCGTCGAGGTGGTGGGCTCATGACCGGCTTCAAAACGCTCCTATCAAAAGAACTCCGAGAGCAGTTCCGCACTTACCGGTTGCTCATTGTCGCTGGGATTTTCCTGTTCTTCGGCTTGAGCACGCCGGTGCTCACCAAATACACGCCGGAACTCATCGAACAATTCGGCGGCGGCGTTGTCATCGAAATGCCAGCGCCGACGGCGCTCCAATCCCTGACTGAATACCAAGGCTCCCTGCTGCAGATCGGCCTGCTGGTGGTCGTGCTGGTCACTATGGGCGCCATCGCCGGCGAACTTAAAAGCGGCACAGGCCTCATGACCCTGACTAAACCGGTCGGCATCGGTGCTTTCGTCACCGCCAAGCTGGTGGCAATCTCCGCAACCTTCATTGCCGGACTGGTCGTCGGAGGTATCGGCGCCTTTGGCTACACCTGGCTGCTGTTCGAGGACGGCAACCTCGTCGGTTTCCTGGCTCAGACCGGCCTGCTGGCGGTGTTTCTTATGTTCTGCATCGCCGTCACGCTGGTATTCTCCGCCATCTTCCGCAACTCGCTGGCCGCCGGCGGCGTAGCTGTCGCCGCGATTATCGCCGGCACTACCCTGTCGGCGTTGCCCTGGGTCGGGAGACTAATGCCTGGCGCGATCACCTCCTGGGGCAACCACCTGGTGGCCGGTGAGTCCGGCGGCGCCGAGTGGCTGGCCCTCGGCATTACGGTCGCCATCATCTGCGGCAGCATCGTCCTGGCCACCCAGATACTCAAGCGCAAGGAAATATAGTAAACCGAAAACAAACCGCGGGGTAAAACTCCATAAAAACAACATGATTTAATAACCCCGGAAACGAGTTGCACGATTGACCAAATAGTCCCGGTCTTTGGATTCTGCCAAAGCCGGGACTATAATGTTATAGGAATTTACCCAAGGGAGACGATTCAGTGAATAAACTTCGGAAAAGCGTAATTATCGCTGTAATGTCCCTTACTCTGTCGTTCTCAGTCTCCGGCTGCGGTTCGGGAACCGCCGGCGCCCAAGGGCCGGCCGGGCCGGCTGGCGCGGCAGGCGCCAGCGTTGCCTCGGCTACCGTTAATTCCAGCGGCCATCTCATTCTGACCATGTCAACCGGCCAGACTATCGACGCCGGCGTTGTGCTTGGACCTCAGGGTCCAGCTGGGCTGAGTGGAACCAGCAATGGAGGGGCGGTTTCATTCTCCAGCATCATCCCACAGGTCGAACCCAAGATCGTTCGTATCGACTGCAGCGTGGTCGGAGGGCTTTCGTCCGGTTCCGGGACTATCGTTGATGCTCGCGGATATATCGTCACCAATGCCCACGTCATCAACGGCGCCACCAGCATAAAGGTAACCCTCAAGGACGGCAGCATCTTCGCGGCGACCCAGGTAGCCATAGACAGGGTCGAGGATCTGGCTATTATCAAACTCACTTCCACCCGCACCGACTTCCCGGTGATGACCCTGGGTTCGAACTCCGATGCCATTACCGGCGACCCGTGCATGGCCGGCGGCTTCCCCATGGGTACTGACCTGCCGGGTCCGGCGACCTTCACTCAGGGTGTGATCTCAACGGCGCTTCGTGTCCTCGATGATGGCGCAGGACATATAGACCAGTACATTCAAATCGATGCGGCAATAAACCCCGGCAACAGCGGCGGCTGCCTGTTCAATCTCAGCGGTAAAATGCTTGGCATCCCCACCGCCGGTCTGGTCCCCCCCGGTGAAGACTTCGAGATGATCAACCTGATCATCAGCATCGACCAGGTGAAAGCCTATATTGCCGCCAACGTTAAGTAACCGAAGAAGTGCTTAAAAGGAAAAAGGGCTGGCCAATCGGCCAGCCCTTTTTCAACTCTTCCGGAGTTTCACAATTCGAATGTCTCGCCGTACTGAGGAACGGTGACCGTCCAGCCGGTGCGCTGCCGCAAGGCCTCGGCAAATGAGTTGGCCGAATCTTTTTCGCCGTGGGTGACGAACACCCTTTTCGGCGGCTTGGCCAGGTGGGAAGTCCATTCCAGGAGTTCAGTGCGGTCGGCGTGGGCTGAAAGGCCGTGCAGCTGCTCGATCTTGGCCTTGACCTCGTATTCCTGTCCCAGGATGCGCACCGGGGTGGTGCCTTCGGTGATCACCCGTCCCAGGGTGCCCCAAGCTTGATAGCCGGCAAAAAGGATGGTGTTCTCGGCGCGGGAGATATTGTTCACCAGGTGATGCTTGATACGGCCGCCGGTGGCCATGCCGGAGCCGGCGATAATGATGCACGGCCCTTTATGCCCGGCGATGGCGCGTGATTCGGCAACCGAACCGGTCAGCTTCAGGCCGGGAAACTCGAACGGCGAGCCCTTGGTGTAGCCCTCGGCGTCGCCACCCCACAGCTCCGGGTGCTGGGTGAAGATCACCGTCAGTTCAATGGCCATGGGGCTGTCGACGTAGACAGTCAATTTCGGAATGGTGCCCGCCGCCATGAGCCTCTTTAAATAATAAAGCAGTTCCTGGGTGCGCTCCAGGGCGAAGGCGGGGATGATCACCTTGCCGTTGCGGTGTACCGTTTCGTTGATGATGTTGGCAAACCGGCCTTCAACCTCTTGTATCGGCGGAGGGTCGCGGTCGCCGTAGGTGGATTCCACCACCAGGTAGTCCGGCACGGTCAGGGGGGTGGGTTCGTTCTGCAACGGACGCTTCGGTCGCCCCACGTCGCCGGAGAAGCAGATATTTCGCGACTCGCCATTCGATTTAAACTCCAGGAAGACCATGGCCGACCCCAGGACGTGGCCGGCGTTCACAAAAGTCGCCTTGATCCCTTTGAAATCGATGGGTTTGTCATAGCCGACGGATTTGAACAGCGGGAAACAGGCCCTGGCGTCTTCCACGCTATACAGCGGCTCTTCAGGGTACGGTCCGCGGCGGCCTTCCCGGCGATGGCGCCGTTTTTTGAAGTCAGCATCTTCTTCCTGGATGCGCGCCGAGTCCAGCAGCAGCACCTCTGCCATTTCCAGGGTGGCGTCAGTGGCGTAGATCCTGCCTTTGAACCCGTCGTGGACCAGCTTGGGTAAAAGACCGATGTGGTCCAGGTGGGCGTGGGTCAGAAGAACCGCCTCAATCTCCGACGGCTTCAAAGGGGTCGGGTTCCAGTTGCGGGATAAAAATTCCCGCTCCTGGTACAGCCCGCAGTCCACGAGGAGCTGCATCTGGGTGTCCTCAAAGAGATAGCGTGAACCGGTGACGTTGCCCGCGGCGCCAAGGAAAGTTAATTTAGGCATAATTTAACGATAGCTTAAAAGCGGTGTTGAGGCAAGCCTTTTGTTAGAACCGGCAGGCGGTAATATTTAAACGTTTAGCGCAACAACGTATCGTCGTCGGCCGGCACTTCCGCCCCGCCGTCGTCCGTGTCCTGTCCCAGGGCTTCCTTGACCTCGTCGGCCAGTCTCGCCGCGCGGGGATAGCCGATGTGGAGCTTGCGCTGTAGGAACGAGGCGGAGATGGTGCCGGAGTCCGCGGCCAGCTGCATCGCCGTATCGAACAGGCTGTCGTGCTGCTGTTTTTTATCGCCGCCGGTAGCCGCCTGGGTAGCCGCGGCCAGTTCTTCCACCTTGAGCATCGGCGTCAAAGCCTCCGGGTGCTGGCCGTTCCAGAAGTAGACCAGCCGTTCCGTCTCCAGGTCGGAAACATAGCAGCCCTGCAGCCGCTTGGGCTTGGCGGCGTCGGTGGGCAGGTAGAGCATGTCGCCGCGGCCGAGTAGTTTCTCGGCGCCGACGGTGTCGAGGATAGTCCGGGAGTCCACCTGGGAGGTCACGGCAAAGCTGATGCGAGTGGGGAAGTTGGCCTTGATCAGGCCGGTGATGACGTCCACCGAAGGCCGCTGCGTCGCCACCACCAGGTGAATGCCCACGGCGCGGGCCATCTGCGCCAGGCGGCACAGCAGGTGCTCCACGTCGTCGAAGCCAGCCATCATCAGATCGGCCAGTTCGTCGATGACCAGCACCAGGAAAGGCATCTTCTCGATGCCCGGCTTCTTATTGTAAGCGTCGATATTGCGCGCCGTCACCTCGGCCATGGTCTTGTAGCGCCGGTCCATTTCTCCGGCCAGCCATTTAAGGGCGCCGATGGCCTTATCCACGTCGACGATGACCGGGGCTGCCAGGTGCGGCATGGAGTTATAAGGCGTGAGCTCGACCCGCTTGGGGTCGATCATGATGAACTTGACCTCGTTCGGTGTATTGTTCATTAAGAGGCCGCAGATAATGGCGTTCAGGCACACCGTCTTGCCGGAGCCGGTGGCGCCGGCGATGAGCAGGTGCGGCATCCTGGCCAGGTCGCCGACGACGGCCTCGCCGCCCGCGCCTTTGCCCAGGGCTACCGCCAGCGGCGCCTTAATCTTGAGCTTCTGGAAGGCGGTGGTCTCCATCACGGTGCGCATGCTGACCGAGCCTAGCATGGTGTTGGGCACCTCGATGCCGACCAGAGACTTGCCCGGAATGGGTGCCTCGATGCGGATCGACGGGGCCGCCAGGGCCAGGGCAAGGTCATTGGCCAGCGAAGAGATGCGGTCGACCTTGACCCTCGTCCGGCCGGTCTCCACCTGTTTGCTGGTGATCTTGCCCTCTTTGTCTTTCTCTTTGAGTTCCTTGACCCGCCGGTCCCAGCCGGGCTCGACACCGAACTGGGTGACGGTCGGCCCGGCGTTGATCTGTACCACCGCCGCTTCCACGCCGTAGCTGCCCAGCGCCTCTTCGATCATGCGGGCGCGCGCCTCGTTGTCGGCCTCGGCGTATTCCACTTCGGGGGTGTAGTCCAGTATTTCAATGGGCGGCAGGCGCCAGCCATCAGGAGAGAGCAGCGTGGCCGTTTCGCCGTATTTTTTCCACACATCCTGGGAAACCTGCTTGAGGTCGCGTTCGGGTTTGTCGCCCTTGTCGGCTTTAACAGGTTCCTTTTCGGCTGGCTTGCCATCAGCCGGAACCAAAGCGGATGCCGGGATGGCGGTTGTCGTTTCCGGCTGTGCTTTGCGGTCGGTCGGGATGGCAATCGACGGCCTCGTCAGCGGCGGGCGGGTACCCCCGATGGTCGTGGGATAAGCCACCACTTCCGCCCCCGGCCGCTGCCTGTCTACGCGGAAGGGGCGGGTGACGGCCAGGGCCAGCCATTTAGCGGCCGCCCAGCTCGGCGCCGGGGCCAGCAGCACAAAGGCCAGGAGGAACAGGAAAAATACAATGAATACGCCGCCGGCTCCGGTGTCCGACCCGATGATGGACAAGCCGACGGTGCCGCCGGCGCCCAGGAGAGCCAGGAGTCCCCAGGTAGCGATGATGAGAACGATCGCCCCCAGCCAGCGGTACCAGTAGATGAAGGTGGTCTTTTCGGCGAATTCCAGCACCGCCTCGCGTTTAAACACCGCCATGGCGATGATGATGCCGAGAACGACGAGCAGCAGGCCCCAACCGAAGACCGCGGCGGTGCCGGAGAAAACGGTGTTGATGGCGGTGTTGATGTTTTCTCGCTGCCAGATGACCAGGCTGATCAGGCCGGCGGCGAAAATGATCTTGGCCAGCCAGCCGAGAATGCCTGTCTTCTTAGGCGAAGACGCACGGCGCGAACGAGGACGGGCCGATCTGGAAGGTTTGCCTGCCGCCCCTACCCTGCCGCCGTTGCCCCTGGATTTGGTGTTTTTATTAATTGACATAACCGTTCTACGGCCACAGTGTATCAGGCATCGTCGCCGCTGTAAAGAGTACGAAATTACCCCCGCGCGACCGGTTCAGGCTGCTGCTACTTGGCTTTGCCGGCATCGCGGCGGGCGGAGGTAAACAGCCGGTACCCTATCTGGATCATCGCCAGCCCGACAATTGATAAAACGAACCGCATGGTGGTATCGTCCGCGATGGAACCCAGGAACGACGCCTGCACCACGAGGCTCGCCAGCAGTATCGCCCCGGCAATTCCGATTAATACACCCAATAACATTTTCATCTATCGTAGCCTTCTATTACCTGTCGTTGCGGGGACTCGGCTTGAATGGCGAGTCCGTGGCAATCTGATATGACTTGTCATACGACCCGAAGGTCGTTCCCTGTATCGTCCTATACCGTCACAATAACCGGTAGCACCATCGGCCGCCGCCGTGTCTTATCGTAATAGAACTTCGATAGCAGGTCGCGTACTCGAGTGTTGATCACTGTCGAATCTGAGATCCGCTGTTTTTCTTCCTCGAACAAGCGGCTGACCAGATCCTTGCTCTCTTCGAGTAACGCCCGCCCGACCTCGGGATCGACGAAGCCGCGGGAGACGATATCCGGTCGCACCGCCAGGTGGCCCGTAGCCGCGTCGAGGGTGACGATAGCCACCACGATGCCGTCCTGGGACAGCATCTTGCGGTTGCGTAATACTACGCCGTTAATGTCCCCCACCGACACGCCGTCGACGTAGACATTGGACGCCGGCGCGTGGCCGACCACCTTGCCGCCGTTCTGTGACAGTTCCAGGATATCGCCGTCTTCCAGGATGAAGATATTGTCGGGAGCTACGCCCATGCCCTCCGCCAGTTGGGCGTGAAGTTTCAGGTGGCGGTACTCGCCGTGAACCGGCACGAAGTACTGCGGCCGGATCAGGCTCTGCAGCAGTTTGAGCTCTTCCTGCGAGGCGTGGCCGTGGACGTGGACCTTGGCGATGCGGTCGTAAAAGACCTGGGCTCCCTGCTTGAACAGACTGTCGATCGTTTTACTGACCACCGATTCGTTGCCGGGAATGGGAGAAGCGGAGATAATGACGGTGTCGCCCTGCTTGATCTGCACGTCGCGGTGCTCGCGATTGGCGATACGCACCAGGGCCGAGGTCGGCTCGCCCTGGGAGCCGGTGGTAATCAGGGCAACGCGGTTCGGCGGCAGCCGGTGCATCTCGGTCAGCTCGCCGATCTGGCCGTCCGGCACTTTCAGGTAGCCCATTTTGAGTGCCATCTTGACGATTTCGTTCATGCCGCGGCCAGCGATGAAAATCTTGCGGTTATACTGCACTGCGGCGTCCATGACCTGCTGGATGCGGGCCACCAGCGAGGCAAAGGTGGTCACCAGCACCCGGCCCGGGGCTTTGGCCATGATGGCCGAGATCGTTTCCCCCACCACCTTTTCCGAAGGCGTATAGCCGGCCAGCTCGACGTGGGTCGAATCGGCCAGGAGGAGCAGCACGCCGTCAGCCCCAGCCTGGGCCAGCCGCGCCAGGTCGGTGGGGCGGCAGTCCACCGGGGTATAGTCCAGTTTGAAATCACCGGAATGGACGATGGTGCCGACCGGCGTAGTGATGATCAGGCCGGCGGAGTCCGGGATGGAGTGGCACATGGACACGAACTCGATCCTGAAAGCCCCAAGGTCGAACGGCACACCCGGCTGCACCTCGTGGATCTTGGCGGTATGGACGTGCGCCTCTTTAAGCTTGACCGAGATCAGGCCGTGGGGCAGCGGGGCGCAGTAGATCGGCACGTCGAGCTGCGGCAGAATATAGGGCAGCGCGCCGATATGATCTTCGTGGCCGTGAGTGATGATAATGCCGCGGACCTGATCCTTGCGCTCCACCAGGTAGGTGACGTCGGGGATGACCAGGTCTACACCCGGCATATCTTCTTCGGGAAACATCAGGCCGCAATCGATAATGATGATGTCGTCGGCGTACTCGACGACCATCATGTTCTTGCCGATCTCGCCGAGTCCGCCCAGCGGTATCAGCCGGATCTTGGAGCCCGGGCCGCGGCGGGGCGGCTGGGGCTTTTCCGGACTTGCC
>CAZGRY010000058.1:0-8429 GCA_964528105.1 uncultured Dehalogenimonas sp.
AGGGATGCAGGTGCCGAACTCGGCCAGGCCGGTGGTCGGCCCTTGGAAATAGCCGTGGTCCACAGCCAGCATTACCGTCCGGCCGTCTTTCTGAAAGATCCGTGAAAGCCGGTTGCCCATCCCGAAATCCATATACTCACTCCTCGGTGCGGTATCGAGGTAAGTATAGGTAAACGAAAGGCGGGTGGCAACTGCCACCCGCCTTTCCTCCGCAATTGTAGCTCCAGTGAAAGCTGAATCCTAGGACCCTTCTATTTGACCGTCATATCCAACCCAACCGTCTCGCCCTTGAGGTCAGGCTGGTAGTAGGCGTAAACCTGGGACACGGCGCCCTTGGCTTTGACCGGGTAGGTCGCCAGGACCTGGAAGTTAATCGTGATCGTCTGACCGGCCTTGATCTCGTCCAGGTAGAAGATGACCTTGCGCCCGGAGATGTCGTAGCGCTTGATGATTGGGATGCCCTTGATGGCGGCGTCGATTGATTCAGGGACGGCTGTGAAGCCTGTGGGCACCGAGATGTCCAGTACCACCATGCCCGACGCGATGAATTCCGGCGGGTTGAAGCTGACCGTGGCCGTAACCTTGACCAGGTCGTTGACCGCCACGTTGGTGGCGTCGTAGTCGACGTCGATCTTCAAGATCGGGTCAACCACTTCCGGCTCCTCGATGTTGAAGCGGGTGACGGCTTGGGCCATGACCTCGCCCTTGCCGCTGGCGGTGACGTTGAACTCTGCATTGATGGGCAGTTCGACCACTTGCAGCACGTCGAAGTTTTCCGGGGTGATCCTGAGGGTTTTATCGACGCCGGGGCCCTTGATGTTGACCGTGAGGTCCACGTCGGAGCGCAGGTTGCCGGCGTACTCGGTCAGGGCTTGCAGCGCCACGACGGTGTCCTGGGTCGAGCCGTAGCCGCCCAGGGAATTGCGCTGTGACGTCAGCCACTTGCCGGCGCGGCCGGCGTTCAGAACATCGCCCTGCTTGGTCAGGGCCAACATCGCATAGGCCGTGGTCTCGACGACTGCGGTGCGGTTTTCGCGCGGCGGCATGAACGGCGCGCCGATGCCGGGCTTACCGACGCCGCCGATGGGCTGCTGCGGCAGCGGTTCGACGATGCCGATGCTACCCCAGTGCAGGCCGTTCTCATCCTCGATGGCCTCGGCCATCAGCTTGTCGTGGGCGGCGTTCTTTTGGGGGCTGTTTCCCAGCGCCAGGGCATAGGCGGCGAGGGCCAGGGTGTACGGGTCGTCCATGCCGTTTAGTTTGCCTTCGAGGTACTTGAGTGCCTTGGCCGAAGCGGTCTTTTCACCGGCCTCTAGGAGCGCCGTCGCCACGTAGGCGGTCAGGGCGTCCTTGCCGTTTAGCCCGCCCAGCATCTCCTGGTGGTGGACGAAGCCGACAGATTCAAAGCTGCCGTCGGCCTTCTGGGTCTTGATGATCCAGGCCGCGGCGTCGTCAAGCACCTTCTGGTCGATGAAGATGATGTCCTTGGCCTGGGCGAAGCTCTTCATGACGAACGAGGTCAGCCACAGGGAACCTTCCTTGTCCTGGTTGCCGAAGGCTGAGAAGCTGCCGTCGCTGCGGCGGTAGGTCAGCTCGCGCTGGTAGCCGGTGATCATCAGCTTTTCGGCCTTGGCCATGATCTCTACCTTGAGCTGGCCGGAATCCCGGAGGTATTTAGTGATGAAGACGTCCGGGGCGAAGACGATCATGTTCTGCTCGCCGCAGCCGAAAGGCATCTGGATGAGTGCTTCGAGTCCCGACATCGTCTGGGTGAGATAGCTGCCGGTGACCGTCAGGAAGACCCTGCCCGAATCGGCGATGGCGCCTTCGGGGATATGGGTGTCGATGGTCTTGTTTACGCCGTCCTTGAGCACCAGGTTTTCGACGAATTCGCGCGGCACGCCTTCCGGCTCGATGAGCAGCGGTTGAATCAGGGCGTCGGCCGCCGCGGCGGAGCGGGAGGTGACCTTGATATCGTTGAAGCCCAGGCCATTGGCGCGGATGGTGAACGACGCACTGCCGACATCTCCGGGACCGACGCGAACGGTTTTCTGAGGATTGTCCAGCAGGTCGAACCAGCCGTCGGGCGACAGTTCGACGACGATGTCTTGCGGCGTAGTCAGATAGTTGTAGATCGCCACCTTGACCGGGAATTCCTCGCCACGGACGGCGGAGTAGGGCAGGTCCAGCTTCACGAAGAACGGCTGGAAGGCTTTGAGTTCGTCCTCGGCCACGCCGAGACCTTTATCCTCTGAAATGGCTACCGCCCGCAGCATCCAGGTGGTGATGCTGTCCGGTACGGTCAACTTAATAGTGGACTTGCCGCTGGCGTCGGTGACCACCTGCTGCCATACCCAGGTCTCGGGGAAGAATTGGCGGACGCGCTCCACCTGGGCCAGGGCCGAGGTATCGATCGTCTGGGTGCCGGGTACGCTCGGGGCGGGCGCCAGCACCGGCGGCACCGCGCCGTTGGCTTTGCCAGCTCCTCCGAAGAAGATGCCGCCGCCTCCGGCCTCCATGTCGCCTCTGCCGAACGGAGACTCGAATTCCTTGCCTTCCGGCAGGTTGTTATTGGACAAAATGATGACGCCGGCGTCCTTGACGATATCAGCGGCGCCCTTGGTCACGATGGCCGGGTAGATGGTGATGGAATGGAGCTCGGACTGCGGCGTCATGTAAAGCCGCTCCAGCTCGGCGAAGACCTGGTCCAGGTTCATCCGGTTCTCCGCCAGGATGAACACCGATTTATCGACGACCGCGAGTCCGACGCGAGACTGGCCCTCTGACTGCACGTTGATGGAGATGCTGTCGCCGGGCTTGGCCTCGTCGGCGCTGAAAGTGGCGGAAACGTTGTTGGGATAGACCGCTTTGACGGTGAAAGGCAGGTAATCGGCCGCTATTTCGCTGTTGGGCAGGACCTGGTAGATCAGCAGCCGGGAGGCGCCGGCCATCTGCTGCGTCGCCTTGAACGAAATGTCGCGGCTGCGGGTGAAATCGGAAAAGACCACCCGGCCGTTGGCGATGACTTCATAGTAGAAATTAGAGGCTTCTTTGGTGGCGTGAACCTTGAACTTGACCGTATCGCCGACCGCCACCGCCGGGGCCGACACCTGCTCCAGGTGGATGAAGTTGCCGGACGGGGAATAGCCGGCCAGCATCGTCTGTGAGGTCGAGGCGTTGCCGCTCACGGCATCGATGACCATGGCCACCGCGGCCAGCGGCGGCGACAGGGTCATGGTGGTCATGCCGCTGCCGGTGTCGACCGCCTTCTTGATCTCCTTGCTGACTTCATTATATGCGGAATCGAGGTAGCTGACGTTGACATCCACTTTAGCCGGCACCGGCTGGTTGCCCGGGTTCTCGGACAACAGCAGGAAGTTGAACGGCAGTCCCGGCTGGAAGACGTTGCCCTCGGGTACGATCTGCAGTACCAACTGCGTCGAGGCGATAGTCAGGATGCGGGTGGCCTTCTCCTCGTAGCCGGTGGACTGTTCGCGGACGATGAATTCGATATTGACGTTGCCCAGCCCGCCCGACGCCGGCACCCCGGCGACATAGCCGACGGCCGGGATCTCAAACTCGGCGCTACCGTCGATCGTTTTGGTGACGCGGGCGTATTCTTCCCACGTGCCGACGTACCGCTTGGCGATGATCTCCAGCTCGCCGCTGACCGGCTTGCCGAAGGAATAGATGCCTTCCACCTTACCGAGAATGCGGTCAGAGGCCAGGAACCAGTCCTTAGGCAGGGTTACCTGGACTTCATACTTCGGCAGGACGTACTTTTCCACCTTGACATCGAGCTGGGTCTTGGAGTCCTGCGCGGTGGCAATAATCTTCCAGGTGCCCAGGTTGGGCTCCTCGGACAGCGGCAGTTCCAGCTCGGCCATGCCGTATTTGTCGGCGGTGACTTCCTTTTTAAAGATCTTGATGCCCTTGGCGTCCTGCGCCTCGATGGTGATCTTCTGGCTGACCGGCTTGAGTTCGGAGTTTAGGGAGATGGCGCTGATATGGATCGTCTGGCTGGGTTTGTAAATCGGTTTATCGGTCTCGAGGAAAAGCAGAAAGCTGCTTTCGACCTTGATGCTGGCTTTTTCGGTGAAGCCGGGGCCTTTGACCTGGATCTCGTAATCGCCGGAGGGGATTTGGGGCAGTTTGAGTTCGACGATACCCTTGCCGTTAATGCGGCTTTCGGCGTGGGCGACGACTTCTTTGTCGTTCGATAAAGTGACTTCAACGTCGCCTGATGACAGGCTGTCGCCCTTGAGCAAAGCCACCGAAAGATCGACCGTTTCGCCGGAATGGAGCACGCTCGGCACCACCGCCAGGTGGCTTTCGGCGGAAAACACCGGCGTACAGGCCGGGACGCCGGTGGCCAGCACGGCGATGATGAGGATCAGGCTGAGTTTGGCTAACCGCTGCTTGTTCATAAGGACAACGCCTCCGTCATTGGTACTGATATCCGTAATAACGTCGGGTAGGGCCGGGGGGATAGCGAAAGCGGCGGATTTTTGTTGAAAGGCAGGGATGGCTAAGGCGTTTACTCGAGGCGGGCCAAGGCGGCTTCCAGTTCGTTCTTGAGTTTTTCTTCTTCGGCGGCCAGCGTTTCCCATTCGGCGGTGCGGCGTTTTATTGAATCCTTGAGCGCCTTGTGCCGGTCGATTCGCCCGACGACGGTCTTGCTTTCACCGTAAGCCTCCGGGTTAGCAAACTCAGCTTCGATAATCGCCAGTTCGGCCTCGTCGTTGGCTAGGTCGGTTTCGATTTGGGCTATCCGCTTTTTCAGCGGCGTCATCTTCAGGTTGAACTCGTTCCGCAGGCCCCCGGTCGCCGCCCGGCGCGCCCGCTGGTCGCCGGATTGCGGTGCCGCTGTCTGGGGTCTGGCGGCGGCTGCTTTTTCAACCGATGCCGATTGGGCAATCTGCTCCTGGTGGTACAGGTATTCGTCATAGCTGCCGGGAAACACCGTCGCCTGGCCGTCCTTTACCTCGATGATCTTGTTGGCGATCTGGCGGATCAGGGTGCGGTCGTGGGTGATGAAGCACAGGCTGCCGTGATAATCATCCAGGGCGTCGGCCAGAATCTCGCGTGAGGCGATATCCAGGTGGTTCGTCGGCTCGTCCATGAGCAGCAGGTTGGCCGGCTGTGTCAGCATCTTGGCGATGGCCAGTCGCGCCTTTTCGCCGCCGGACAATACAGACACCTTCTTTTTGATATCGTCGTTACCGAAGAGGAATCCGCCCAGGATAGCCCGGAGCCGCTGCTCCGTCTCGCCGCCCGCCGCCCGGCGCAGTTCCTCCAGCACCGTGTTGCTCCTGTCGAGGAGTTCCAGCTGGTGCTGGGCATAGTAGGCGGCGGTGACGTTGTGACCCAATTTTCGTTCGCCCCGCTCGAAGGGCAGCACCCCGTCCAAAACCTTGAGCAGGGTGCTCTTGCCGGCGCCGTTGGGTCCCACCAGGGCGGCCCGGTCGCCGCGGCGCAGGGCCAGGCTTAAATCGGCGTAGACCACCTTGTCGCCGTAGGCCTTGCGGATGTGCTGCAGGCTGATGACCTCATCGCCGGAGCGCGGCGGCTCGGGGAAACTGAACTTTATCTTCTTGACCAGGCGGGGCACTTCGATGCGTTTGATCTTGTCCAGCGCCTTGATCCGTGATTGCACCACGCTGGCCTTGGTGTTCTTGGCCCGGAACCGCTCGATAAACTTGGTGTCCTTTTCGATTTTCGCCGCCTGGCGCCCGGCCGCCGCCTCCAGTGCTTCCTTTTCCCGCTGCCGCGCCAGGACGTAGGCATCATGGTTGCCGATGTAGACCGAGACCTCGCCGTTCTCCAGGGCGATGACCCGTCGCACCACCCGGTTTAAAAATGCACGGTCGTGGGACGTCAGCAGCACCGCCCCCTGGTATCTGAGGAGATACTCCTCGAACCACAACTGGGTTTCCAGGTCGAGGTGGTTGGTCGGCTCGTCGAGAAGCAGCAGGTCCGGGTTCTGCAACAGTATCCGGCCCAGCTCCGCCCGCATCATCCAGCCGCCGCTGAAGCTGGACAGGGGTTTGGTAAAATCGGTTTCCTTGAAGCCCAGACCGGTTAAAATTACCCTGGCTTGTTGCTCCAGGTCGTAGCCGCCGATGGCCTCGAACCGGTGCTGCAGTTCACCCAATTCGTTCAATAAGGCGTCTTTATCGTCGTCTGCATCGTCCTCGGACAGTTCTTCCTGGAGTACCCGGATCCGGTGTTCCAGCGTGGCGGCTCTGCCGGCGGCGGCCGTGATGTGTTCCAGTAGGGGCTTGGTCGACTGGTTGTCGACTTCCTGCCGCAGGTAACCTATGGTGATATCTTTCGGCCGGCTGACCACGCCTTCGTCCGCCGCCATATCCCCGGCGATGATCTCGAACAGCGTCGTTTTGCCGGCGCCGTTGGGCCCCAGGAGCGCCGTACGGTCGCGGGCGCCGATATGGAAAGTGACGCCGGAAAAAAGCGTCCGCGCCCCGAAAGACTTACCGATATTGTTCAGACTGAGCATATAACCTGGTATTATAACTTCGGCGGTGGATCTTGGGAAACTTCGTTCGCCAAGCACCGAACATGGGTCGGATTTTTCGCTTGCGAGCAGGTACCTGTGTTTACCACAGAGCGACTCGCACCGACCCCAGCCTGGGGCAATCAAATGACGGAGCAAATCTGACTCAAGCTGAAAATGGCGCGTTGCCGACTTATATGAAAACTGTGCCATAATGTGGAAAGGATAAAAAGAGATTAGGAGGTATCAGATGCCGTCAATCAATCGGGGGAATCGGATTGTACTTAATTCCATCCTTATTTCCGTAGTGGCTCTGGTACCACTCCTCGCATCCTGTACTAAAACGGACGAGCCGACTGCGACGACGACCCAGCCGCCGGTAACGACGACGGTCCCGCCGGTGACCACCACAACGTCTCCGCCGCTGACCACCTTGGCCGGCATCGATGGAGGCCTGGTCTACCTCAGCCACTGCGCCGCCTGTCACGGCATCAACCGCCAGGGCGTGATTACGGGGGCCAACCTGGTTGGGCCGCCGGTCGCCCCGGCTAACCTGAGCGGTTTCACCGATGCCGCGTTGAGTGCCTTCTCAGTGGTTCACCTGAAGAGCAAGACCAACGTTGATCTGCCTGCCGCCCAGGCTAACAATTTAGCCATCTTCATGAAGACGGTGCCGCCTGCGACGACAACCCCGCCGCCAACGACCACTCCGCCGGCAACAACACCAGCGACCACGCCTCCGGCGACGACCTCGGCCGTCAACGCCGCCCAGCTCTACGCTAACAGTTGCGCTGTGTGTCACGGCGCTAACCGCCAGGGTGTGATCGTGGGCACTACCGTCCTTGGGCCACCAGTCCTGGTCACTTCGCCCAGCGTCGCCAGCCGGACTGAGGCCCAGCTGACAAGTTACATTCTGACTCACCAGACCGGTGCGTTGCTAGACCCGGATCAACGAGCAGCTTTGGTTAAAATGTTGAAGGCGCCATAAACACCTAGGTATTTAAAGTAAGGAGCCGGATTCCAAAAAACATCGGCGGGGTTGCAAATACACCCGCCGATGCTTTATTGTGCGCGTTGAAAGTAGGTTGAAAAAATTGGAAGATAGTACCCAATCGGAAGTTACGCTAATCCTCGGTGCGGGTAACATTGCCGTCGGCGATGAGGGCTTCGGTGTTCACGTTGCCCGCCGCTTGAAAAACCTTGACCTGCCCCAAGGCGTCAAGGTCATGGAAGGCGGCGTCGGAGGTTTTGACCTGCTGGGGCCGCTTGAGGGCGTGACCCGCCTCATCGTGGTTGATATCATGATGCTGGACAAGGCGCCCGGTGAGTTATTCTTGTTTAAACCTGGCGAGACATCGATTGAACCGGGAAAAAAGGTCGTATCATTCCACCAGGTCGGCATTCTGGAACTTATCCAGATCGCTGAGGTTATCGGGTGTAAGCCGGAAGTCTTCGTTTTAGTTACGCCACCACAGAACATCGACTGGAGCTTCGAACTAACGCCACCGCTGTCCTTAGCCGCCGATGCTGCGGCTCAATTTCTGAAAGACATGGCCGCCGATAACTTCGCCGGCCTGAAAAAGTACGTCACGGCCTTTCCCACGGTCTATTCGATAAATTCGGTCCCGTAGGGACACAGCGTGCTGTGTCCTCCCCGTAGGGGCACACCCGGTGTCGCCCGCCTTCACTCCTCCGACGGCATCAACGTCGGCAGCCCCCGGAACGGCAACTCCAACGCCTTGATCAAATCCCCCGCGTTCCGCGGCGCGTAAGCCTTCCAGTGGTTGTTGAAGAAAGCGAAAGTCTTCTTGGCCGTCGCCGCTGACTGCCGCACCCGACCTGCCAATTCCTCGATCTCCCCCGGTGAATACAGGTAGCGGTAGCGCGTCTCATTATTGCCCGTCCACCAGTCCGC
>CAZGRY010000059.1:0-8006 GCA_964528105.1 uncultured Dehalogenimonas sp.
AGTCGTTAGGTACCTTTCGTTGTCCAACCTCTCGATGATAAACCGTACCTAACCCTCTATAAACTCCTTGGTAGAGGGCAGCCTGTCGCTGATCCGTGGGTCAATGCGTGTAGCCTTGTCCAGCGCCCGGCCCAGGGCTTTGAAGACCGCCTCGGCCTTGTGATGGTCGTTGGTGCCATAAACCACGCCGGCGTGGAGATTCATCTTCCCTTCCGCGGCAAAGCTCTCCAGGAAATGGCGGATGAGGTCGGCCGGGAAGCCGGACATGTCGTTGTTTTCAAAGGTCATACTCAGAACAGAGTAGCCGCGGCCGCCGAGGTCGACGACCACAGATCCCAGCGCTTCGTCCATGGGTACCGTGGCATCGGCTGTTCGCACTAGACCTTTCTTGTCGCCAAGGGCTTCGTTGAACGCCTTGCCCAGGCAGATGCCGACGTCCTCCACCAGATGGTGAACATCGTCGCCGGTAGCCGACACTTTTATGTCAAATACGCCGTGGCGTGCGATCTGCGACAGCATGTGGTCAAAGAGCCTGATCCCGGTGCACATCTCGTCCTTGCCGGTGCCGTCCAGGTTGACGGTGACCGAAATGGTCGTCTCCCGGGTTTCCCGTTTGACTGTGGCTTTTCGATCTGCCATGTTATCATTCCCCTATTCTCTGGAGTTCGGCGATGAGCCGGTCGGTATCCTGCGGCCGGCCGATGGAGAATCGCAGGCTGTTTTCCATCTGCGGCGAGTTGAAGTAACGGACGAGGATACCCCGCCGTTCGAGTAGAACCTGGATTTGCAGAGCGATCTTGCCCTTGACCTTGCACAGAATGAAGTTCGCCGCCGAAGGGTACGGTTTCAAGTATTTTATCGCCGATAGCGCTTCAAACAGCCGCTCCCGCTCCGAAATCATCAGTCTCACGTTGCCCATGAGGTATTCGACATCTTTGAGCGATTCCCGCGCCGCTACCACCGCCGCGGCGTTGACGCAGTACGGGTCTTTGATGGCATCCAAACGATCGGCGACGGTCTTTGGGAACAAGCCGTAACCAACGCGCAACCCGGCAAGACCAGCCCATTTACTGAAGGTGCGCAGAACCATCATGTTGGGATATTTATCGAGTTCCGGCGCAAGCGTCTGCCCGGTGAATTCGTAATACGCCTCATCGACGACCACCGGCAGGCCGGTTTCGAGTATTTTCTTTACCGCTTCCACGGGTATCTGGGTGCCGGTGGGGTTGTTGGGCATGGCGATAAAAATGAGCTTGGTCTTCTTGGAGATCGCCCTGATCAGCTTTTCCGGGGCAATGTTATGGTCGTCATCCCGAGGCACCGCTACGAATTTGCCGGCGGAAAGTTCGGTGAAGAACTTGTACATGGCAAAGGTCGGTGTGGCGGTTAGAACCTCGTCTCCGGTGTTGACGAAAAGCCGGATCAGAAGGTCGATAAGCTGGTCGGAGCCCGACCCGGCGATAATCTGGTCTGAGAGGACGCCGGTGTAAACGGCCAGCGCCTTGCGGAGTTCGGTCTGACAGGAATCGGGGTAGATGTGGGCGTCATCGAAAGACGCGAAAGCCGCCTTTACCCGCGGCGACGGGCCGTAAACATTCTCGTTAGCATCGAGCTTGACGATACCCAGAGCTCGCGTTTCCTCGTCGAGGGCTTCCGGCGATTTACAGGCGGCGTAACCGGTGAATTTATCCAATTCCCGCCGCATGAATTTGTTTATCTCGGTCATGGTGTCTCCGTTCTCAGGCGAAGCGCGTCCTCGTGCGCCGTCAACCCCTCAGCCCTCGCGATGGTTGCTGCAGCGGGACCAAAGTTTTTTACCATCAAATCGTCCACATGGACAACATCGATGATTTTCAGAAAATCAAGCACGTTCAACGGTGACGCGAATCGGGCGGTGCCGCCGGTAGGCAAGGTGTGAGACGGCCCGGCGACGTAGTCGCCGAAGGCGACCGATGCCTTACCGCCGATGAAAGCGCATCCGGCGTTGTTTATCTTTTCAAGGATTTTTTTAGCGCCCACCGCCAATACCAGCAGATGCTCCGGAGCGAAAATATTGGCTAACTCAACCGCCTCGTCCAACGTCTCGACGACGGCGACAATGCCATGTTCTTCAAGCGATTTCTCGACAATTTCACGCCTGGCCGGATCGGAGGTCTCAGCGCGAAAAGCCGCCATCACCTGCCGCCCCAATGTCAGAGATGTCGTCACAAGCACCGATTGCGCCATTGGGTCGTGTTCAGCTTGGGCCAGCATATCGGAGGCCACGAAGGCCAGGTTGGCGCCCTCGTCGGCGATGATGAGGACCTCGCTTGGCCCCTGCAGGCCATCGATAGCCACGGCACCATACACTAGTCGCTTGGCAGTCATGACGTAGATATTGCCCGGCCCGCAGATCTTGTCCACTTGAGGCACAGTTTCAGTGCCGTAAGCCAGCGCGGCTATCGCCTGCGCGCCGCCGATGCTGAAAACCCGGTCTACCCCGGCGATGGCGGCGGCGGCTAGAGTCGGCGCCGGGATGTGTCCATCGGGGCCGGGAGGGGTTGCTAAAATGACCTCGGGCACTCCCGCTGCTTTGGCCGGAATGGCCGTCATCAGCACTGTCGAAGGATAATAAGCCTTGCCTCCCGGAGCATAAACGCCGACCCGTTCCAAGGGCCGGAATACCTGCCGACCGTTCATCGCCGTTTCCATGGTGGAGATAGCCCTGCGTTGTTCCAGGTGATAGTCATGGATGCGGCCGGCGGCGATTTCCAGCGCGGCCAGCAGTTCCGGATCGATCGCCGATTTAGCGGCGGCGATGCGTTCCTTCGTCACTTCAAAAGTCTTCAAGTCGACGCGATCATATTTAGCAGTAAAACGCCTTAAGGCAGCGTCACCATCACAGACGACCTCTTCGATGACCGCCCGCACAGACTGCTCCACCGCCGAATTGCCGGCGTATGTGTTCGCCCGGCGTTCTAGCAGCTTTTTTGCGGCATCGAAACCGGTGACGAAACGCATTAGACCTTCTCCAGTGCTTTACCCAGCCGCTCTACCAGTTCTTCCATCCTCTTGCGCTTGACCGGGTTGTCAGCCGCTTGGGTGTTGCCGATGACGCAGGCAGTGGACTCGAAAAGAGTGTCGATGATGCGCAGGTTGTGCCGGGCGATGGTGCCGCCGGTCTCGGTATTTTCTATGAGAAGGTCGGCATCTTCCGGCAGGTAAGCCTCGGTCGAGCCCCAGGTCGGCGCGATGCGGTAGCGGCCGAAATGGTTGTTGCGGGCGTAGTCGTCGGCAATGTTGATATACTCCGAAGCGACTCGCAGGTTCTTGTTGCGGAAGTATGCTTTGAGCTCCACGGCATTGGTCACCGGCACTTCGTTAGCAACGACAGCGACGATGCGCACCCAACCATATTTCAGATCGAGCAACCGCTTGACCGGGCTGGCCGGGAACTGGTGCAGGTGGTCGGTTAGCCAATCCCAACCGGTGATGGCCAGGTCGAAATTGCCGTTGGCAACCTGTATCGGCATGTCCTGCGGCCGGATGGTCTTGATGGTAAAGCCCTCGAGGTCGCTCTTGGGCCGCCGGAATCCCCGGTCGGAGGGGTAGTCGTCGATGTGGATGCCTGCGGCGTCGAGGATCTTGCGGACGTGCGGTTGCTGGTGGCCGTCGGGCAGCGCCAGCCGCACCACGTCGGGAGTATATTCATGATAGGCTTCGAGGGCGGCGGCGGTCTTCGCTGGTAGGGTCTCATCGATTTCCGGAACCGGCTGCAGGTTGGCCAGTATCGAGCTTATGGCCGCAGACAGGTCTTTGGTTGCCAGGCTCTCGCGGTTAGCCACCAGGACTGCCTTAAAATCCAGGACCTCGGACAGCACTCTGAGCCCCTTGCCCTCGAGTTCGCCGGCGCTCTTACGCGGCAGGATGACCACCTCGGCTGTCTCCGGAGGATAGGCTTCGGCGCTACCCCAAAGCGGGTAGACGGCATAATTTTTAAGCCGCAGTTCGATGGCCAATTGCTCCGCCAGGTTAGGGTACTCCGAGGCGAGGCGGACTTTGCCGCTTTTCGCTGCAAGGTCGGACAGTGAAGAAATGCCGTCGCCGGCGGCCGCTGCGGCGTAAAGGGCACCGTGGCCGTAACCCAGGATTTTCACCTTGACCAGGGAGGTCAGGCGGTAGCGGGAAACAAGTTCCTCCACCCAGTCGGCACCGCAGATCCCCAGGTCATAGTTACCGATGGCTACCTGAATAGGGATGTCCTTTTCGTGGAGCATCTTGGCTGACATTTCAGGATACTTGCCGCTTTTAAGCCGGTACAACCGAGCTTTCGGCTGGTAGTCGTTGAGTTGCCAACCAGCGCGGTCTAAAAGAGCTGCCGTATCGGCCAGGAGGCGCCCCTTGGGTAATGCGACCTTCATTCTTCGGATGCCTCCCCGCCCAGCATCTCCACCAGTTCGTCTACCGTTTCGAATTCAAATTCTTCGTCGGTTTCGGTGTCTGACAGGACGAGCAGCCCGTCCTCGGTGATATTGAGCACCCAGTCATAGTCCATGACGTCCGGGTCGCCCAGCTTGATCTCGGCGGTGTAGTCGGCGTCACGCAGGTCGGTGGCAACCGCAAAGGCTCGAGCTTCGTCTCCCTGCTGGAAGCTGATCAGGAAGCGGTCGGGTTCTTCCATCTCGTAGTCACTCATGTCGAGAAACTTCATCAACTCGTCCATGTACAACGCGAAACCAGCAGCCGGTTTCGGCTGGCCGCCCATCAGGGCGATTAGGTTATCGTATCTTCCACCGCCGCCGACGGTTTTGCCGTCAACTGAGAGATGGAAGATAACGCCGGTATAGTATTCAAAGCCACGGCCCGAGGAGAGGTCGATCTCATACGACAGTCCGATGTCGTCGAGCATGTCGAGGGTGGCGGCGAAATCGGCGGCTGCCGCTTCGAGGTCTTCCGAATAGCCGAAGAGCGACCGGAGGTTGGACAGGTAATTCGAAGAGGTGCCGGTGACGCCCAGCAGTGTCGCCAACCCGGCCATGAGGTCCGGATTGGCTGCGGCCAACCGTGCCATAACCGATTCATTACCATCGAGGATGTCGTCAAACAGTTTGTGGCGGGCTTCAGCGGACGGCTCAAGCTGAGCCAGGACTGCCTGGATGACCCCCGAGTGGGAGACCTTGACATGGCCTTCCAGGCCCATCAGTTCAAGCGTCTCCAGAGACATCCGTACCAGTTCGACATCGGCCAGGGCTGAGTTGCCGCCGACAAGCTCGGCGCCGCATTGCCAGCGCTCCCGTCCCGCACCCGGCGTTTCCTCGAATCGGAAAACGTTGAGAACGTAGAAAAGCCGCGCCACATCGCGGTCAGCCAGGCTGTCGGTGTATAGCCGGGTAATCGGAATAGTGCCGTCAGGCCGCATCACCACACGCTCTCCGCTCCAGCCGTCCCAATCGAGGAAAGAGAAAACCTGGCCCAGCATGCCTGGGGTCAGCGTGCCGGTGGCGGTGAACAGGTGCAAGTACTCCAGGGTGGGGGTACGCACCTCCTCATAACCCCATTTAAGCGCCGTATCAATGAATACGGATTCAGCCAGGCGGAACTTCAACATTTCTTGGGGAATAAGGTCGCGGCAGCCGCGACATCGCTCTTGCGTCATAATATCTCCTGCAGATTTGAATACGGAGATTGTACACTAGCCCCTTATTACGTTCAAATTAATGGATAGGTCCCGGTATAACTACTTCTTTTATTTGTGTTAAGATTTCCCCTGGATCTATTTCAAGAGGTTTTGATGGATAACTATGCCATAATGCTCCTGGATGAGCTCGGTTTTATTGAGGGCAACCAAAAAGCCGAAGAGATGTTCGGGGTCTCGCGGGAGCAACTCGTAGGCAAAACCCCATACGAGTTTTCTCCCGATTTTCAACCCGATGGCAGGACATCCAAGGAAAAAGCCCTTGAATAAATCCACCTGGCTCTTGCCGGTGAACCACAGATTTTCGAATAGAAACACCGCAAAGTCGATGGCTCTGAATTCGATACCGAAATCAGCCTCGATCTCCTCAAGATCAGCCACCACCCAATGCTCGTGGCTATCCTCCGTGATATCTCGGCTTTTAAAAAAGCCGAAGAGGAACGGCAGGAGATGTATCAAAAGTTCCGGTCCATCGTCGAGAATTCGCACTCGAGCATACTCTCGTGGGGGCCGTCACTATGATGACTAAACGCGAACGAATCCAGGCGGTGCTTGATGGAAAGCCAGCCGACCGCGTCCCGGTGGGATTCTGGCGCCACTGGCCCGGGGATGATCAAAACCCCGATAGTTTGGCCCGGGTTACCCTCGCCTACCAAAGTAAGTACGACCTGGACTTCATCAAGTTTCCGGTTTCCTCAACCTATTGCGTTGAGGATTATGGGATTACCCACGCCTATCGCGGCAGCATCATGGGCGACCGGGAGTACCTGTCGAAGATTATTCACAAGCCCGGGGATTGGGACGCCGTCGCTCCCCTGGATGTTCACCGCGGTGCTTACGGCTGGCACCTCGACTCCCTGCGGCGCGTCATCAAAGAGAAAGCCGCCGGTACCCCCGTCATCGTCACCATGTTCCATCCGGCGTCCATGGCGGCTTACCTGGCTGGTGACGAACTTTTCCTGGCTCATCTACGGGAGTACCCTGAAAAGGTGGTACCCGCGCTGCATGCCCTGGCCGAAACCAGTGCCAACTTCGCTAAAGCCTGCATCGAGGTTGGGGCTGACGGCGTCTTCCTTTCCGCTCGATTTGCCAGCTACGAACTCATGAACGGTGACGAGCACCGGCAGTTCGGACGGCCCGGCGACCTGACCGTCCTTGAAGCCGCAGCCGGCGGCTGGTTCAATGTCCTGCACCTGCACGGCCAGCATCCGATGTTCAAAGAAACAGCCGACTACCCGGCTAAGGCCTTAAACTGGCATGACCGGACTGCAGGCATCGACCTGTCCACCGCAGCCGACCGGTTCCCAGGGGCGCTAATGGGTGGGATTGAGCAACTCCATCTCCTGCAGGATGGCACGCCTGAGGCGGTTGCCGAGCAGGCACGCGATGCAATCAACAAGATGAACGGCCGCCGCCTCATCCTCACTACCGGTTGCACCTATTCCCTCGGCGTGCCCGAGGCGAACTTGATGGCTTTGAGGCAGGCCGTCGACACCGCCGTCTAACCTTTGGCAGCGATCTGCTCCAGGCTGCGGCCGGTCAGTGCTGAATCCGGCGCCTGTTCAAGGATATCGCCCGTTTTTATAAATTCATCCTTCATCTTAAAGAACAACCAGCCGCGGGCGGTCTTGATCAAGGCGAACATCCCCTTAAGTTTATTACCTTCGAGGAATACCTCGATACGTCCTTTGACGAAAGCCTCGGTCATCGATTCCGGCTCGGGCTTGTCGGCCTTGATGTTGCGGTATGTGCCGGTATCCCAGACCATGACCGTGCCGCCGCCGTATTCTCCCTCCGGTATGGTACCCTCGAAACCGCCGTAGGCCATCGGATGGTCTTCGGTAGGCACGGCGAGGTGTTTAACCTGGGGGTCGAGTGACGGCCCTTTTGGCACCGCCCAGCTCTTGAGCACGCCGTCGATCTCCAACCTCAGATCGTAATGCAGTTGGGAGGCGTCGTGTTTCTGGATGACGAACATCGGCTTGGCCGAAGGCGGCAACACCTCCGGCGGCGGCTCGGCGGTGCGCTTAAAGTCGCGTTTGGCTTGATATTCTTTGAGCTTATCTTCAGCCTTCATCTCGGTCCCCTCCAGACCATTATTGCGTCGGCGAGGCGTTGTGTCACTGGCGGCATCCGAGAATCGAATGCTATACTGGCTTCATGACTTTTTTCGACTATCGCAGCGTGGAAAACGCCCTGGCCGGCTGCCGCTGGGGGCATACTCTATTCACCTACGAGTCCATTGGCTCGACGATGGACAGAGCCCGGGAACTGGCGCATAAACGGGCTCCGGAGGGCACGCTGGTCATCGCCGCGGAGCAGACCGAAGGCC
>CAZGRY010000059.1:8016-8405 GCA_964528105.1 uncultured Dehalogenimonas sp.
ATCTCCCCATCTGGTTCGCTATCTCTGTCGTTGCTGCTGTACCCGTCGCCGGAGAAGATGCCTTACCTGACCATGCTGACGGGATTGGCTGTCGCCGAGGCCATCGAGTCAGTACCAAAACTCAAGGCTGACCTGAAATGGCCCAACGATGTTCTCATCGGTGGCAAAAAGGTTGCCGGCATCCTAGTCGAAAGCGGCGTCGTTAAAGACCGCTCTTTTGCCGTCGTGGGCATCGGTATCAATGTCAATGTCGATTTGGCCTGCTTCCCCGATATCGCGTCAATCGCCACCAGCCTTTCCGGCGAATCCGGCGGCCCCGTCGATGCTCTATTGTTGCTGCGCTTGCTCATCGAGGAGGCGGAAAGCCTGTACACTGCTTTCGATCCCAC
>CAZGRY010000060.1:0-8149 GCA_964528105.1 uncultured Dehalogenimonas sp.
GCGCTAACCCAAGCTGTTGTTTGTGATTGCGTTTCTTCATTGTCCGACACTGAGGCACATGATGTGCTGTTTATGAGAGAAGAAGAAAAGGTCGCCCGAGATGTCTACCTGACTATGGCGACTTTATGGACTAATCAGATCTTCAGCAACATAAGCCAAAGTGAACAAAAACACATGGATGCCTTGCAAAACGTGATTGAAAAATACGGATTGATTGACCCAGTGGGGAACAACGGAGTAGGTGTTTTCACCAATAGCGAATTACAGGGACTTTATGATGCTTTGATCGTTCAAGGGAGCGCTTCAGTCATCGATGCATTGACGGTCGGGGCTGCAATCGAAGAGATTGATATTCTCGACCTCAGAGAATGCCTTGAAAGAACTGATAACATCGATATTCAAAGAGTGTATCAGAATCTTATCAGAGGATCCGAGAACCATCTTCGGGCGTTCGTCAATGCTTTGGAAGTTCGAGGCCTAGTTTATGAACCACAGTACCTGTCAGTAGCTGAATACAACTCAATCATCAATTGATCCGAAAAGCAAGACACTCTGAGCTTGACGTCGTTTCCAGAGAAAATATCAATAACAACCGAGGGGCTGATGAAGCCCCCCGGTTGTTATATCCAGAAAAGACCAGATCCCAACCTGCGTTCAGATAAAAACCGACTTTCGTCCACCTGCTGGCGCCTACCACTACATCAGACCGGATCGCCTTGGTGGCGCGAAAATCTCGAGGCTTTGTCTACCTGACTTCAGTGGCTGGGGTTACCGGCGTTCGCGATACGATGCCAACTTATCTGCCGGACTTCATCCAACGGGTGCGCAGCCAGTCGAACGTACCGCTGGCCGTGGGGTTTGGCATTTCAACACCTGAACAGGCTCAATCCATCGCAGCTTACGCGGACGGCGTCATCATCGGCAGCCAACTGCTTAGGCTGATCGAAGCCGATCCCTCGTTGAACCAACTCCATCAGTTTGTTGAGCAGGTTCGTGCGCAGCTTAATGCGGGAGGAAATGTCGGGTAAACCGGATTTCCCACAAGTGGGGTATCAGCCCGCTGCTTTTTTCTTGTCGCTGAAGGAAGCCGATTGGGACCCGAGGTACTTCTTGACCTCGTTCGAATCATTGCAGGTGGACATCACGGTTTTAAGGCTGATAGCCCCGGCTTTGTAAAGGTCGGCCAGGGCCTCGTCCATGGTCACCATACCAGACTCCCGGCTGGTTGTTATGATGTTATGCAGGTGGTGGACCTTGCCTTCCCGGATCATGCTCTTCGCCGCCGGGCTGGCGATGAGGACTTCCACCGCGGCTATGCGTCCGTTGCCGTTGGCCCGCGGCACCAGTGTCTGGCAGACGACAGCCACGAGGAGTGATGCTAAGCGGGCCTCGGCCAGGTGGCGCTCGTGCGGCGCAAAGAGATCGATGATGCGCTCGATGGCCTGCGGTGCGGACGGGGCGTGGCTGGTGGATAGGACCAGGTGGCCGGTTTCCGCCACAGATAAGGCGGCCGCAGCGGTATCCGGGTCCCGGATCTCACCCAGCATGATGACATCGGGGTTCTGCCGTAAAATATGCCGCAGCGCCATGGGATAGGAATTGGTATCGTCGCCGAGCTGGCGCTGAGTGATGGCGCACTTGATGCGGCGGTGGACATATTCGATGGGGTCCTCAATGGTGATGATATGAAGGCCGCCGGTCTGGTTTAGATGGTGGATCATCGCCGCCAAGGTGGTGCTCTTGCCGCTGCCGGTTGGGCCGGTTACCAGCAGCAGGCCGCGGGGCTGCATCACCAGGTCCTTGAGGATCTGCGGCAATTCCAGTTCATCGATCGTTGGTACTTTTGGCGGCAGCAGGCGGATAGCCAGGTTGATGCCGTGCATCTGCCGGGCGACGTTGCAGCGCAGACGGCCGCACTCATCAGGCGAACACGCGAAGTCTAGTTCCTTGTTTTCTAGGAACTTCTGCCGCTGCTCTTCATCGGTGATCTGGGTTAGGGCAACGTCTATGTCGTGCGAAGTGAGTTCATGCTGGTTTTTTAGGGCTTGCAACTCACCGTTGATGCGTACCAGCGGCGGACTGTCGATGACCAGGTGGAGGTCCGATGCTTTCAGGTCGCTGGCAACTTTTATGAGTTCCATGACATCCATAGCCTCAGTGTAGTCCCGCATTTAAAGGATTTCAAGGGGTTTTTAACATTTATTTTAAATATTTTGTTATTTTTAGCGGTCTTGACAACAAAATGCGACTTATGCAGCCTTCTATTCTCATCATCCGGGTGTCATGCGTGACAGCGCGCCGTTGCCCGATGTTCCCTCCGATGCTATAATCCCGTGAATATGGAACTGACGCGTGAAGAAGTCCTGCACATCGCCCGGCTGGCGCGCCTCGGCATCGACGATGCTGAGGTTGATCGGCTGCGTGGCCAACTTTCGGATATCCTGGGGAATTTCACCGTGTTATCAAAGGTGAACACCGAGGGCGTACCCCCCACGGCCCACACCGTCGCCCAGTGCAACGTCCTGGGCTACGATGAGCCGGCGCCGTCGCTGACCACCGAGCAGGTATTGTCTAACGCCCCTGACCGCGAAGGTGATTTCTTCCGTATCCACGCCGTTCTCGAATAAACGCCATGATCGACGTCAAATCACTCACCGTCGTTGAAGCTGGTAAGCTCCTGAAAGACAAAGAAGTCTCTTCGGTTGAGCTTACCCGCGCCTATCTCGACCGCATCGACGCTTTTGACCCCAAAATCCAGGCTCTCATGACTGTCACCGAGGGGTTAGCCCTTGATCAGGCGAAACAGGCCGATGCCGTCATTGCCCGCGGCGAGGCTCACGCTTTAACTGGAATCCCGGTTGTTTTGAAGGACGTTCTTTGCACTAAAGGCATCCGCACCACCTGTTCTTCCAAGATGTTGGAGAATTTCATCCCGCCCTATGACGCAGCGGTGGTCGAGCGATTGCGCGCCCGCGGTGCCGTCATCGTCGCCAAGTCCAATATGGACGAGTTCGCCATGGGCTCCTCTACGGAAAACTCGGCTTATTTCACTACCCGCAATCCTTGGGATACCACTCGTGTACCCGGCGGTTCTTCCGGCGGTTCGGCCGCGGCCGTTGCGGCGGGCTTTGCCCCGGCCGCCCTCGGCTCGGACACCGGCGGCAGCATCCGCCAGCCGGCGGCCTTCTGTTCCGTCACCGGCCTCAAACCGACCTACGGCCTTGTATCGCGCTACGGCCTGATCGCCTTCGCTTCATCGCTCGATCAGATCGGTCCCTTTACCCGTGATGTCGCCGATACCGCAATCATGTTAAACGCTATCGCCGGGCACGACCCGAGGGACTCCACCTCGGTACCGCAACCCGAAACGGATTACTACGGTTGCCTCGGCAGCAGCGTCAAGGGTATGCGGCTCGGCGTGCCTAAAGAATATCTTGCGCAGGGTGTCACCCCTGAGGTTAAAGCGGCGCTAGATGCCGCCTTGAAAGTCTACGAAGGCCTCGGCTGCTCCATCGAGGAGTGCTCGCTGCCGACGACCGATGCCGCCCTGGCCGTCTATTACATCATCGCCCCGTCCGAGGCTTCGGCCAACTTGGCCCGCTACGACGGCGTGAAATATGGCTTCTCATACAAAGACACTGACAGCATGTGGCAGGCAATGGAGAAGACCCGCGCTATCGGCTTCGGCCCGGAGGTCAAGCGCCGCATCATGTTGGGCACCTATGCTTTATCGGCCGGTTATTACGATGCCTGGTACGTCAAGGCGCAGCGCGTCCGCACCGTCATCCGCCGCGAGTTCGATACCGCCTTCGAGAAGTTCGATGCTCTGATTACCCCCACGGCGCCGACAGTGCCGTTCAAGATCGGTGAAAAGGCCGCCGACCCGTTCTCGATGTACCTTTCGGACATCTGCACCATCCCGGTCAACATTGCCGGCTTGCCCGGCATCTCCATCCAGGGCGGCTTCGCCAACAACCTGCCTATCGGCCTGCAGATCATCGCCAAGCCTTTTGCCGAGAAGACCATCCTGAAACTTGGCCACGCCTTCCAGCAGTCCACCGACTGGCATAAACGCCTGCCCAAAATCTAATGTAAGGGCGACGCCCGCGTCGCCCAACAATTCCCCACCTTTAACCGCCCAGCTCTTTGGCTTCCGTTCCGGTAGGGGCGAGGCGCGCCTCGCCCAGCGATCCCGCGTTAGAGCGATCCACCCTTTCCGAGTGATAATCAAGCGCCGTTCGTGATGAGCCTGGCGAACCATGAACGGCGAAACGATCAATTACTCATTCATCCCACTGGTCTGCTTATCGTCCTTCGGCTCGAGCTCTTCTTCAAGGAATGAACCATACCGTTGGTGCTCGATATCGAGGGAAAAATCAACGAGGAATTGATCAGGGATGCCATCTTTGTGAAAGGTGTGCATTAAGAATCCCACATCGCCTACCTGTGGTTCACGTTTGTACGATCCAATTGTGTTATAACGCGGGTCATCAGGTTTTCCAGCCAGTTTCACGATTCTCACCCAGCTATATTCTTTCAGTTTCGTCGACATATATACACTCACTCCGATTTTCCATCGTACAACCCCTTCGCCTTATTCGCCTGCACGATGCGGTAGAACTCCGAGTTAACATCGGCACCTTTCTCTTTTAAGACCCGCTCGGTCATTTCCACAGCGTGTGACAGGTCGAGGAATTCGTGCAGCCATTTGCTGTAATCCTCAGGCGCCTTTTGATACGCCGCCGCAAATTCGCTGTATTCTTCTGAGATCTTGTTGAACTGCATCGCCGGCGTGAAAGCACCCTTGACCCTGGGAAATTTGAACATCTCCTTCACCGCGCCGAAATGCCGCTGGAAGATATACTTGTCCACGTACCAGAACACCGAGGCCAGCAGCAATTGGTTCAGTAGGAACGCCGGGAAAGTCGGCACCCCCAGCTTATCGGCGATTATGACTTGGACGATGGCCCCGGCAATACCGGACAGCAGTATCCACCGCCCGAAGACGTACACGAACCATTCTCTCGAGAACATTGCGTTTCCCTCCCATAACAAAAAACCGCCTGAGCGGTTTTGCCCAGGCGGTCGGCTTTTCTATCCTCTTTCCCTTTTATGCCCTCTCCGTAGACGGAGAGGGTTAGGGTGAGGTCAGGCGCGCTCCGTGTGGTTCATTCCACTTCCGCCAGTCGCGCGACTGTTTCGATTTGTACTATACCAATATATGTTTAGCTGCCGTTCTTGTCAATACTTCCCAACTTGTCTTTCTGAGCGCAACGAATAATCTCGATCTCACTTTCTCGATCCCCGCTCTTTTTGACACAACCCGATTCATAGGCCACAATTGAAACATGACCATGAAGTGGGAAAAATGCTCCAACGAGCTGACGGACGTACTGGCCGCCGCCATGATCGCCATTCCGTCGCAGCGGCGGATGATGTTCGGCTGCCCCACTTATTCGTCGAACGGCAACATGTTCACAGGCGTTCACCAGTCCGATATCTTCATCAGGCTGTCCGCAGCCGACCGTAAGGCTTTCATCGCCGCCTTTGACGAGGCATCCCCGTTTGAACCGGTAGCCGGCCATGTCATGAAAGAATATGTCACCGTGCCCGCCTCCGTTTACGACCACCCGGAGATTTTCGCGACCTGGTTGAACAAATCGTTGAAAACGGTCGCGGCGCTGCCGGCCAAACTACCTAAGCCCAAATCGGTAAAGAAGGACTCGTCCTGAAGGACGCGCCCTGAAGGAGAATCCGTATGGCTCGCGTCAAAGTTCCCGGTAAGAATAAGGGTGACATCCTGCTTTTCGCCTTGTCCACGTGTGTCTGGTGTGGCAAGACCAAGAAGTTGCTGGACGACATGGGCGTAGCCTACACTTACGAGTACGTCGACCTGCTGGCCGGCAAGGAGCGCGAGGCCGCAGTCAAGGAGATCACCGGCTGGAACCCGTCGTGTTCCTTCCCCACCCTGGTCATCAACAACGAGAAATGCATCGTCGGCTTTAAAGAAGCGGAGATCAAAGAAGCCCTCAAATGAAAGACTTTCAGATCGATTCCGAGGCTATCGATCAGCTTTACAACAAGTTGAACACCGATGCCGAAAAAAGCGGCTATCATCTGAACCCGGACGTCGAGTTCACCAGGTCGCTTGTTATCGGCTTGTTAGCCAACACCGCCCGTTACGGTTACCAGGCCTGCCCCTGTCGCTTGGCCGCTGGGACGAGGGCGGAAGATTTGGACATCATCTGCCCCTGCGATTACCGCGACCCTGACCTCGGCGGATACGGCGCCTGCTACTGCGCGTTGTATGTCACCACGCCGGTGTTGCAGGGCAAACAGACCCTAAAACCCATACCCGAGAGGAGAGGCCAAAAAGTGGCTGAGAAAGAACAGGAACCCGCTGCGGCTAACGGCGTTATCGTAAAACTATCGCAGCCGGTATGGCGCTGCAAGGTATGCGGCTACCTGTGCGGCCGCGGCGAGCCGCCTGAGGTCTGCCCCATCTGCAAGGCGACCAAGGACCGATTCGAACGTTTCGTTTAAGTGCGCAGACGCGTAGATTATTCGGACGCCCCGAGTATCTTCGGGCTTCATTTGTCGTTATATCAAATATGAAACACCTGATAATTCGTCTCACACTCCTCTCATTGGTCGTTGCCTTGTTCTTGAGTGCACTTCCCGGCTGCGCCCTGGTCAAGTCTGGACCGCAGCGCGATCTCGACGTTGCCCGCGCCAAATGGGAGCAGGCGAACATCAAAAACTACGAATACCGTCTCCGCGTCCTGTGCTTCTGCCCGCCAAACGTCACCTTCCCTGTGATCATCAAGGTGCAAAACGGCGTCAATCTGAGCGTCGAATACGCCCAGGAACCGAAGGAAGTCACCAATAATTACTTCAAACCGGTTGATACCATCGATAAACTTTTCGATGTCATCCAGAAGGCCATCGACGACGAAGCCGACAGCCTGGTGGTCGAGTATGACTCTACCTACGGTTATCCTTTGAAGATTCAAATCGATCCCATTACGGACGCCATTGATGAGGAAATTGCCTATTTCGTCGAGGCGTTTATTCCCCATTTGTAACATCCGCGGCCGCGGCACGGCATTTATCCTGAGCGAAGCCGAAGGATGCCGTGCCCGGGACCCCTTCTCGTGTTACAATAACTCCGTTATCGGAGGTGATTCATGCCCCCCACACCGCCGCAACCCTCCTCAATCGAATCCCGCATCGAGGCCGCTAAACCCGGCCTCACCCTCAAAGACCAGAAGCGCCTGCGCCTGCCGTTGGTTGTCAGGGTCGCCCGACACCTGGAAGCCCTGTCCGTCGGCTGCGAAACCTGTCCTGGCCACCACATCGCCATTTCCGGGCTGGTGGATAGCCTGGACAAAGTGGACGACTGGACACTTGCGGACTGGAAGGCCTACTACCGTTCCGTTGACAGCATCATCAAGCATCTGAAGACGGCGCACAAGATGGTGGAAGAGGGTGATAACGTGGCCATGTGGATCGGCGTCGGCGTGGCCATCGGCGCCGGGATCGGGGTAGCGTTCGGCCAGGTCGCTATCGGCGCCGGCATCGGCGTCGCCTTCGGTGTTGCCATTGGCGGCATGCTGGACGCTGTCGCCCACAAGCAGGACCGGATCATCTAAACCCGCAACCCGTAACACGAAACGCGCAACGCTTTACACCCCTTCGCCCGAATGCGTATAATGAACGGCACAGCGAACGATAGGGGTTTAGCTATGCTTAAGCACGAAATCCTCAAGATTCTGGAATCCGACGCCCGCACCACGCCCGAGGTCATCGCCAGGATGACCGGCGGCAAGCTGGATGAAGTCAAGCAAGTCATCAAAGACGCCGAGGCTGACCACACCATCGTCCGCTACAAGACGGTCATCAATTGGGAGAATGTCTCCAATGACCGCGTCGAGGCCATTATCGAGGTTAAAGTGACCCCCCAGCGCGATACCGGCTTCGATGCCATCGCCCGCCGCGTTTACAACTTCCCCGAGGCGCGCACCGTCTATCTCATGTCCGGCACCTACGACCTGGCGGTTCTGGTCACCGGTAAAACGATGCACCAGGTCGCAGATTTCGTCTCCCAGAAGCTGGCCCAGATCGATGGCGTTCAGGGCACCACCACTCA
>CAZGRY010000061.1:0-8102 GCA_964528105.1 uncultured Dehalogenimonas sp.
TGAACCGGGAAACCGGTGCGCTGAGAAACGAGTCGCGACGTTGGATAGAGGAGTTCGGTATTGATCGAGGTGGTAACGTTATAATAATCCGGCCGCGTCTTCAACCCAATGACGATCTCTTCCAGCGCGGCGTTGCCGGCGCGCTCACCGATGCCGTTGATGGTGCATTCCACCTGGCGGGCGCCGCGCTTAACGGCTTCCAAGGAGTTGGCTACCGACAGGCCGAGGTCATCATGGCAATGGACGGAAATCACCGCTTTATCGATGTTGGGAACGTTCTTCAGGATACCCTCGATGAGGCCGCCGAATTCACCGGGCATGGCGTAGCCTACGGTGTCGGGGATATTTAGCGTCGTCGCCCCGGCATCGATCACCGCTTCCAGCAGTTCATAGATGAACTTCGGGTCCGAGCGTGAGGCGTCCATGGGCGAGAATTCGATATCGGTCAGGTAGCTCTTGGCCCGGGCGACCATATCCCGCGCCAGCGCCAACACCTCAGTGCGGCTTTTCTTGAGCTGGTGCACCATGTGCACCTCGGAAGCTGAAATGAAGACGTGGATGCGGGGGCTGGCGGCATTTTTGAGCGCTTCGTAGGCGCGGTCGATATCCTTGGGCGTGGCCCGGGCCAGGCCGCAGACGGTGCAGCCCTTGATTTCAGCGGCGACGCGTTTAACGGCTTCGAAATCACCGGGAGAGGTCATGGGGAAGCCCGCTTCGATGACGTCGACGCCCAGAGCTTCCAGCGCCCGGGCAATCTCCAGTTTCTCCTGGATGTTAAGGGAAGCGCCGGCCGCCTGTTCGCCGTCGCGCAGGGTGGTATCGAAGATTATCAGTTTATTCATTTGTCCGGGGAACTCTCCTTATACGTTATTCCGAAGATAACGGCTACCCCTCCTCTTACCAGGAGAAGGGGCTAATAAGGATGAGAATGCTCCCAGACAAACGAATCATTGCGCTTATGTTACCTTAACCGCTTCCATTATTCAAACGTACCGTCATAAACGGCGTCGGTGCTTTAGCCATGTACCGACCCTCTCCCTCGGTCCGTCTCCCACTCCGGGAGAGGGAGGTTGGAGGCGGCTCTTATTTCTTAGGTTTCTTCAGCCAGCTCATCATGCCGCGCAAGCCTTCGCCCACTTTTTCAATTGGGTGGGTGGCTTCTATGCGCCGCTGGGCGTTGAAATGAGGCTTGCCAGCCTGGTTTTCCAAAATCCATTCACGAGCAAAACTGCCGTCCTGGATCTCTCCGAGGATGCGTCCCATCTCTTTCTTGGTTTCCTCGGTAACGATGCGCGGGCCGCGGCTGTAATCACCGTACTCGGCGGTATCACTGATGGAATAGCGCATGTATTTCAGACCGCCCTGATAGATCAGATCGACGATGAGTTTGAGTTCATGGCAACACTCGAAATAGGCCACCTCCGGCTGGTACCCGGCTTTAACCAGAGTCTCGAAACCTGCCTTGATCCGGGCTGGAGCGCCGCCGCAGAGGACGGCGTGCTCGCCGAAAAGGTCGGTTTCAGTTTCCTCGGCGAAGGTCGTCTCCAGCACGGGCGCCCTGGCGGAACCGATGCCGGCGGCATATGCCAGCGCCTTTTCCTTGGCCTTGCCGGTGGCGTTCTGGTAGACGGCGACGAGCGCCGGCACACCGGCGCCTTCGGTGAAGACCTGGCGAACCATGTGGCCGGGGCCCTTGGGGGCGATCATGGTGACGTCGATGTTGTCGGGCGGCAGGATCTGGCCAAAGTGGATGTTGAAGCCGTGGGCGAACATCAGCATCATGCCAGCCCGCAGATTGGGGGCGATGTCTTCGCGGTAGATTTTCGCTTGGACCTGGTCAGGGGCCAGGATCATGATGACATCGGCCTTTTTGGCCATGTCGGCGGTAGACACTACCTCGAACTTCTCGTCGGCGGCGCGGCAACACGACGGCGAACCGGGCACGCCGCCGATAATGACCTTGAACCCGCTGTCGCGCAGGTTCTGGGCGTGGGCATGACCCTGGCTGCCATAGCCGACGATGCCAATGGTCTTGCCGGCAAGAAGTTTCGGGTCGCAATCTTTCTCGTAATAGATAACTGCCATCAATCTCTCCTTAATTTACTCGGCCGTGTCTTCGCGGCGCGCGGTCTGGCCGCCCCGGGCCATGGCGATGCGGCCGGTGCGGGTCATTTCCTTAATGCCAAAGGGTTTCAGCAGATTATACAGAGAACCCAGCTTTTCATCATCCCCGGTGGCTTCCACCATGACCGAGTCAGCGGAGACATCGACGATCTTAGCCCGGAAAATATCCACGATCTGCATGATCTCCGAGCGGGTTTCGGCGCTGGCCTTAACTTTGACGAGTGCCAGTTCACGGGAAACGATATCCAATTCCGAGATGTCCTGCACCCGGATGACGTCGATGATTTTCTCCACCTGCTTGCGGATCTGCTCCACCTGGGTGTCTGAACCCTCGGCGACAATAGTCATGCGCGACAGATGGGGCGTCTCGGAATGCCCGACGGCGATGGAATCGATATTGAAGCCGCGGCGGCGGAACAGGCTGGCCATGCGGTTCAAGACGCCGGGGCGGTCGGCTACCAGGGCGACGATCGTGTGCTTGTTACTCGCCATCTAGCAGGCCTCCTTTGGCTCATGGAGTATCTGGTCGATGCCCGCCCCCGGCGGCACCATGGGGTAGACGTTCTCCTCCGGCTCGACGACGAAGTTCAGAATGTACGGCCCGGGTGTCGCCATGGCTTTTTGGATAGCCGAAACGACATCATCTTTCTTAGTGACGTTCTGGGCCGGGATGCCGTAGGCCTCGGCGATCTTGATAAAGTCCGGGCACCACAGCGGGGTAGACGAGTAGTTGTGCTCGTAGAAAAGTTCCTGCCACTGGCGCACCATGCCGAGGTAGCCGTTGTTGATGATGGCAACTTTGATCGGCGAATTCTCCTGGCGGATGGTGCCGAGTTCCTGGATGGTCATCTGAATTGATCCATCGCCTGCAATGCACCACACAGTCTGACCCGGCAGTCCTTCCTGGGCACCGAATGCGGCGGGCAACTCGAAGCCCATGGTGCCCAGCCCGCCGGAGGTGATGAAGCTGTTGGGCTTGTCGTAGAAGAAATGCTGGGCGGCAAACATCTGGTGCTGGCCGACGCCCGTGACCACCGTGGCATCGCCCTTGGTTACCTCCCAGATCTTACGGATAACGTATTGCGGCAGGATATTGTCCGACTCGCGAATCGCAAGGCCGGAGGTGAACTGGCTCTTCCAATCATGAAGCTGCTTCAGCCATTCGTCGTGGCGGGCGGGAGTTATTTCTTTATTGAGTTCGATCAGGACGGTTTTGACGTCGCCAACAATCGGTACATCGACCTTGACGTTCTTGCCGATCTCGGCCGGGTCGATGTCGATATGAATGACCCTGGCGTGGGGAGCGAAGGCTGCGATTTTGCCGGTGGCCCGGTCATCAAAGCGCATGCCGATGGCGATAATGAGGTCGGAATTGGTGATTGCCATGTTGGCCGATGCCTGCCCGTGCATGCCCATCATTCCAAACGACAGGTCGTGACTCTCCGGGAAGGACGATATGCCGAGGAGAGTAGTGATCACCGGCAAATGGAGAGTCTCGGCCAGGTATTTAAGCTCCTTGTATGCCCCGGAGATACGCACGCCATGGCCGGCGATAAGAACCGGCTTTTTGGCCTCGGCCAGGAGCTTGGCTGCCTTCTTAATCTGCAGCGGGTTGCCGCCCAGGGTCGGCTTGTAACCCGGCAGGTTAACCTTAGCCGGATAGTGGAATTCGGTACACTCCTGCTGGATGTCGCGTGGCAGGTCAATGAGCACCGGTCCGGGACGTCCGGTGCCGGCGATGTAGAACGCTTCTTTTACCGTTTTAGCCAGGTCAGCGACGTCCATGACCAGGTAGTTATGCTTGGTGATCGGGATGGTGATACCGGTGATATCGGATTCTTGGAACGCGTCCCGACCGATCATCGCCCGAGGCACCTGCCCGGTAACAGCCACCATAGGGATAGAGTCCATATAGGCGTTAGCCAGGCCAGTTATCAGGTTGGTGGCGCCTGGCCCGGAGGTAGCAAAACAAACGCCGACACGGCCGGTGACGCGGGAATAGGCATCGGCGGCATGGACGGCGCCTTGCTCGTGGCGGACCAGGATGTGCCGAAGCTTGGGGTATTGCGTAAGGGTATGATACAGTGGCAAAACCTGGCCGCCGGGATAGCCGAAGACGGTATCGACGCCTTCCTTGAGCAGGCTTTCACACAGAATTTGAGCGCCGGTAAGTTTCATCTGGCTCTCCTAATCAGTAAAGACAGCGCCGCGGCTGGCCGATGAGACCTGCTGGGCGTAACGTTTCAAATAGCCTGTTTTTATTTTGGGCTCGAAAACCGGCAAATGCTGTAATCTCCGCTCGATCTCGCCGTCGGCGAGGCGAACGTTCAATCGATGGTTGGGGATATCGATGTCAATAATATCCCCTTCTTCGAGGGAAGCGATCGGTCCACCCAGTGCCGCCTCCGGGGCGACATGGCCGATGGCCGCCCCGCGCGTGGCGCCGGAGAATCTGCCGTCGGTGATCAGGGCTACCGATTTATCCAAACCCATCCCGGCCAGCATCGAAGTGGGAGTCAGCATTTCCCGCATGCCCGGCCCGCCGCGGGGTCCCTCGTAACGGATTACCACCACATCGCCCGGTTTAACCTTGTGTTCAATGATGCCTTTGGTCGCTTCCTCCTCGGAGTTGAAGATCCGCGCCGGACCGGAGTGAACCATCATCTCCGGGGCTACGGCCGAACGCTTGACTACCGAACCTTCCGGGGCCAGGTTGCCGAAGAGTATAGCGATGCCGCCTTTCGCTGTTACCGGATGACCCAGGTGATGGATGACGTTGCCGTCAGCATGGGGCGCGCCTTTGACCACATCACCGATCAGACCGCCGTAAACGCTCCAGGCATCGAGTTTGAGCAGCCCGGAAAGTTCGCGCATGACCGCCGGAATGCCGCCGGCCCTATCCAGGTCTTCGATGTGGTGCTCACCCGCCGGACGGATGCGGCACAGGCAGGGAGTCTTATCGCTGATTTCGTTTATCTTTGCCAGGGGGAATTCGATCCCAGCCTCGTGGGCGATGGCTTCCAGGTGAAGCACCGAGTTGCTGCTGCCGCCCAAGGCGACATCTACGACGAAGGCGTTGTGGATGGCCTTCGGATTGATAATATCGCGGGGTTTCAGGTCTTCGGCCACCAGCCGCATAATCACCTCACCGGCTTTACGCGCCAGGGCATACCGGCGTTGGTCCACGGCCGGAATAGTGCCGTTGCCCGGGAGCCCCATACCCACGGCTTCGGTGAGGCAGTTCATGGTATTGGCGGTGAATAATCCGGAGCAGGAGCCGCAGCCGGGGCAGGCGGCGCCTTCAATTTCTTCCAATTTCTCGGCCGATAAGTCGCCTTTAACGAATTGGCCGACCGCTTCGAATACGGAAGAAAGATCGATCGCTTTGGTTCCCCCATCGACAGCGAGTTGCCCGGCCAGCATCGGCCCGCCGCTGATAAAGATGGCCGGCAGATTCAGCCTGACCGCGGCCATGAGCATGCCGGGAATGACCTTGTCGCAGTTGGGGATGAACACCAACCCGTCGAAAGCGTGAGCCTGGGCCATGACTTCAACGGTGTCGGCGATCAGTTCCCGGGAGGCCAGGGAATACCTCATGCCGGAGTGGTTCATGGCAAGTCCGTCACACACGGCGATGGTGTTGAACTCGAAAGGCACGCCGCCGGCCTGGCGTACGCCACCTTTCACAGCCTCGGCGATACCGCGCAGGTGTTGATGACCCGGAACTACGTCGGTGAAGCTGTTAACGACGCCGATGAACGGCTTGCCGAAATCGCCCGGGTCAACGCCGAGAGAGCGTAAAAGGGCGCGGTGGGGAGCCCGTTCGGCACCTTTTTTGATAGAGTCGCTTCGCATTAGGCCCCCTAACTAAAATCCGTCCTCTAAGGGACGGATGGGTGACAGTGCCTAAACATAACACAGGCAAGGTTATTTTTCAAGGAATTACGATTGGAGCACAACCTCTAACAACAACAACCCGGGATTTTATCAATTCGCCGCTGGTGCCGGCCGCCCTCGAACTCGGTGCCCATGAAAACCTTGAGCACTTCCAGATTGAGGTCGTCGCCGTTCATCTCTCCCAGGCACAAGACATTAGCGTTGTTGTGCATCCGGGTCAGGGCGGCGTACTCCGGTTTGTAAACCAGCGCCGCCCTGACCTCAGGCAGTTTGTTGGCCGACATGCTCATGCCGATACCGGTGCCGCAGATGAGGATCCCCCGTTCTGCGGTGCCCTGAGCCACGGCTTTAGCCACCTTGCCGGCATAATCCGGATAATCAGCCGAATCTTCGGAATAAGCGCCGGCATCCTCGACCTGATGACCGTGGCTTTTAAGCCATTCGACGATCTTAAGTTTTAGCGCGTAGCCACGGTGGTCGTTGCCGATGGTTATTTTCATCTAAATCCCCTATTTGAAAAGGTATGCTTCCAACTCCGCCCGCGGTACCGCACCTTCGCGAACAATAGTGGGCAACGGCGTCGTCAGGTCGACGATGGTGGACTCGATGCCGCCAGGGCAACGCCCGCCGTCCAGCACCATGTCAACCTGTTCACCGATTTGCGCCCTGACATCGTCAGCCTCGCAGACGCTGTGCCGCCCTGAGAGGTTAGCCGAGGTGCCGGTCAACGGAGTTCCCACCGCTTTAATTATGTACATAGTCATGGTATGCCCGGGAATGCGCACTGCCACAGAGTCCCGGCCGCCGGTGACGATGTCCGGCACAACAGGTTTCCTGGGCAGGATGAGAGTCAAGCCGCCGGGCATGAATCGCCGGGTCAACAGTTCAGCCAGCGGGTTCATCTCCGCCACCTGCCGCATCTGGATAGCGTCGGCCACCAGTACCGGCAAAGCCTTGGTGGTCGCCCGGCCTTTAATATCGAAAATGCGGCCGATGGCCGCTTGATGCGACAGGCTGGCCGCCAGGCAATAGACAGTATCGGTGGGCAGGGCTACGACGCCGCCGTTTTTTAGAAGGTTGATTGCCTTCGACAAATCAGCGGGTGGTAGTTGAGATGTATCCGAAGTGTTCAAATAGTTATGTCAACAAAGCTCAATTTGCTTGACGCTAGTATAACAGAATGATAATCTGTAACACACTCACAATGACAGAAAACAAAGACAACTTTACGCCCTCGGAGACCCATCGCGTTGCCACTTCCGGGGATATCGAAGTGGCCACCTACCTGGAAATCGCCAAGCAGGCCATCGAGAAACCGGACAAAGGTGAAGCCGTGTCCGGCGCCTCACGCGAATCGATCGTCATTTTTGACTTCGGTTCGCAGTACAGCCTGCTCATCGCCCGCCGCATCCGCGAACTTCACGTTTACTGCGAACTGGTGCCTCACGACACCCCCTGGGAGAAAATCGCGCACCTGAACCCCAAGGGCTTCATTTTATCCGGCGGTCCGGCCTCGGTTTATTCCTCTGGCGCGCCGATGGCCCCAGCCTATATCTACGAGAGTAAACTGCCTATCTTGGGCATTTGCTATGGTATGCAACTCATCACCCAGCAACTCGGCGGTATCGTTGCCCGCGGCCAGGCCAGGGAATACGGCCATGCCATTCTCCATTTATCTGATTTGAAATCACCGCTGTTCAAAGACATCCCTGAGTCATCCGCCGCCTGGATGAGCCACGGCGACCGCGTCGAACAACTGCCGCAGGGCTTCCGTTCTCTCGCAACCACCGAAAACTCACCCTTAGCCGTCATGGGCAACGACCGTGAAGTCTATGGCCTGCAATTTCATCCCGAGGTAGCCCACACGCCCTTCGGCAAAACTTTGCTAAAGAATTTCGTACTGAACATCTGCGGTTGCCAGCCGTCATGGACGCCTGGGCATTTCATCACCGAAAGCATCGATAACATCCGCGCTCAGGTCGGCGGGGGCAAGGTCATCACCGCCTTGTCAGGCGGCGTCGATTCGGCCATTGTGGCCACCCTGATCCACCGCGCCATCGGCGACCAGCTGACCTGCATCT
>CAZGRY010000062.1:0-8062 GCA_964528105.1 uncultured Dehalogenimonas sp.
AATTTCCGGAGTAATGGCGATAGGAACACCTCACAAAGGGATATTGTAGCTTTCGGGTGACTCTAGCTGATAACGGACATATTAGCAACAGGCGCGGGCACCTGAAATGCCAGGACCATGATGAGGTTACTGGGTGGGGGGAGACGACCAAATCCCTCTTAGTCTCCCTTTAGAAAAGGGAGAAGGAACGAATAACGGGGATTGCTTCGGGCGTAGCCTCGCAAAGACGGTGGGGGGAGGTAGGGGGCAAGGGCACGGCGCGCCGTGCCCTTGCAGCATAACGAGGAGGGCGACCGCCGGTCGCCCCTACATTTGGATTGATGACACAGGCGGTCGCTATCGCCACGGAACAGGATCAAGTCTTTTTCCTTTTTTTCCGTTCCTCCAGCGCCTTTTTAATGACCAGTTCGATCTGCCCGTTGACGCTCCGGAATTCCTGAGCAGCCCACTGGTTGAGCTCATTCCAGTCTTCCTCGCTGATCCGGAGCAGGTAGCTTTTACGGTTAGGTTTCATCCCGTACGCCCTACTGGTAGAGGGTCCCGGTATTTATCACTGGAGAGGCGGCGGACTCGCTGCACAGGACGACCAGGAGGTTGCTGACCATGGCGGCGCGGCGTTCGGGATCAAGCTCGACGATGTTCTTTTCGGAGAGCTGAGCCAAGGCCATCTCGACCATGCTGACAGCGCCCTGGACGATCTTGGTCCGGGCGGCGACGACGGCGGTGGCCTGCTGGCGGCGGAGCATGGCCTCGGCGATTTCCTGAGCGTAAGCCAGGTGGCTGATGCGGGCTTCGAGAACGTGGACGCCGGCGCGGGCTAACCTGGCCTGAAGTTCACCTTCAAGCAATTTGCTGACCTGGTCGGCACCACCCCGGAGGGTCAGCCCTTCCTCCTTGCCCTCGTCCTCGAAGGAGTCATAGGGGTAGGACTGCGCCAGGTGGCGGACGGCGACTTCGCTCTGATTGATGACGTACTGCTCGTAATTGTCGACTTCGAAGGCGGCTTTGAACGTGTCCTGCACCTGCCAGACGATGACGGCGGCGATCTCGATGGGATTGCCGACCTTATCGTTGACCTTGAGTTTCTGGCCGCTCAGATTGCGGGCCCTCAGGCTGAATCTCTTTTTGGATAAAAACGGGTTAGCCCAGAAGAAACCGTTTTCCTGAATGGTCCCGGCGTACTTGCCGAACAGCACGAGGACCTTGGATTCATTGGGATTGACGATGATCAGTCCAACAAAAATCAATAACGAAACGAAGGACGCGACTAACGCCAGGATTAACTGGACGGCTTCCTTGCTGCCGGCGAAAAGGATAAACAGCCATACCGACAGCCCAATCACGGCAAACCCTGCCAGCAGCATCGGGTAACCGGGGAAGACCTTGGTTGATTTTTCCATCTGAGGTTCTCCTATCATATCAACATGATATCATTATAATATATATACCTGTATTGTCAAGAGGATCCGTACGATGAAGAGGCGAGGACGGTGGGCTTACGAATTCTAGCCTGTTGGGCAGGATAAAAACTAGCCGATGAGTTGGTGACTTTGAACTTCCCGTGATTTATCCTGTGTCAAGAAAGGAGCAAGACATGAACAAGGAATATCAGGAAAAAATTTCCTCGGGGTTACTGTCAATATTGGCTGGGGCAGCGGGGGTCTTTTCACTGGGGATGTTCGCCTATATTCAGTTATCCGATTCGACTGACATACCAGCGGCGTTGTGGACGTTGCCGGCGGTGGGACTGCTGCTGTTGTTTGTGGCGATCAACTTCGCGTCCCTGGTCATCAAGGTCTCGCCCCGCGGTGTATCCGCAGGCTACGGCGTATTCCGCCATAGCGTCCCCGCAGCGGATATCAGCGGTTATTACCTGGACGAGGCTTCCCATCTCGCTTATGGCGGCTTCGGCATCCGGTTCGGCCGGAATAACGGCAAACGGGAAGTCGTTTACAACACCGTCGGCACTCCCGGCGTGGTCATCCAGCAACACAGCAAACCTGATCAGGAGTTCGTCTTCTCCACGAAAAATCCCGAGGCGGTGATCAAGGCGCTCCAAGACATTCAGACCAAGCGGTAACGACACAGACATCCATCATACCGGTGGGAAAACGGGCGGGCGAGACAGGGTCTCGCCCCTACGCCGGGGGTTGCGGCGGTGGGTGGGTGGAAACAAAAATATAAACGGACAAAGGATTGCTTCTGGCGCAGCCGCACAAAGACGAGAGGTAAAAAGGTTATAATAGAGCCATGTCTAAAACAGATCTTATCATCAGAAAAGAACAAAAACCAGACTTCAGAGATGTCGAGCGGTTAGTGCGCGACGCATTTTGGAATCTCTATATTCCCGGATGCAGTGAGCATTTTGTCCTGCATAACCTCAGGCACAGCACCGATTTCATTCCGGAACTGGACTTTGTAGCTGAAAAAGAAGGCCGGATTACGGGGCAAATCTGTTACAGCCGTGGAATCATCAAAAGCGACCAGGGCCAGGAGAAGGAAGTCATCAGCTTCGGGCCGGTGAGCGTGCTACCCGAGTTTCAAAAACAGGGCATAGGCGAGGCGCTCATAAAGCATACGATCAACCTGGCGCGAGACATGGGGTTTCCGGCCATCTGCATCTACGGGGACCCGAGGTATTACAGCCGCTTCGGATTCAGGTGCGCCGAGAAATACGATATCAAGACGTCCGACGGGAAATTCGCCGTCGCCCTGCTGGCACTGGAGCTACGGCCGGGGGCTTTGAAAGATATGCCAGGGAAATTCACCGAAAGCGCCGCTTTCATGGTCGACGAGCAGGAACTGGCGATTTTTGACGCGGCATTTCCGTTCAAGGAAAAATCGGAAACCGAATCCCAGCGGGAATTCATGCTTCTAGTAAGCCTAAGGTATTGAGCGATGGGGTGGGGTGGAATGAACAACATCCATCCTTCGACATGCTCATGACGAACGGATCAAGAGACGAGGCACGGCATGCCGTGCCGCTACAGAAGGCCGGGGGAGGGAGCATCTTGAAAACTAATTCTCATCTATCATGCTTGTCTTTGCCATGAGCAAGCTGATAAACGCCTACCATCGCCAGGGCAATGATCATTGCTATCACGGGTCCAAATTCACCCAAGTATCCACCATCTCCTAAACCAACTGCCAAGCTAACGATAGCAGAGACAGTATCGGGGTGAAATAGGTAAAACTACTCGGTTATTTAGCTATCAAGTACCAATAATTCATATAAGAAGGACAGTGGAGGGCGGCGGATTGAGGCAAGCGAGCATAATGGAAGCGTACAGCGTGACAAGATTGTTGAAAGCTGTAGTCTCACATTGATTGAGGAACGGTATATGCTCTACAATCACCCGGCATCGAATTGAGAGGTTATCACTTGAACAAAGAAATCATCAATACCGACCTCGCGCCCAGAGCCATTGGCCCGTACTCCCAGGCGGTAAGAGCCGGGAGCCTGCTGTTCACCTCCGGGCAGTTGCCGATCAACCCGGTCACGGGCGAGTTGAGCGGAGATATCAAAGCCCAGACCAGGCAGGTGCTGGAAAATCTAAAGGCGATCATTGAAGCGGCGGGCGGGTCGCTCGATGATATAATCAAGGCGACGGTGTTCATCACCGACCTGTCGGGCTTTGCCGCCATGAATGAAGTCTACGCCAAATATTTCACGACCAAGCCGCCGGCCAGGAGCACCGTCGAGGTCTCCGGCCTGGCTAAAAAAGCCCTGGTGGAAATCGAGGCTGTGGCGATGATAGGGAGCGGGAATTAAAAATGCCGGTTTACGACTACGAATGCCCTGCCTGTAAGCATAAATTCGAAGTAACGCGGAAGTTCAGCGCAACCGGCGGCGGCGCCTGCCCCAGGTGCGGGGCGGAGGGGCAGCGGGTATACACCGCGCCGTTCTTAGTGTTCAAAGGCCCTGGGTTCTATGTTACGGACAGCCGGACGGAAAAAGACCCCGAGGTGGAACACGCCAAAAAGGAAAAGGAGACCGCCGAGAAAGCGGGCAAGGAAGCCGAGACGAAGAAGACCGAGGCCGATTCGAAACCGGCTGCAAAATCAGAACCAGACAAGGCTTAAGACCTGAGGGTGAGGGGTGAACGACCGTTCATCCTTCGACAGGCTCAGGACGAATGGATTAGAGACCAGGACACGGCTCGCCGTGTCCCCACGAATCCCTCTTAATCTCCCTTTGCGAAAGGGAGAAACATTTCATCGTACTACGCACCTAAATGCTCCAAAGCACAGGACGGGCACGGCATGCCGTGCCGCTACAGAGGATTTTACGAGGTCAAGCTGACAGTTCAGCTGCCTGCCGTTCGGATATCTCCTGGCGGCGGCAGGCATCCAGGCGGTGGAACCGCTCTTGCTCGGCCACAATATCCGGCCATGCTGCTTTGAAGGCGGCGAATACCGCGGGATCGAACTGAACGCCGACACTCTGCTCAATTACCTTGAAAGTCTCATTCGGGGAAAAATCATCCTTGCGGTAGGCTCTCTTTGACGTGAGGGAGTCAAAGACATCGGCGATAGCGGCGATGCGGCCTGACAACGGGATATTCTCTCCCTTCAAGCCCAAGGGGTAGCCGGTGCCGTTCCATTTCTCATGGTGGCTGATGGCGATAGAAGCGCCGAGCTTGACGGCTTCGGCCTCGGCGCCGTCCAGGATTCGGGCGCCGATGATGGTGTGCTGCTTCATGATGTCCCATTCGGCATCGGTCAACTTGCCGGGTTTCAGCAAGATACTGTCCGGAATGCCGATCTTACCGATATCGTGCATGCTGGCGGCGTACATCATGGTTTCGCAATAGGCATCAGGCAGACCCATGCGCTCGGCGACAAAGGCAGTGTAGCGACTCATCCGCTCGATGTGGCTGCCGGTGTCGGTATCCTTGTATTCGGCGGCCCGGGACAAGCGGATGATGGTATCGATCGAAGCGGATTTGGCTTTGGCCAGTGTTTGGGCGAGGTCCCGGGTGCGTTCGGTGACAGTGCGTTCCATGAGTTGCCGGTTGTCACGGACTTCAAGCGCCAGTTTTCGGGTTTCCAACGCCCGCCGGACAGCGAAGACAACAAGGTCCAGGTTCAGCGGCTTGGTCACGAAATCATAAGCGCCGTTCCTGACACATTCTATGGCGCCGGCGGCATCCTTGGTATCGGCAACCGCGATGATGGCGGTATCCGGGCTGACGTCCTTGATTTCCCGGACGATCCGTGGCGATGACTTGCCGGGGTGAGTGATATCGAGAAGAACCAGGGCGACGTCGTGGCTGTCAATAATTTCCCTGGTCTGGACGCCGTTAGCGCCGATGAGACCCTGATAACCCTCCGCATGCAGGCGGGTGATCAGTTGCCCGAGAATGGGCGCTTCATCTCCCACCACCAGCAGAAGGTCCCGTTGTTTAGAAATCGCCATTTGCCCACTTTCCTGAACGGGGTGGAGGGACGCGCCGGGCTGCGGCGCTGTAGCATTAAGATATTAGGGCAATCGGCCCCTGGAAACAATCACATAAAAGTACTGTTTAGAATAGTATTAAGTCATAGCGTGAGGATTTCCCGCCTTCCCAAAACCAGTTTCCGTCGGCAACGGTTTGATGTAAGATATCCCAATCAGGCTACAAAGTATCGGCAGGAGGCAAAATGTTCAAGCGAATCGTGCTCCCCCTCGACGGCTCTGACGCGGCCGAGGCGGTAATCCCCTACGGCGAAGAGATGGCGCGGAACATGGGCTCCAGCCTGGTGCTATTCCATGCCTGCGATGACTCACACAAGCAGGCGCGCGGCATGCACCAGTTATACCTGGAAAAACTGACCGAAATCGTCCGGCAGAACCTGAACCGCGGCAGCACGGGCGGGTTCAACGTCACGGCAGAGCATAGGATGGGCGATTTCACCACTAGCCTGTGCGATTATATCGAAAACAACGGGGCCGACCTGGTTATCATGGTGGCCCACGGTTTCACCAGCCAGGGGACGAGAAGCATCGCCGACGACGTGGCGCGCCTGGCCAAATGCCCGACCCTGCTGGTGAGGCACCAGCGGCAGCCCGGGGAAGACCGCGTTTCAATCCGCAGGTTGTTGATCCCTCTCGACGGCACACCCTACAGCCAGCAGGTCCTGTCCATCGCCAAACCGATGGCCGAAAAGTTCGGCGCCGAGATCGTCCTCTTTTCTGCGGCCAAAGCGTCAGGGCACTCAGCCGCGGACATCGAAAGCCAGAAACAGGCACTAGAAAGCTATTTGAAGGGCGTGACCAGCCTGCTCAACGGGCTTAATGTATCGGTCAAGGTGGGCGAAGCCAATGACTTTGCCGTGGCTATCGACGAGGCGGCTTACCAGGTCAAGGCGGACATGGTGATGATGGTGACCAATTCCCGGGTCACGGAGTGGGCCGAGAACAGCATCTCCCGCAAGATCCTGAACAAGGGAGCGACCTCCTTGCTGATCATGCACCGGAGGTAAGCCCCAAACAGCCCAACAGCGCCGGAGTAACCCGGCGTTTAATCCCGACCGGACTCGATACTCGTTATGATGCGCCAGGCCATGAGCGTCAGCCACCGCGACGGGATTTTCTTCTGGCCGAACTCCCAGTCCTTCCACGCCGTCCACACCGACTCCACGGTGAAGCGGCCTGCTATATCCGCTTTACTCTTCAATATCGAAAGCATGTCTTTCAGGCGGGGATCGCCACGGAGCCACGGAAACCGGGACAGGACATCGAGAACGTGCAGCAGGTCATACCAAACAAACGGGACCTTGAGCTTGCGGAAATCAGTGCCCATATAGAACATGTAGGGATGCCGGGTCAGGCTGTCAGCCCAGAGCTCTAACAGCGCCTCCGCACCGGCGCGGCAGGCAGGGCTGTCACTAAGGCCGTCGATTCCCGACAGCAGCTTGAGCATGGCCAGGGTGGCGAAGGGGCAGGGGTCTTTTTTCCGGCCGGGGCCGCGAAAGCTTCCGAGTTCCCGGGAGACGGTGCACGGCCAGCAGTTATCACGCGCCGTTCCGGCAAGGTAGGCGACGGCCGACTTAACCGCGGGTTCGTCGCCGAGGCCGAATTTTACCAGCGCAGACACGATGAGCGGGGCATCGCACAGAGCCCAGGCCCATTGTTCCTGACCCGTTCCCCCATAACCGGCGGCAATATTCATCGGGAGGAGAAACGGCCCCTCCGGCGATTGGTGTTCCAGGATGTTTTTGATAATCGCGTCCATGCCGGGGTCGTCGGCTTTCAATCCTAAATCGGCGGTGAAGGTAAGACGGTGGAAAGGCTGGCCGGCGCTTTTGTGAGATGCGATGACGGCGCAGGGCCATTCAGACAGCCCCGCAACCAAGTCCCGAACTCCGTCGGTATTCAGCATCGCCACCCGAGCGGATGCCACACGAGGGTCGTTCTCGGTTTGGCCGAGCAGGTCCCGCCTCGTCCGGTATTCGACCCATGGCTCGCCTTCAAGCAGCCAGTCGATAGGAACGTTCAGCATTTTACCTATCCATATCCAGTTGAATGCGGGCGGAATCTAAAACAGGTTGAAAACCTCGCGCAGCAGCCAGAAGACGGCCAAAATGACCGCCGCGATCAAGGCCAAGTGGATGATGCAGCCAACCGACTTGAAGAACACCTTCACCACGATCCAGAGCACCAGCAGTGCGGCGGCGACGAACAAAATAAATTCCATCTAGCCTCCCGATACCGGAGCTTTACGCCTGACTCCGGGTCAACTAATTTTCAACGCTTCATTATAACCGTTAGCGTCGTGACCACACAGGCAAGGAACAAAGCAAGACTGGCGGCGATTCCAAGCCAGAGCGAAAAGTCGCTGACATTCAGTAATGCCGTGACGGTCAGGCCAACTACAGCCACGAACGGAAGCGTCTTGTTCACCGTTGAGACGGCATGGGTCCGACCTAAAAGGTTTAAGAAGACACCGATGCCAACGAAGGCGATGTCCAGATAGAGAATGCCGAGGAGCGCCAGGGGATCCTCGCCGCCGAGAACAGTGACGAACAGGTACAACGCGGCGGCCAGGCAGATAGCAAAAACAAAGAGCAGCAGGATGAA
>CAZGRY010000063.1:0-8032 GCA_964528105.1 uncultured Dehalogenimonas sp.
GAAGCCATCGCCTGGCACCTCCGGGAAGCCACCTGCACCCCGTCCGTGCCCTGCCGCCGCGTCATTTTCCACGAGATTACCAAGGAAGCCATCGCCGCGGCCTTCAAGTCCCCGCGTGATTTGGACATGAACCTCGTCAACGCCCAGCAGGCCCGGCGTATTCTGGACCGGCTGGTGGGCTACAAACTTTCTCCCCTCCTGTGGCAGAAAGTCCGCCGCGGTCTTTCCGCCGGCCGGGTTCAATCCGTCGCTTTGCGTATCATCGTCGACCGTGAGCGTGAGATCGTGGGCTTCAAAGCCGATGAATACTGGACCATCGAGGCGGAACTGTCGAAACTGGTAACTTCGACGCCGAAAAGCTTCAAGGCGCTTTTAATTGGATCGGGCGATAAGAAAAAAATTGCCATCGGGACTGGGACCGCCGCCGCCGACATCGTAGCCGACCTGAGGCCCGCCGAGTATTCGGTTGCCAAGGTTACCACCAAGGACTCGCCCCGCCAACCCGCCCCACCCTTTATCACCAGCACCCTCCAGCAGGAGGCCTATCGCAAGCTGCGGTTCTCGGCAAAACAAACCATGGCCGTGGCTCAGCAGCTTTACGAAGGTTTATCGGTTGGTGCCGAGGGCAGCGTCGGTCTCATTACCTACATGCGTACCGACTCGACACACGTGGCTTCCTCTGCAATTGCCGAAACCCGCGACTTCATTGTCGAAAAGTACGGCGCCAATTACGTACCTAAGACCGCCCGCCCTTTCGCCCGCCAGGTTAAGGGCGCCCAGGAAGCCCACGAAGCCATCCGCCCCACCAGTACTCAACGGGAGCCGAACGCCATCAGGGAGTATTTGGAGCCTAATCAGTTTAAACTCTACCAGCTAGTCTGGCAGCGCATGGTCGCCTCCCAGATGGCCGCCGCTGTTTTCGAGAACGTTACGATAGACATCGATGCAAAGAAAACACTTTCGAAAACCCGCTATACCCTGCGGGCGCAGAGTTCCAAAAACACCTTTCCAGGCTTTATGGCCCTTTACACCGAAGGCCGTGACGAGGAAGAAGAGATCAAAACGCCGCCGCTGCCGCCCCTGTCCGAGGGCGAAATGCTGAAACTTCTCGACCCGAAAGCCGGCCTTAAACCGGAGCAGCACTTCACCCAGCCGCCACCCCGCTTTACCGAGGCCACGCTGGTTAAGACATTGGAACAATTCGGCATCGGCCGGCCTTCCACCTATGCCCCAATTCTGAGCGTCGTCCAGGAACGTGAGTACGTTACCAAGGAAAAGGGCGCCTTCAAGCCAACCGAACTCGGCATGGCGGTAAGCGACCTCCTAGTGCAGCAGTTCCCGGAGGTCATCGACACCGGTTTCACCGCCCAAATGGAAGACAAGCTCGATAAAGTGGCTGATGAAGGCCTGGATTGGGTAAAAGTGGTTCGCGATTTCTACACCCCGTTCGAGAAAGACCTGACCATCGCCGAAGAACAACTCGAGCGCGTCCCCATGCCCATAGAAATCTCCGAGGACTGTTGCCCGCAGTGCAGCAATGAAAAACTCCTGATCAAAATCGGCCGCTTTGGGAAGTACATGGAATGCCCCGCCTGCGGCTTCCGCCAGTCGTTCCGTATTCGCACCGGCGTCATGTGCCCCAACTGCCCGGAAAAAGGCGAGATCATCGGCCGCTATACTAAAAAGGGCAAATTGTTCTATGGCTGCAGCGCTTTCCCCAAGCATGCCTTCGCTATGAACGCCCGACCCCTGCCGGAACCGTGTCTCAAATGCGGCGGGCTCATGGGCGAATTGAAACCCGGTCAAAAGAGCTGTCAGAATCCGGAATGTGCCGACTTCAAAGGCAGACGATTCGTTAGAAAGTCCACTTCGACTGCAACTGCTTCCCGAACCCGGACGGCTGCGGCTAAAACCAAAACGGCGACTACTACCAAGAAGCCTGCCGCAACCCGGCGCAAGGCGCCTGCCAAGGAATAATAACGCTCATGACCCTACCGGAAGGCTGGTTCGACGGTTTCATGAATTATATGCAGGCGGAGCAGAACCTGTCGCCCCGCACGGTGCGCAACTATGTCGCCGATCTCAAAGGTAATTTGGTGCAAGGCGATCCCAAGGGGTTTTTCCAATATCTCGACATGAATAAACTGTCTTTCCCTGATAACGTCGACAAACACGTCGTCCGCGGCTACATGGCCTGGGTCCTTGACCAGGGCGTGGTAAAAAGTTCTGTCGCCCGGAAACTGTCGGCAGTACGTTCGCTCTATCGGTACCTGCTGCGGGAAGAACTCATCACCGAAAGCCCGCTGCCCGTGAACCGACACCTCGGTAGCCGGTTGTCCGCCTTCTCGTTGAAACTTGATCGGCGCTTGCCCGGGTTCTTGACCACCGACGAAATGGCAAAGTTGCTCGAGGCACCGGATCCCACCACCCCTCAAGGCCTCCGCGACCGCGCCGTAATGGAACTGTTTTACGCCGCAGGCCTTAGAATCTCGGAATTGGTTGGTCTCCAGGTCAACCAGATCGACCTTTACAGCCGGGAACTTAAAGTCATCGGCAAGGGTTCCAAAGAGCGGTTGGTGCTCATAGGCCAGCCGGCCGCCGCCGCCATCAAGGTCTACCTCAAGCACGGCCGTCCGAAACTCCTCGGCAAGCGCCGCAGCGATGCCATGTTTTTAAACTATCAGGGGACGCGGATGACCGCCCGCTGGGTCCAGGAGCAGGTCCTCCATTATGCCCGCGCCGCCGGCATCAGGCAGGAAGTCCACCCCCATCTCCTCCGCCACAGTTTCGCTACCCATCTTCTCGACGGCGGCGCCGATCTACGCGTCGTCCAGGAACTCCTCGGTCATGCCTCGCTTTCAACGACACAGATCTATACCCATGTCAGCCGCAACCAGGCCCGCAAGGTTTACCTGGCCTCGCATCCATTGGCCAAGGAAGAATTGTAGGGGCACGCTGCGCGTGCCCTCCAGATAAAGGAAAAGATAAATGTCCGAAATACGAATCAACAACCTTCGGTCCAAACTCGAATCTCTCGCCGTCGACGGTATGCTAATTTACCAGCCGGAAAACCGGAAATACCTGTCCGGGTTCGATGGCAGCACAGGCTACCTCCTGGTCACCGCCGCCGACGCCGTGCTTGCCACCGACTTCCGTTACGTCGAGCAGGCCCAGGGTCAAGTGGCGGGCTGCCGCGTCCAACGCATCGAAGGTCCCATAAAGACCTGGTTTCCCGGTCTGGTTACCGACGCTAAGATCTCCCGGCTGGGGATCGAAGCCGGCCATGTTACGCTGGCTGATTTCGAGAGATACAAGACCGTTCTCGATGTCGCCGGGATCAAGACCGAACTGGTATCAGTGACCGATGCCGTGGAAAACCTGCGGATGGTCAAGGACAAGGACGAAATTAAAGCCATCGAAGCCGCTGCCCGCTTGACTGACGAAGCCTTGACCCACGTCGGCGAGCACCTCCTTCACCCCGGGGTCAGCGAAATCAAGATCGCCTGGGAACTGGAAAAATATATCCGGGAATCTGGCGCCGAATTGGCCTTCCCCATCATCGTCGCCGGCGGCCCGGCCTCCGCCATGGCACATGCTCACCCCACCGACCGCCCGCTTCAGGTCAAAGAGCCCGTGGTCATCGACATGGGCGCCAAGCTCAACGGCTACTGCGCAGACCTCACCCGCACATTCTGGTTGGGTGATGTCAACATCCGCTTTATCGAACTCTACCGTGTCGTCCTCCGAGCCCAAAGAGCGGCGATGGAAGGCATTAATGCCGGCATGACAGGGGCGGAAGCCGATAAGTTCGCCCGGGATTTCATCACCGAAGCGGGGTATGGCGAAGCTTTCGGTCACAGCCTGGGCCACGGCCTGGGTATGGTGGTACACGAGAATCCCCGCCTTGGACAGAACTCAACCGACGTACTCACCGACGGCATGGTTTTCACCATCGAACCCGGCATCTATATCTCCGGTTGGGGCGGCATCCGTATCGAAGATGACGCTGTGGTCGAAAATGGTAAAGTAAGGCTGCTGACCTCGTCTCCGAAGTAAAGATCCCGTTTCAGATCGTATAAGAAGAAAGACAGTAATGCGCCGAACGAAACTGCTGGGAATCTGCATGATGGCGGCCGGGTTTGCCGGCGTGGTCATTTCCGGTTTGATCCAGGCCGGTATCATCATAGAATGGATCATTTTGTGTATCTCGTTTCTGGTCTTTTTCAATGGTCTGGATACTGTTAGGAGCAAACCTCCGGCAAACCGGGACAATATTATTTAATCTCAGGCGTTAAACTGGATTTTAATATTAGGATTTAGAATTTGATAAAAGTTGATCTCCACGTCCACACCTTCCATTCGATGGATGCTTCCACTACCTTTGAGCAGTTGCTGGATCGCTGCAGCCAGGTCGGCCTTGGCGCCATCGCCATCGCTGATCACGGCACCGTGGAAGGCGCCCTCGCGTTCCAGAAGATCGCCCCGTTCCCGGTCATCGTCGCCGAGGAGGTTCTCACCCCTTACGGCGAGATCATGGGCATGTTCCTTAAGGAGACCATCCCGTCAGGCATCTCCGTCGAGGACACCATTATCGCCATCCGCGATCAGGGGGGACTCGTCTGCATCCCCCACCCCTTCGACCCCCTGCGGAGTTCTGCCCTCGATAGCAAAGTGACTGAGGCCCTTGCCGAGAAGGGTCAGATCGATGTCCTCGAGGTACTTAACGCACGGATTATCCTTGAAGCTGGTGTCCGCAAAGCTGATAAATTTGCCCGGAAATACAATCTGCTGCGGGGTGCCGGCTCCGACGCCCACACGCCAGAGGAATTGGGCAACGCCTGGCTGGAAATGCCGCCGTTCCGGACCAAGGAAGAATTTCTCGAGGCGCTTAAAGTCGCGGAAATCTGCGGCCGTCGCAACTCCCCTTTCGTACACCTCCACTCGACCGCCAATCGCCTGAAAAAGATGATGAAAAGCAAGTAGGGGTTCCATTTCCTCTCCCCCGCCCTAAGCAAAGCGTATGAGGGAGAGGACTTAAACAAGGAGAGGGAACAAATTTGGAACGCGAAACGCCTGACGCGCAACGCGCAACGTACTCGCTCGGCTGGTTCACCACCGCCAAGGGCCAGGGCTCGCGCAATCTACTGGCTGCCATCCAGGATCGTATCATTCGCGGTGAAATTGGTGCCATGATAGAATGGATTTTCCTCTCCAGGGACCCCGGCGAGGCGCCCGAGACCGACAAGTTCATCGAATTGGTCAACTCCTACGGCATCCCCCTTGTCAGCTTCTCTTACAAGAAGTACCGCGAGTCACGCGGCGCACAGCGCGGCACCAACGTCGAAGACCTGCCGGACTGGCGACTCGATTATGATCGCGAGGTCATGAAGCTTCTCGCGAAATTTCCCCGCCCGAGGCTCTGCGTCATGGCAGGCTATATGTTGGTCATCGGTCCGGAGATGTGCGCCGCCTTCGACATCATCAACCTCCATCCCGCCGCTCCGGACGGCCCGGCCGGCACTTGGCAGGAAGTCATTTGGAAGCTGATCGACCAAAAGGCGGAAGCCTCAGGTGTGATGATGCACCTAGTGACTCCGGAACTGGACAAGGGCCCGGTCGTTTCGTATTGTCGCTACCCGATTCAAGGTCCAGGCTTCGACGAGTTGTGGTCGCAGGCCGGCGATAAAACTGCATCGGATATCAAGGCTGCCGAGGGCGAGAACAACGCCCTGTTCAAGCAAATCCGCCGCCACGGCGCCGCCCGTGAACTGCCCCTCATTGCCAACACGGTTAAGACCTTCAGCCGCGGCCTCGTCGCGATCAAAAACGGCGTAATAGTGAACTGTTCCGGCAAACCTATCAAGGGTTACAACCTCAGCGCCGAAATTGACGCCCAAGTTCAAAACGTCCTGTAGGGGCGACGCATGCGTCGCCCGCCTCGCTGTCTCATTGCATGCTGTGCTTCATGCAGGGTTGTTTTTTCCGTCTTTACGAGTTCATTGCGCATTTAGGACGAAGCAATCTCCTATTCGCCCAACCTTCTTCGTCCGCGACAAGGAGAAGGAGATAAGGGGGAGGACCGTTGTAGGCACACGGCGTGCCGTGTCCGAGGGTAGCTGCTGCCAACCGCGACTAACCGCTGTCGTAAAAATATTTCCTCCCTACACCACCAAAAACGACACGAGTCGCTTGACACCCCTTTGAACACATGTGCTATAATATCAGCATGTTTTCGACATCGGTCATTCTGAGCCTCGCGAATAATCTCGGCGCCGTCCGTATGTCCGTTGTTGCATCCGGGGCGCGATTCCGGCTTATCCGACGATCCGGATTATTCTCCCGTGTCCCTGGCGGTTGAATGAATTTAACGGATTGAATGGATTGTTCGCGCCAATCGACGTTACGATTGGGGCTCTGGAACCTTAAAGTAAAAATAAGAGTCGTTTCCGAAAAATATGTTTTCACACGCCCAAACAAACCACAAATCATCGCGGTCCAAAATTCTCGCTGATTGCTCATAGCTGAAAGCTTGTGTTAGTATTTATGTCCACTAACCGTTCACGCAGAGGTGCCCATGGCTAAGACCATCGAGGAGATCAACCAGAAGATCCGCTCCGGCAAGGCCGTAGTCTTTACCGCCGAAGAGATCATCGGCGTCGTCAAGGAACACGGCCTGACCAAAGCCGCCGCCATGGTGGACGTGGTCACCACCGGCACCTTCGGCCCGATGTGCTCTTCCGGGGCTTACTTCAATATCGGCCATTCAAAGCCGCGCATTAAGCTAGGCGGCGGGAAAGTCTCTCTGAACGATGTCCCCGCCTATGCCGGTTTCGCCGCGGCTGACGTCATGATCGGCGCCAATGCTATACCGGATGATGACCCGCGCAACCGCTTCCATCCCGGCGAGTTCAATTACGGCGGGGGCCACGTCATCGAAGAACTGGTGGCGGGCAAGGACATCAAGCTGGTGGCCTCGGCCTACGGCACCGACTGCTACCCCCGCAAGAAGCTGGAGACCTGGATCAATATCAAGGACCTGAACGAGGCCGTCCTGTTCAACATGCGCAACTCCTACCAGAACTACAATGTGGCAGTTAACCTGTCGGACAAGGCCATCTACACCTACATGGGCACGCTGAAGCCCAACATGGGCAACGCCACCTACTGCAGCGCCGGCCAGCTTTCGCCGCTCCTGAACGACCCCTATTATAAAACTATCGGTATCGGGACAAAGATCTTTCTCGGCGGCGGCGAGGGCTTCATTGCGTGGCAGGGCACCCAGTTCAACCCGAGCGTGCCCCGCACCGAGGGCGGGGTGCCCAAGCGAGGTTCCGGGACGCTGGCCGTCATCGGCGATTTGAAGCAGATGAATTCGCGCTACCTGATGGGGGCAAGCATGCTCGGTTACGGTGTCACCCTGTCGGTCGGCATCGGCGTGCCGATTCCCATCCTCGACGAGGAAGTCCTGAAGTATACCGCCGTCACCGACGACGATATCTTCGCCGCCGTGATCGACTACTCCGATGCTTATCCCAACATTAAGCCGGACATCGTCGCTGAGGTCTCCTACGGCGAACTGCGTACCGGCAACGTTATGATCAACGGCTATAAGGTGCCGACGGCGTCGCTTTCAAGCTACCCTCGCGCCCGGGAGATCGCCACAACGCTGAAAGAGTGGATATCGGCGGGCAAATTTGAATTGACCGATCCGGTGGCCAAGCTCCCCGGCGTTGAAAGCGGCGTCACATTCAGGTTGCTTAAAGAACGCCCGATTAATGGCGGTGGGGGTTGATTATGGCTGTCACCAGTAAGAAGATATCAATCAGATTTCCTCGCCACCTTGTCGATCGGCCAATCGTCTACCATCTGATCAAGGACTACAACCTGGAACTGAACATCCTCAAGGCCAGCATCAGCAGCGAGGAAGGCCATATGGTGCTGGAACTCCGCGGCGAACGTGCCGATTTCGACAAGGGCATCGAGTATCTGACCAAGACCGGCCTCATTATCGACACTCTATGCCGCGAGGTCA
>CAZGRY010000064.1:0-4614 GCA_964528105.1 uncultured Dehalogenimonas sp.
AAAGAATACAGCGTCGAGATTAGGCTTAAAAGCCGCGTCGCCTCCATCAAGCGCGATGACAAAGGCGTTACCGGCGTAATGCTCGACAGCGGCGAGTTCCTCCTTGGGTCCGCGGTTATCCTGGCCGCAGGTGGCGCATCATATCCGGCTACCGGCTCCGCGGGCGACGGTTTTCAACTTGCGCGGAGCCTTGGCCACAAAATAACCAGTCTGTACCCCGCGTTGGTGCCATTGGTCATGAAAGAATTTGGCTTCGCCATTGCTAACCAGGGGGTTGCCCTTAAAAACGTGCGTCTTACAGCCTACTCCTGCGATAAGGCATCGATTCCCGAATTAACCATCAGCCACGACTACGGCCGGGGCACCGGGTACGAGAATCCGCCCGCTCCGGTTATCGAAAGCCGTTTTGGCGAAGCTCTCTTCACCCACTTCGGCCTCGGCGGGCCGATTACCCTGCTGATGAGCCAGGCGGTGGCCCGAGCGCTTGATAACGGTCCCGTTTCGATCTCCATCGATCTTAAGCCGGCATTGAGCAACAAGGAACTCGATGCCCGGTTGCAGCGCGAGTTTGCCGCCTACCCCAAAAGACAATTACCCGCCATTCTCCGGGAACTGTTGCCGGAAAAGATGGTGGAGCCCATGGCAGGTATTTCAGGTGTTCCCATGGGCCGGACGGCTTCAAATATGACCGTCGAGGACCGTCATCGCGTGCTTAAATTGCTTAAGGGTTTAACCTTCGACATTAAAACTACGTTGCCGTTGGGCGCGGCCATGGTGACGGCCGGTGGGGTAGAACTCATCGAGGTCGATCCGCGAACGATGGCATCAAAGCTAGTGCCCGGTCTGTATCTAGCCGGCGAGGTTTTAGACCTGGACGCCGATACCGGAGGCTACAACCTGCAGGCAGCTTTTTCGACTGGCTGGGTGGCGGGGGAAGCGGCGGCGCGATTCATTGAATTCAAGAATCAACCGTAGCTAGTGGAATCTGAATTGCGCTCTGACTGCGTTATAATGATGAAAATAAGCATTATGAGAGAGAACCCATGAAAAGGATAGCCGTCCTCACAAGCGGCGGCGATGCGCCCGGTATGAACGCCGCAATCCGCGCTGTGGCGCGTTGCGGTATCGCCGCCGGTTTCGAGATTTTCGGGGTAAACAATGGCTACTCCGGGTTGATTTCAGGCGATTATCACCTTCTCGGCCAGCGTGACGTCTCCGGTATCATCCAGGCCGGTGGCACTATCCTGGGTTCCAGCCGTTCTGACGAATTCGAGACCGAGGCCGGAAGAAAGAAAGCCCTGGAAAACCTCCAAAAAAATGGTATCGAGGCGCTGGTAGTCATTGGTGGCAACGGGTCCCAGACCGGAGCCCACCTGCTCAACCAAATGGGTTTCCCGGTGGTCGGCGTGGCCTCGACTATAGATAACGACCTGTACGGTACCGACCAAAGCATCGGGGTAGACACTGCCTTAAACATCGTCCTGGAAGCCATCGACCGGTTGAAGGTCACCGCCGCCTCCCACCGCCGCGCCCATATTGTGGAGACGATGGGCCGCGACCACGGCTACCTCGCTTTGATGGCAGGAATCGCCGGAGGCGCAGAGTATGTAGTCATCCCGGAGGTCAAGACCAACCCGGAACGAATCGCCGAGGAAATCACCGAAACCTACCGCCGCGGCAAGTCGCACTGCCTGATCGTAGTGGCCGAAGGCGCGTACTGGAATGCCCAGCGTTTGCTGGACCACTTCAAAAAGAACGAACACCTCGGATTCTCATTGCGGGCGACGATTCTTGGTCATGTCCAGCGCGGCGGCGCGCCCACCGCGTTCGATCGGCTTTTGGCGACCCGGATTGGTGGCGCCGCGGTCAACGAACTTGAGGCCGGCCGATCCGGGGTGCTCTTGGGACTGGCATGCGGGGAGATCAAGGCTACGCCTTATACCGAGGTCGTCAGTCATAAAAAAATACTTGATCTTTCCATATTGGACACAGCTGAAAAACTGTCAAGATAAATCCAGGTTATTGACATAGTCCGTCCTTGGTCTTACAGTGTAGACGATGCCCACATTGCTTCTCACCCGGCAAGATACCCTAAGACTCATCACCATGCCGGAAACCCTGGAGGCGGTGGAGCAGGCTTTCTCCGACTATGCTTCGGGCAGGGCATTGATGCCTTCAAAGGCCTATCTCACCCTCAACAAGGGAGATTTCCGGGCCATGCCCGCCGCGGTCCCCGGGGCCGCCGGCCTGAAGTGGGTCAACGTTCATCCGGGGAACCCTAAGCAGGGTCTGCCAACGGTAATGGCCGTGGTAATCTACTCCGACCCGGACACCGGTTATCCGCTGGCCATCATGGACGGCACCGAGATCACCGCCTTCCGTACAGGCGCAGCAGCCGCCATAGCAAGCAAGTACCTCGCTCGTAAAAACGCTGACAGCCTTGGCCTTATCGGCGCGGGAAAACAAGCCCAGACCCAATTGCTAGCCCATTCCGAGTTTTTCAAATTCGATGAGATTCGCGTTTACGACCGGTCATCCGAAGCCGCCGCCCGATTCAAAGAACTCTTTCCCAACCACCCGATTGAAATCGTCAGCCTCGAGGAGGCCTGCGGCGCCGACATCATCTGTACCCTAACACCGGCGCGCACACCGTTCGTAAAGCGGGTATGGCTCAAACCCGGCGCCCACATCAACGCCATCGGCGCGGATGCACCGGGTAAAGAAGAACTCGAGCCGGAAATACTCGCCAATGCCACCGTCGTCGTCGACGACATTGAGCAGTCCACCCATGCCGGTGAGCTTAACGTGCCGGTGAGCCTGGGGTTATTCAGCAAGCAGCAAATTTCCGCGACTCTCGGCGAGTTGACCTCAGGAAAAAAACCCGGTCGCAGCGATGCCAATGCCATCACCGTTTTTGATTCTACCGGCCTGGCTATTCAGGATATTGCCGCGGCAAGGTTCATCTACCAAAAGGCTATCTCTAGAAAACTTGGACTTAGTTTCGATTTTATCCAGACAACTTGATATTTGCCAATTATAAGTCGATCTTTGGACGAGCCACGAAGAGAACGTATAATATCTGCATAATGTGTTACCCTTTCCAAGACTGGTTGCCTGCCTTTGAATGACGAACAACGTTAGAAACAAGCCCGCAGCTTTTTCTATCCGGTTGCTGATTGCCGGAGTTTTGGCTTTTATCGGCTTTTACGTGCTTTCCCGCAACGATTACCTGTTATTCCACAGCGCTGTAGAACTCCTCGGCGTAGTCGTGGCCTTCAGCATTTTTATCATCGCCTGGAACGCCCGGCGCTTTTTGGCCAATGACTACTTACTTTTCGTCGGCATCGGCTTTCTGTTCGTCAGTATCCTTGGCACCATGCATACCCTGTCCTATCGCGGCATGGGCGTCTTCGAGGGTTACGAGCCAACCAATCTCGCCGCCCAATTCTGGATAGACGCCCGATACATGCAAGCGCTGGCTTTGCTGATCGCGCCGTTTTATATTCACCGGCGTCTAAACACCAACGCCGCCTTCGGCGCATTCGGCATCGTTACCGCACTGATCATCGGCTCGGTGCTGGTGGTCGAGGCCTTCCCTACTACCTTCGTCGTCGGCGAAGGATTGACACCGTTTAAAGTTGGATCCGAGTTCCTCATCTCCGGAATACTGCTATGCGGCATCCTGATGTTACGCCGGCACCGCGATAAATTTTCCGGCAATGTGGTGGCCTACCTTACAGCGGCCATGGCGGTCAACATTGCCTCGGAAATGGCCTTCACCCTCTATACCGATGCCTACGGCTTTTTAAACGCCGTGGGACACTTCTTAATGATCGTATCGATCTATTTCATCTATAAAGCCCTCATCGAAACCGGCCTGGCTCGGCCTTTCGACCTTATGTTCCACCAATTGAAACTGAGCGAGGAACGCTTTGAGGAACGGGCTAACGAACTTCAGCGGTTTGAACTATTATCCAGTAATTCCCGAGACATCATCCTCATGGTCAGGGCTCACGACGGACGCATCGTCGAGGCTAATGCCGCTGCCGGCGCCGCCTACGGTTATAGCCGGGATGAACTCCTTTCTATGAACGTCCGGGACCTGAGAGCCGTGGAGACACAGGACCTGGCCCCGGCGCAAATGTCCGAAGCAGATGAAAAGGGTATAACTTTCGAGACCATCCACCTACGCCGCGACGGCGGTGCTTTCCCGGTGGAGGTCAGTTCCCGGGGTGCCACAATCGCCGGGGCACGATTGCTGCTCTCGGTAATCCGCGATATCACCGATCGAAAAAAGGTGGAAGAAGCCCTCAAGCAGAGCGAAACCAAACTCCGGCTGCAACTTGATTACATCCTTTCTCCGGAGACAAAATTGGTTGAACAGGATCTGGCAGCCATCTTCGATCTGCCGGTCGTGCAGAGCATGATGGACGATCTTTACGCCGTGACCGGTGTAGGCTTCTCTATCATCGACCTCAGAGGCAACCTCCTGGTTGGCACCGGCTGGCAGAACATCTGCACCGAATTCCACCGCAAGAGCCCAAAATCTTGCGCCAACTGCATTGAAAGCGACCTGGCCCTAACCCGCGGCGTGAAAAAGGGCGAGTTCAAGAC
>CAZGRY010000064.1:4624-7860 GCA_964528105.1 uncultured Dehalogenimonas sp.
GACGTACAAATGTAAAAATAACATGTGGGACATCGTCACGCCCCTATACATCGCCGACCGGCACGTTGGCAACGTGTTCACCGGCCAGTTCTTTTTCGAAGACGATAAACCGGATATCGAATTATTCGCCCGCCAGGCGGATGAATTCGGTTTCGATAAGTGGGCTTACCTCGACGCTCTGAAACGGGTGCCGCGCCACAGCCGCAAGAAAGTAGCGGTGTTGATGGACTTTTTCATCCGTTTCGCCAACATGGTTTCGGAGTTGGGCTACAGCAACCTCAAGCTGGCCAAGGCTAACGCCGACCAGAAACAGACGGCGGAAACCCTCCGTCAAAACGAACAGAAGTTTCGCGTCGTGGCCGATTTTACCCATGATTGGGAGTACTGGCGTGAACCAGGAGGGGTTTTCCAGTACATCTCACCCTCCTGTGAAGCCATTACCGGGTACAGCCAGGCTGAGTTTGAGGCTGATGCTACCTTGATTGCCCGCATCATCCACCCAGCGGACAGGGAGCGCCTGACCGCCCACCTTGTTGGGGCAGACAACGTTGCCGACAGGTGTGAGATGCGCTTCCGCATCATCCGCAAGGATGGAAGCGAGCGCTGGTTGGGTCATGTTTGTCAACCTGTATTCGACGCTCAAGGCAAGGCGCTTGGCCGCCGCGCTTCCAACCGGGACATCACCGAGACCGTTCTCGGCGAATACGAGATCGCGAGGAGCCGGCGAGACTTGGAGCATGCCCAGGAGGTCGCCAGAATCGGCAACTGGCTAATGGATGTCAAGGGCGACGTGCTCACCTGGTCTGAAGAATCGTATCGCATTTTCGAGGTACCGCCGGGCCAAACGATGACTTACGAACGGTTCCTGGCTTGTGTACATCCGGACGATCGCCAATATGTCGACAATAATTGGCAGGCAGCGCTACGGCGGAAAAAGCATTACGACATCGAGCATCGTATATTGATCAACGGGAACGTAAAGTGGGTACGGGAAAAAGCCGAGCTTGAATTCGATGAGAATGGCTCGCTCCGCGGCGGTTTCGGCATCGTGCACGACACCACCGAGCGCAAGAAAGCCGAGCAGGCACTCCAGCAGCTCAACGCCGAGTTGGAGGGCCGGGTGGAGGAACGCACCCACGAACTGGCCGCGGCTCACACCAAGCTCCTGGAACAACTGGAGTTCCGGGTCAGGGCTGAGGAATCGCTCAGGTCGCTGTCCAGCCGCTTGCTCTCGATCCAGGAAGAAGAGCGGCGGGCCATCGCGCGGGAATTGCACGACCAGACAGGACAGAGCTTAACAGTCTTGAAATTGATGGTCGGCCGTGCCGACCGTTTAGCACCTAAAGACATGAAGCCGATTTTAAAGGATGCCGGCGGGCTTATCGGTGACATTATCAAACAAGTCCGTGGACTTTCATTATCATTACGGCCCAGTGTCCTGGACGACCTCGGTCTCGTGCCGGCCATGGAGTGGCTTTTCAAACAGCTTCAATCTCAGGCCGACTTAACAGTCCATTTCGAGTATAACTCCTTTAGCGCCCCTTCGTCCGACCTGAGCACGGCAGTATACCGCATTGTCCAGGAAGCCTCGACCAACATCATGCGCCACGCGGGAGTTAAGGAGGCGTGGGTACGTCTGATGAGCCAGGAGAGCACACTGTCCCTACATATCGAAGACCGCGGCCGCGGCTTCGATACCGCCGCTGCCAGCCAGTCCACCGGCCTGTCCGCCATTCGGGAGCGCGCTGCCCTTTTGGGGGGTAGTTGCGGCATCGAATCGAGCCCGGGCAAAGGCACAATCATCACCATTAACCTGCCTTTTACCAACCAAAATACGTAGGACTGTTTGCATAATTAGTAAGCTACGGATTGTTAATTACGTAACACTACGGATACTATCCTGTCTTATGCTGTCCTATAATGACTACATGATAACGTTCGGCAGCTATGGTGTTCATAATATGACTACAATCGTTTTGGCTGACGACCATAAAATCGTCCGGCAGGGCGTACGAGCCCTGCTCGAATACGAGCCTGACTTCAACATCGTCGGCGAGGCATGCGACGGCGCCGAGGCGCTCAGCCTCCTGGAACGCACCCGCCCGGATGTGCTGGTGACCGACCTGTCCATGCCGAAGCATACCGGCATTGAACTGGCCGAAGAAATCCGCCGGCGCAAGTGGCTGACCAAGGTGGTTATCCTGTCAATGCACGGTGACGAAACCTACGTCACCCGGGCCATGGCCAGCGGAGCCTCCGGCTACGTCCTCAAAGAGTCCGGCGTGGAGCACACCGTCAACGCCATCAGAGAAGCCCTGGCGGGCGGCCGCTACGTCAGCCCTCCCCTGGTCCTGCCCTCGATCTACTAACCAATCGTTCCCCGATCACAAGAAAACTGCTTTTAAGGGGCTCCATTTTTGCCCTTTGGTTCTTTGCTTTTTGAAGATCAAGGAGAAGCGATACTGGATCGGCGGGCGGCGGACTCAATATTCATCTCGGTTCAGGAACAATTCCGGCCATCACGGCATTCAATCTCCCAAATACCCTGATTTAAGATAACATCTTTAACCAACATGTCTCTAATCATGGATGGATGACCCCGGCGGTATATACTCATTCGATGATTTGCTGATAAACTAATAGACGGCAGTCCTGTATGTATCTTCTTCCGCCCGAGGAGTATCTTATGCCAGGCAATCACTCCAAAGAAAGGGTGTCTTTCCGCCACAGGAGCTTCCCAGCGCTGACCCGCGGCATTGCCGCCGACATCACCGAGACCATCGGCAACACGCCGCTGGTGCGTTTGAACCGAGTCACCGTGGGCTCGGGGGCTGAGATTGTCGCCAAAGTGGAGTCTTTCAACCCACTGCATTCGGTCAAGGACCGCATCGGCGTGGCCATGATCACCGACGCCGAGGCCTCCGGCAAATTGAAACCGGGAACAACCATCGTCGAGCCGACCTCCGGCAATACCGGCATCGCCCTGGCCTTCGCCGCCGCGGCCCGCGGCTACCGGCTGATCCTGACCATGCCCGATTCTTTTTCTGTCTAGCGCAGGCAATTGCTGGCTTTTCTCGGTGCGGAACTCGTCCTCACCCCAGGCGCCGAGGGTATGAACGGCGCCATCCGGCGCGCCCAGGAGATCTTGGACGCCAACCCCGGTTATTTCATGCCGCAGCAGTTCAAGAACCCGGCCAACCCGGAGATCCACCGGCTGACTGCTGCCGAGGAGATCT
>CAZGRY010000065.1:0-7735 GCA_964528105.1 uncultured Dehalogenimonas sp.
AGCCAGATGCTGAGTTCGTAGAGTACGATCAGTGGGCCGGCGATGATCGCCTGGTTCATCGGGTCGAAGGTCGGTGTAATGAAGGCGGCGATGATGAACGCCAGCACGAACCAGATCTTGCGTTTGGAGGCCAGCCACTTGGAACTGACTATGCCCACGGCGGACAAGCCGGTCAGGATGATGGGCAATTCAAAAGCCAGGCCGACGCCGACCAGCAGCCTAAGGACGACATCGATATAATCGGAAATTCTGGGTATGACTTCAACGGTGTCGCTGCCGAAGCCGAACAGGAACTGGATGGCCGGTGGGATGGCAATAAAATAGGCGAAAAAGACGCCGGCTACAAACATGAGAATGACAAACGGGAAAAAGGTGAAGATGAACCGCCTCTCCTTAGGGGTAAAGGCAGGCATCAGGAAGGCGAAAAAGTGGTAAGCCACCCATGGCAGAGCCAGGATGAAACCCGCGGTCAGGGACACCCTGAAATAGAGGCTGAACATCTCCAGCATCTGAATAGCCACCAGCTTAGTGGCAAAATCACCGGCCGGCACTTTGAGAATTTCGATGATCGGAAAAGCAAAAACCATGGACACAACGGTGCCGACAACGATACCCAGGATTGCGCGTAGGAATCGCGGCCGCATCTCGGTGAAGTGCTGGGTGATGGGCAAGCGTTTTTCGTCAGCCATGTGTTAGTGTGAGTCCTTCTTCTCGAGGGTAATTTACTTGGGTTTGGTTTTATCTGTCGGCGAACTGTCGATGGCCTTGGTGAACTCCTTGGTCATCTCGCCGGTGACCTTGCGGAAACCACGTAGAAATTCGCCCGCCTTCTTGGCGAACTCCGGGATCTTGTTCGGACCGAATATTAGCGTGGCTACAACGAGGATCGTGATGATCTCGAAGGTGCCCATGCCGAAAAAGTTCATCTAGCCAACCTTGCTTTCAGAGTAAAATCTAAAACGATGCTCAACCGGCCCTGGTGTTCTTCTGCTCCGCCAACCGGCGCTTGACTTCGCGGGCTGCCGCGTCGTCTTCTAGTTTGGTGACGACTTTGTTTCCGCCGGTCTTATCCTCGGGAGTGACCGCCTGCCGCAACTGCTTCACGCCTTTTCCCAGGTTCTTACCCAGTTTCGGTACAAAGGCCGCGCCGGTAATGACCAGGATAATCAGGATGATGATGCCTATTTCTAAAGGGCCGAACTTCATAAAAACGCCTCTTAGATACTTTGTTTCTAATTAATGTTCCGGATGCCTATTTGGACTTCGGCTTGGGGTAAAGCTCTTCCTTGGTGGGTTCGGTCTTAGCCTTGGCCTGATCCGCCTGCCATTTCTTGAAGGCCGCCAGGTCTTCCTCGCTAGCCTTGGCCGGCTCGTCAATCTCGCCTGATGCGGCCTTGGTTTCCTCGGCGGGCTTCTCAGTCACGGCCTCTTCCGTCTTCTTCTCTTCCTCGCCCTCGCCGGAAACACCCTGCTTGAACGACTTAAGACCTTCACCCAGCGATTTGCCGATTTGCGGCAGTTTGCCGACACCGAAGATGAGCAGGACAATGACCAGGACGATGATGAGTTCCATAGGACCGATTCTGGGCATTTAAACCTCCGTTGATAAGGTAATATTTGTTTACCGGATAAATGATACCCCGTCGCCGCGGACTTTGTCAATCGTCAGTAGACATAACATCTTAGAAATTAGCAAACTATTACGTCGAGTGCTAACACCGTCGAGACTATACACCTTGGAATACGAGGCGAGATGGCTTGTCACTCCCTATACTCGACGCTATGATAGTAGAACAATGCATAATACGAATTCATCATTGATCCCTACCCGCATCGGAAACCGCATCTTCCGCTGGGGCGAACGCACCTTCGTCATGGGCATTCTGAACGTGACGCCCGATTCCTTCTCCGGCGACGGCCTTGGCATTAACGACGAAGCCGCCGTGGCGCAGGCCAGCCGGATGGTCGCCGAGGGCGCCGATATCATCGATGTCGGCGGCGAATCTACCCGCCCCGGCGCACCGGAGGTTTCGGCGGCTGAGGAGATCGCCCGGGTCGTCCCGGTCATCAAGCGCCTTAAAGCCGAGATCGATGTCCCGGTTAGCATCGACACCTACAAATCTGAGGTCGCCGTGGCCGCGGTCAGGGCGGGGGCCAACCTCCTGAACGATGTTTGGGGCCTGAAGCGCGACCCGGGACTCGCGACAGTGGCCGCCAGGCACCGCCTCCCGATCGTGCTTTCCAGCTCCCAGCGCGATGCTCCGGTTTCAGACATCGTGCCCGCCGTTATCGCGGACCTGCGGCGGGCTATCGCCCAGGCCGAGGCGGCTGGTGTGCCGCCGGAAAACATCATCATCGATCCTGGCTTCGGCTTCGGCAAGACGGTTGAGCAGAACCTGGAGCTGCTGCGGCGCCTCGGCGAACTCAAAATCCTGGGCAAGCCGATACTCCTCGGCACTTCAAGAAAATCGACCATCGGCAAGGTATTGGGCGACGTCTCGACGAGCGAGCGGTTGTTCGGCACAGTCGCTACCACTGCCATCGGCATCGTGAACAGCGCCGATATCGTCCGCGTCCACGACGTCAAGGAAAATGCCCAAGCCGCCCGGATGGCCGACGCCGTCGCCAGGGGTTTCAATGTCTGAAACCCAGCCGATGACGATCTATATGGGTCTGGGTTCCAATCTCGGTGACCGAGAACAAAACCTCGGTAAAGCGATTGATCTCGTCGGACGGCGTGTGCAGGTGCTCCGCCGCTCGCCGGTGTACCAGACTGAACCATTCGGTGTCCCTGACCAGCCGAAATTTCTTAATATGGTAATCGAGGCGCAGACAGATTTGCCACATCTCGAACTGCTTCAATTCCTCAAGGGGATAGAGCAGGAACTCGGCCGCGGCGCAGCAAGCTCGGACGCGCCCCGGCAAATCGATATAGACATCCTCTTCTATAGCGACATCGTACTGACGTCCGATTCTTTGATCATTCCCCACCCCCGCCTGCCACTGCGGGCTTTCGTTCTTGTGCCGTTAAACGACCTGGCGCCGAAGTTAAAGCACCCAGTCACAGGGAAGACCGTCGCCGAGATGCTGTCAGCTTTGGAAACGACCACTGGCGTCGAAAGGTACCACGTTCCTGCAGGGGCGACCGGTTCTTCGGTTGAAGGATCGCCCGCTACGTCGCCGATTACCCCGATTAAGCGAGGAAACGAAGTGTATTACATCAATGTAGAAAGCCATTTTGACGCCGCCCACTTCCTACGCGGCTACCAGGGCAAGTGCGAGAACCTGCACGGACACCGCTACAAGGTGGCGGTGAAACTGTCGGCCGCGGCGCTTAATGACATCGGTTTGGCCTACGACTTCGGCGATATCAAGGCGCTGCTGAAGCCGCTTCTCTCCCGTTTCGATCACACGCTTCTGAATGACATCCCGCCGTTCGATGCCATCAATCCCTCGGCGGAGAATATCGCCCACGCCATTTACGATGAACTCAAACCGGAAATCGCCGGCGCCAAACTAGAATCGGTGACGGTCTGGGAATCTCCGGAGAGCTCTGTCGAGTATCGGGCCGACTAGCCTCCCCCGTTCGTGGTGAGCTTGTCGAACCATGCAATGGTTTAGTCAGTCAGTAGGGTGGGTGAAACGCAGCGTAACCGCCTCGGGTTATTCGACAATCTTAAACAAGGGATACGCCGCGTCGCCGGCAGAGTACTTGTCCCCACCGAAAACGCCGTGGCCCGTGGTAACCGTCTTGCCGATGACGCTCATATCCAGTTTGTCCGGGCAGTTAGTGTCGATCCGCCCGATGAGATAAGGTCCTTCGTCGAGGGCAACCAGCGCCAGGGCATAGGGCAGTTCTTTTTCCCGTCCCTCAGCCGCCACGAACAGGGTGGTGAAGCTGGCGATCTTGCCTTGGCCTGAAAGCTGGACAGCCTCGATTTCGGGGCTGCCGCAATCCGGGCAGGCGCCCCGTGGCGGACAGATGACGGTCCCGCAAGCGCATTTCAGGCCCATCAACCGGCCATCGCGTAGCGCAGCGTCGTATTCCTTAAATGATAATTTGATAGCCATTACCAGCCTCGCTTCAGGATCATGCTGACCATGGTGCCGCCGTCGCCACCTAAGGTGTCGGTCATGCCGATTCGGGCGTCCGGCACCTGCCGCTCCGGCTCCACCTCGCCCCGTAACTGTCGGACAATCTCATAGACCTGCGCCGCGCCGGTGGCGCCGATGGGATGGCCCTTGCTTTTAAGGCCGCCGGAGGGGTTGATGGCCACTTTGCCGCCGATGTCCGCTTCGCCTTTCAGCCACGCCTCGCCGGCCTTGCCGTGTTCGAAGAATCCCAGACCCTCGGCGGCGATGATGCTGGCGATGGAGAAGCAGTCGTGCAGCTCACAAACATCGATATCGGACGGGGTGACGCCGGCCATGGCGTAGGCCTGCTTAGCGGCCAGTTCGCGGGCTTTGAGCCGCGGCAGGTATTCGCCTTGGGAAGCCAGCGGCCCGGACGATGCCTGTCCCGCGCCGGCGATATAGACCGGCTTCTGCGACAGCATTTTGGCCTTGTCCTCTGATACTATGACCAGCGCCGCCGCGCCGTCGGAGAACGGGCAGCAGTCGTGGAGCTGGATCGGCGAGGCCACGGTGAAACTTTTCAGCACATCGGCAATGGTGACCGCCTTACGCAGGTGCGCCTTCGGGTTGACCAGGCCGCGTTTGTACGACTGCACCGAGACCTGGGCCATCTGCTCCTTGAGCTTTTCGATGGGCAGCCCGTAGCGGGCGGCATAGCGGTGGGCCAGTAAAGCGAACACGCCGGGGAAGGTCATGCCGGCGGGGAACTCGTAGCGCGAGTCGGAGAACATGGCGAAGGTGCGGGTGGCCAGCGGTGTGCCCAGGGACGCGGCGCGCTCTACACCCCCGGCGATGACGACATCGTAGACACCGGAAGCGACGAGGAGAAAGGCGTCGCGGACGGCCATCGAGGCTGAGGCGCAGGCGCCGTCGTAGCGGTTGGCCGGGACGTTCCGGGCTCCGATATAGTCGGCAATGAAGGCAGGCGTCATGCCCTGGCCCTCAGAGAAATCACCCAGCGCGTTACCGATGAACAGGGCCTGGGCGTCCCGTGCCTGCAGGCCGGCGTCAGTCAGGGCATCGAAGGCAGCCTCGGCGAAAAGCTCGGACAGGCTCTTGTCCTGGGCCCCTGAAAACTTGGTCTGCCCCACCCCGATGACCGCAACCTCACGCATCTTTTCCTCTGAAATTGATATTAGCTGAATGCTTTTCCTGTGTTTTCGGATCTTGACAGCCACATCTTCCGGTCGCGGATGTCGCGGTCGAACAGCAGGCGATTTAGCAGCAATTCGCCGGTCGAAAGGTCAGCCGCCAGTTCGCTACGGCTCCCGGCCATCAACCTCCTGAGATAGGCCAGGACGGTCAGCGCGCCCAGGCCGGCGGCCACCAGCCCCGGTTCGTCGATGCCGAGAAATTCGGGGAAATAATAGGCCAGCACCGGCAGGAGAAACAGGCCAATAAACACACCCAGCGACAGTCGCTTAATCGGGGCGAAGGCAAACGAGATGACCGCCGCGAAGAGTCCCAGCAACGGCGAGAAAGCCAGGATGACTCCCAGGGTGGTTAGGATGCCCCGGCCGCCGCGAAAGCCCAGGAATATCGGCCAGTTATGACCAGCGACCGCCGCCAGGCCGACGGCGAATTGTGCTTCTATGCCGAGGTCGAATGCTCTGGCTGCTAGTACCGCTAGGAGGCCTTTACCGGTGTCGAACACCATCACCGGGAAAGCCCAGCGCTTGGAGGTGGCGGCCAAAACGTTGGAGGAGCCGACGTTGCCGGAACCGTGCTTCCGCAGGTCGACGCCGCGCGTCCACTTGGCTACCAAGTAGGCGACAGGGATGCTGCCGACAAGGTACGCGGCTATGGCAAGAAGGAAAACCATACTCTCTCCGAAATCCTAGTGCTTCTCGCGCCGGGCGATGAGCCCCTCGACCGCCGACATCGGCACCGGTTGGCCGCCGATCATCGTCTCGGTGACCGGGTCCAGGCCGTGGTAGTCGGTGCCGCCGGTAGCCACCAGACCCAGCTTGTCTGCCAGGCGCTTCAGCGTATCGATCTCCCAATCCTTGAAGCTGGCGTAATGAACTTCGATGCCGGCGAGACCGGCGGGGATGAGTTCCTCGATGAGCGTCTCGACGTTGGGCAGGGTCAGCGGGTGAGCCATGACCGCCACGCCGCCCGCGGCCCGGATGAGCGCCACTGCCTCAGCCGGGGCTAGCTTGATGCGCTCTACGTAGCCCGGCCCGCCGCGAGAAATGTACTTGTCGAAGGCCTCGCCGAGGTAGCTGATGTAACCCTTTTCGAGCATCGCCTGGGCGATATGTGGCCGCCCGATGACGGCGTCGCCGGCGATTTCCTGGACCCGCTCCCATTCGAGGGGCATGCCCAACTCGCCCAGCCGCTCGACAATGGCCTGGCCGCGGTCCAAACGGGAGGCGCGCATGATGGTCAGGCGGCGGCGCAGTTCGGCGTCCTGCCAGTCGATGTAATAACCCAGGATATGGACGTCGCCGGCAGCTACGTCGGTGGACACTTCCACGCCAGGAATCAGGGTCAGGCCGGGGTGTTTTTCAGCCTCGGCAAATGCCTCCGCCAGGCCGTCAATGGAATCGTGGTCGGTCAGGGCAATGTATTTCAAATTAAGATTAGCGGCCTTGCGCACCACCTGGGTCGGGGTCAGCACGCCGTCGGAGGCCGTGGAATGAAGGTGGAGATCGACTCGGCTGACCATTAGATAGCCGCCTCCCGGTCGATGCGTTCCATGGCGATGGCCTTGCCCGTCGAGTCGGTGGTGATAAGGACCGAATTGAAGGTGATGCGGCTGCCGCGGGCCACCGACAGGCGCTGGTGCAATCCGGTGAGGAAACGGCTTAGGACTTCATCCTTGTCGTCGCCGATGATCGACTGCCACGGCCCGACCATGCCGATGTCGGAGACACAGGCGGTGCCGCGAGGCAAGACCCGGGCGTCCACCGTGCCGACATGGGTATGGGTGCCGACCACCGCCGAGACCCGGCCGTCCAGATACCAGCCCATAGCTTGCTTCTCCGAGGTAGCTTCGGCGTGGAAATCGACGACGATGTGGTTAGGCTTCTTATCGAGGCTTGCCAGCAGCGCGTCCATAGCGCGGAAAGGGCAGTCGATGGTGTTGATGAACGTTCGCCCCATCAGGCTGACCACCAGTACGTCTTTGACCATAACGAAGCCCTTGCCCGTCACGCCCGGCGGGTAGTTTAGCGGCCGCAGCACCGGCTCGCTCCCCTCCAGCATGGGGAAAATCTCCGGCTGCGCCCAGATGTGATTGCCCGTGGTGATGACATCAACGCCGCAGAAGAAGATCTCTTCGGCGGTGTCTGGGGTCAGTCCCTTGCCGCCCGCTGCGTTCTCGCCGTTGGCGATGACGAAGTCGATGCCCAGGCCGAGCTTCAAAGCCGGCAGGATTTCCTTGACCGCCCGCCGCCCCGGTTTGCCGATGATATCGCCAATGGCCAGTATCTTCATGTGTTCTTATTGCCTTCCAAATCGTCCTATTATGACACTCATTGGGCGATCGTTCAATCCGTGAATTGTTTTTGATTCTATCCTAGAAAAGGTATTTTTACCGGAACGAATATCGGAAACACGATTGGGGCGGGCGGCGGTTGAACGTCGAATCGATATT
>CAZGRY010000066.1:0-7654 GCA_964528105.1 uncultured Dehalogenimonas sp.
TTCTTCCATGCATAGATGTAGCCCACAGTTACGATGAGCAGGAAGAAAACAACAATGAAGAAGCCGGCCGCGCCGAGTTCTCCCAGGCTGGCTGCCCAGGGGTAGAGGAACACGGCCAGCACATCAAACACGATAAGCATCAGGGCGTAAGTATAAAAGCGGAAGTTGAACTGCACCCAACTGCGGCCGGTCGTTTCCATGCCGCACTCGTAGGTTTCCTGCTTGACCTTGGAGGGCTTTTTAGGGACGATTCGCGTCAGCCGGGAGAGGACCGCAGGGATTCCCAGCGTCACGATGATAAACGCCGCGGCGGCAATAAGGAAAAGCCCGATATAGCCGAAATCGGTGAGCATAGGTTTTCAGCCTCCGGGAGACGGTACTAAGACTAAAGTATTAGGACAGTATAGCGTATCCGGGCACCCCTGACAAGAATTACGTTGCGGCTCCACCAATCGATTTGCCGGAGCATCGCGTGGTGCCATGGTCAGTTTGAACGCTTTAAGAATACAAGGTATTTCGGCTGGAGGCAAGGAGTTCCCGTACCGACACGCGAAACGCTTACCATGTTAATGCAAGAACCTTATTTGCACGCTTCGGCTGATCTTCGGAGGGCTGATCGCTGTAGGCTGGCTTTGTAATATTATCACACCAAACAGTCGTGAGAGGCTTCGTGCCGTAGGGGTACCGCGCGCTATATATTCCCATTATTGAAGGTACTATGTGTTGAAAAACCACTCAATAAGTCAGTTCCATGAGGCAAAAAGAATCAACCATTTGGCAACGCATGACGGGGTATTCATAACGCAATTTGCCCGGTACTAGTACCAGGTGATAGAATGACATAAGTAGTCCCTTCGAGCCGTCCTGTCCTAAAGGTAAAACCCACGGCAAACGGCCGGTCAGGGTGTCGCTGGAAACGGCGGCGCCTCCCATGTTTGGAAAGGAGGGCGGAAACGGCATATCCGCGCCTCCTTGTTGGAGGCTGTTTTATTCTATGACCGAAGCCAACTGTATTACCGGCACGTACGACGCTTTCAATCGCCGGGTTAACTACCTGCGGATTTCAGTGACCGACCGTTGCAATTTAAGATGCACTTATTGCTCTGACGGTGAGATACCACACCTGCGCCACCAGGATATCCTATCCTACGAGGAGATCGAGCGGGTCACAAGGGTAGCGGCGGAGCTGGGGGTCAGCCACGTACGGTTGACCGGCGGTGAACCACTGGTTCGGCCCTACGTATCAAATTTGATCGAATTACTTACAGCAGTTCCGGGCATCGAAGATATCTCGCTTACCACCAACGGTACTTTATTAAAAGACCAAGCCGAAAAGCTGAAAGCGGCGGGACTCAAGAGGATCAACATCAGCCTGGATTCGCTGCGGCCGGAACGCTTCGCTTCGATAACATGCGGTGATAAACTCGATGCTGTTCTTGACGGCATCGCTGCTTCCCACCGAGCGGGACTTTCACCGGTCAAGATCAATATGGTGGTCATGCCCGGCGTCAATGATGACGAGGTTATCGAATTTGGCCTCAAGGCTAGAGATAAAGGCTGGCATGTGCGCTTTATTGAGCATATGCCATTCGGAGGGAGTCTTGGAGAGCCGATTCTAACCGTGGCTGAGATCAAAGATAGAATTGAATCGGCTTTAGGGGATCTATGGCCCTGCTGCGTTAACGGCGCTGGTCCAGCAAATTACTTCAGCTTCGGATCCGGCCAAGGCACGGTTGGATTCATCCGCCCAGTAAGCCATCGTTTCTGCGGGCATTGCAACAGGTTGAGACTCACCGCCGACGGGAAGCTCAGGCCATGCTTGCTGAACGATCTTGAGATCGATATCAAAGCGGCGTTGCGCAGTGGAGCCGGCACCGAGGATTTGAAAGACCTGCTGCGGCGGGCGATAATGGCTAAACCGGAACGCCATTATCTTGAAGAAGCCGGTGTCGGCGGCAGGCAGATGCGCCAGATCGGGGGTTAGGCTTATGGAACTCTCCCATGTTGATGAACATGGCCAGGCCAGGATGGTTGACGTAACCGATAAAGCGGTCACCCAACGCCGCGCCGTCGCTATAGCGCATATCCGGATGAAACCGATAACTCTCGAGTTGATCCGGAAAATGGAAGTTAAAAAAGGCGATGTCCTTGCTACAGCCAGGATCGCCGGGATCATGGCAGCCAAGAGGACGCCGGAACTCATTCCACTGTGCCACCCGTTGGCGATCTCCGGCGCAAGTGTCGGGTTTGAATTCGTCGACGATAATGGTTTAAAGATTACTGCCGAGGTCAAATGCGCAGGACCAACCGGAGTTGAGATGGAAGCCCTCACTGCGGCCAGCGTCGCCGCGTTAACGGTTTATGATATGTGTAAAGCGGTGGATACGGGCATGACCATCGAACAGGTCTACCTTGAATTAAAAGAAGGTGGCAAGAGCGGCGAGTACAGGAGAACCAATGGCTAAGATTATTGCTGTGTGCACCAGTTTAAAAAAGGGCATTAAGAAGAAAGATATCGGCTGCGGCGTCCTGGAAACTGACTATGGGTTAAAAGGCGACGCCCACGCCGCCCAGGGATCTCACCGCCAACTAAGCCTGCTGGACAATTCCAGCATCGATAAAATGCGGGCCAAAGGGCTCACTCTTACACCCGGGGATTTTGCTGAAAATATCACTACCGAAGGCATAGAACTCATGACCCTGCCGATCGGCACGCGCCTTACGACCAGCCGCGGGGTGAGGTTGGAAATCACTCAGATCGGCAAGGAGTGCCATCATCACTGCCAGATCTACCGGCAAGTGGGAATGTGCGTCATGCCTCTGGAGGGCGTCTTTGCCCGGATTATCGAGGGCGGGGATGTAGTGGCTGGAGATTCGATCGAGGTCATTAAGAGCTGAAGTGATAAACCTTGACCGTCTCGCCTTTTTCGAGGATATCGACGTTAGGGGCGATATCTAGGTAGCCGTCAGCCTCTGCGGTGGCGGTAATGGCTCCGGATTCCTTGAACAGAGGCACGGCCTGTCCTTCAACCAACTTCACCGGTAAAAACTGCCGGCGGCCCACACTCCCGGGCACGCTCTGCGCCAGAGTCGCCTCGACCGGCTTCGCGCCTTGTACCGGCAGGTGAGCCATCTTCCTGACCGCCGGTTGCAGCAGAATATGGGCGTTGATCAGGCATGAAGTGGGATAACCCGGCATACCCAAAACCGGCTTGCCGCGGACGACGGCAAACATGGTGGGCTTGCCCGGCTTGACCTGAATTCCGTGAAAAAGAACCTTCCCCAGTTCTTCAAGGATGCTGAACATCAGGTCGCGTTCCCCCACCGACGAACCACCGGAGATGACCACCATGTCATTTTCCAGGGCGCTCTCTATCGCGGCGCGTAATTTTTCCGGCTTATCCTCGGCGATGGGCATTTTCACTGGCTCCCCGCCGCTCTGACGGACGACGGCCGCTAGGGTGTGTGAGTTGATGTCATAAATCTGGCCAGGCCGCAGAGCCTGTCCGGCCTCGGCGATTTCCTCCCCGGTGGGCATGACCGCAATGCGTGGTTTGGTAAGAACTTGAGCTCCGTTTAAGCCCTGGGAGGCTAAAACGCCGATCTTCCCGGCGTCAAAAACTGTCCCTCGTCGGAGTATTATTTCGCCCTGCTTTATATCTTCGCCGATCTGTCCGATGTTGGCGCCCGGGTAGACTGCCTTGAAAATCTTGACCTCATCGCCATTGCGCTCGGTCTCTTCGACCATCACCACGGAGTCGGCGCCCTGTGGCATCGGCGCGCCTGTAGCAATCTGGAAGGCCTGCCCTTTCTGCAACGCTGCCGACGGGGAGTCACCGGCGTAAATTTGACCGGTGATGGTTATGCTTTTCGGGTTGCGCCGCCCAGCGCCGAAGGTATCCTCTGCGACGACGGCGTAACCATCCATGGCGGCCCGGGCGAAGGGGGGAATGGACATGGTTGCTCGGACATCTTCGGCTAGAACCCGCCCGAGCATGTTGTCGAGACTGATGCTTTCTGTTCTGTCGTTCGGGGCAACAGCACCCAGCACCGTCGCAAGGGCGGTATCGAAATCGAGAAGATGGCCGAAGGGCTTCATCGGCCGGCCTCCCGCGCCAGGTGGCCGATTTCCGGCAGGATGATTTTCTCAACAGCCAGTTTCACCGCGTTCAACGAACCTGGGAGGCAAAGGATGACTTTGCCGTTTTTTACCCCGCCTAGAGCCCGGCTCATGATCGACGGAGTACCGATTGATTCCCAGGTCAGCAGGCGAAAAAGTTCGCCGAATCCGGGCATCTGCTTATCGAGGAGCGGCTCAACCGTTTCAACCGTAATGTCGCGGCGGGAAAGGCCGGTGCCGCCGCTCGTGACAATGACCTGCAGGGCGCCATCGGCGATGAACTCGGCAATTGTGTTTTTAATACTCGCGGTATCATTTTTGAGCAGGCGGTAGCGGCTAACGGTATGCCCGTTTTCCTTGAGGGCTGATGTAATGTAGCGACCGGATTCGTCGGTGTCCTCGGTTCGGGAATCGGAAATAGTGATTACGGCGCAGGTGACGAACTTTGGCGCTTCGGCTTTATGATCGACATGTCCCATAGCCGCCATTATAAGGCGGCTGAGGGCCTAAGGCAATCAGCGGCGTCTGAGAATTACCTGATTCCGGCGGTAGCCTGGTACTGCAGCAGCTTCTGGAGCTTTTCCGGGTGGCTGCTCTTAAGCAAGGCCTCTTCTTTAGAGATGAGGTTCTTGCGCAGCAGGTCGGCCAAGGATTGGTCCAGGGTCTGCATGCCGTCTTTGCCGGACAACTGGATAACGTTGGTGATCTCGTGAGTTTTCTGCTCGCGGATCAGGTTCCGGACGGCAGGCGTGGCGGTCATTACCTCAAACGCAGGGACGCGGCCTTTGGCATTCAGCCGAGGTACAAGGGTTTGCACCAAAACGGCTTCAATCACCTGGCTGAATTGCAAGCGGATCTGCTGCTGCTGACCGGGCGGGAAGATGTCGATGACGCGATCGACGGTCTGGGCGGCATCGGTAGTGTGCAGGGTGCCGATAACAAGGTGGCCGGTTTCAGCGGCGGCGATGGCGGTGGAGATGGTCTCCAGGTCACGCATTTCACCCACGATGATCACATCGGGGTCATGGCGGAGAGCGTGTTTTAGAGCAATAGAGAACGCTTTGGTGTCGTCGCCAAGGTCGCGTTGGGCGATAAGGCACTTCTTATTGGTATGCAGGTATTCGATAGGATCTTCAATGGTAATGACATTTCGCGATGCGTTCTGGTTCAAATAGTCGACCATGGCGGCCATGGTGGTCGATTTGCCCGAGCCAGTGGGTCCACAAATCAGGATCATGCCGCGGGGTTTCATGATCAGGTCTTTACAGATCAGGGGGACACCCAGCTTTTCCATCGAAAGGATTTGGAATGGCACCTGTCGAAACGCCATAGACAGCGTGCCTCGCTGCCGCATCACGCTAACACGGAAACGCGCTAGACCGGGGACGCTGTAAGCGAAATCAAGTTCCTTTTCCCGGAGGAAGGTTTCTTTCTGTTCCGGTTTGGTGATCTCGTCGAGAATGAACTCGAGATCCGGGGTTTTCAACGGCGGAAAAGCATCCTGAACTTTTAGTTCACCATCGACACGCACGACCGGAGGGCTAGGTACCCGCAAATGCAGATCGGAGCCGCCAAGATCTACAAGTAACTTCAACCATTCATCTATCTGTGACAAGGAATTCTCCAGTCTTCCGGCTATTCGCTAATGCTGTCTACCCGGTTCGCTTCGGCTTTAAGAAGGTTTGCTTCGGATTCCGTGAAGAGACGCCAACCGCGGCGGTCACGGGCTACAGCGGCGCCTAATAGATCGTTCTTCAACCAACGGAAGAGGGTAGTGCGGCTGATGCCGGCTAATTCACAGACCTCAGCGGTTCGGTAGTATTTGGTTCCTTTAAGTGAAAGAGACATTTTACACACCCTGCCTGGCTATATTCGGGTATACTTTACCGCTTTAAATCTTTGTCGTAAATGGGTTATTCGTACTAGTCCAGACTGCATGTTGGACCGAATAGCGGCGATATTTCTTGTGTTATGGCAGGTTACGGGGTATGGGATAGTACTATCGCCTAAATTAATTGAACTGGCAAATTTTAAGTGCCCAAAGTGTATTGTTCGCGTACAACTACGTATTGAACGCTTTAAGTTCAGCCGTTAAGATTCGAACTGAAATTCAGACGCTGCCTGGTTCCAAATGTTAAGGAGGATGAGTATGACCAAAGACTTTTTGCTAATGGCAGAGACAAACGAGATAAGTCGGCGAAGTTTCGTTGGCAAGGCGCTTAAGTTCTCGATTGGAGCCGCGGGTATGATCGCAGGCTCAGGAGCCCTGGTGACTTTGTTGGCGGGTTGCGGCGGTAATAGCGTTGTTAACAGCGCCGATTTTTCGGTTACCTCCCTACCCGATGGTACCAGTCACAGTCACGCAATTACGATTTTCGGGGCCGATCTTGATAACCCACCGAACCAAAAGACCATTCCAACGACGGATGTCTTCCAGCACATCCATGAATTGAGTCTGTCGAAAGCCGATTACGAAGCGATCAAGAACGGCCAGGCGGTGAATAAGACCAGCACCCGGACCGGGGCGACGCCACATACCCACGATTACGCGATCAAGAAACCTTAGCCCGGCAGTACTCTTTTGGGAAAACCCGATCTACAAACGTTTCAAGCGGACGTTGCCCCATGCGCCCACGCGGTCGCTGACGATTATAACGGCGCCGGTAACCCCCCCGGTTTTTGCAGCGACTGCCAACCCTTTTTCGATGTCTCCGGCGGTTTGAATAACGTTACCGCAGGCGGTGGCAACTGCGTCGGCAAGGGTGGCTGAAGGCGAGATGATGGTCACTGCGTCGGCCTTACCGAATGACAACGAATGTCCCACTGTGCCGGATGATGTGCAGATACCGCATGGTGTCTCCTGTGGCGATAACTCGATGCCGAGCCTGCCTGAGAGAGGCGAGTCACCGGCATAGACACCGATGACCCGGTCACGCGTCGTCCTGATGTAGATATCGCCGCCGTTTTCGATAATGATATCAGGCGAGTATTCAGCCAACTCCTCGCCGATGAATTGTGCCACGGCACCAGCAACCGCAGCCATGGGTCCGACGCCTGCTTTGCGAGTGGCTTCGGCCATGTCGCGGACGATCATCGGTGCTTCAGGCTCGACGTCGACGGGCTTGAGCGAGGTCAGGAAGTCCGGGTGCCCGGCGATGTACCTCTCAAGGATGGCGCGGTATTTGAGCACCAGCCGGTGTGTTTTACGTTCGAGGTCGATCTTTGCACTGACGAACAGATTTGTCTCCTTGACGCTGACGGTGAAGGAGACGAGATCAGGACTGTCATGCCATTTGCGGTAAGTGCGCGGCTGGTAAATCACGGAGATTCTTCACTTCGCTCAGAGTTACAAAAGAGGTTAAAAGTGCAGCTCCATCGAGCGTGACGGGCAGGAGAGGATGCACATACCGCATACCATGCACTTTTCCTCGTCAAAAGTGACTTCTCGGGTGACGGAGTCGACGGTGAACGACTGGGCCGGGCAGACGGTGACACAGGCGCCGCAATCGGTGCAGCGGACTTCGTTGCGGGTGA
>CAZGRY010000067.1:0-7594 GCA_964528105.1 uncultured Dehalogenimonas sp.
CGGAGGCCCACATCAGGCCGGAGCGGGACGCTCGGACTGTTTTCACGGCGATGAGGACGGTGGGCACGATCATGCCCAGGCCGACCGCGGCAAGGAACAGCAGACCGAACTCATCGAGGGCAAAGCCGGAGAAGCTGCCGGAGCGGGCCATGTCGAAGAACCGCAGGCCCAGGTAGAAGGTCAGGATGCAGGCGGCGATGATCATGACCTTGGGCAGGAGATCCATCCTTAAAGTCAGCTTCCAGGACTTGGCAATGATGATGGAGAAGAAGGTCAGCACCGACGGGCCGAGGGACATGGCGGAGATGACGAAGAGGTAGCCCATGAGCGGCATGTGCCACAGCGGCTGCTGATCCGGGGTGATAAGGAACAGAGCGCCTAAAGACGACTGGTGGAGGAAGGACAAAAGGATGCCGAAGATGACCAGGGGAACCACCAGGGCATGCTGGACGGAGGCGGCCTTCTCCCAACCGAAGCGGGCGAAGAGGTTTGGTGAGAATTCCAGATAGAGGACGGTGAGGTACATCATGACGCACCAGGCCACTTCGAACATGATGGAACCGGGCTGCCACATCCACAAGGGATGGACGATGAGCGGGCTGCGGCCGAGGTCGACGGCGATGCCCAGGGCGCCGATGGTGTAGCCCAGGGTGGCGATCAGGATGGCGGGCTTGACCAGGGGGCGGAAGGCCTCGACCTTGAAGATGTAGACGATGGCTGCCAAGACGAAGCCGCCGGCGGCGGAGGCGATGTAGACGCCGACATCGAAAGCGACCCACAGGCCCCAGGGCCAGTTGTCGGACAGGTTGGTGGTGGCGCCCAAGCCCCAGATCAACTTGGCGGCGACGACGCCTAAAGCGCCGAGGAGCAAGAGGATCTGGACGACGCCCCAGAAACTGAACAGAGGTACGTTCTTGTTGTTCACCTAGCGGCTTCCTCCTTTAGCCGAAGCTGCGTGTTCGCCGGTGGTCTTGCCCTTCATGCGCGCGCTCCGGAATGCGTAAGTGCCGACCAGGAACAGGCCCAGAGCGCCGATCTCGTACGGGATCTTGCTCAAAAACTCCCAGGTGAAGTCCGGATACGGCTCTTCTTCCACCATGGGGAAACCGATCTCCTGGGGGCTGACGCTCGAGATGAACATCACCTCCGTGCCCCCGGCCTCGTGCTCACCGTAGACGTGATCATAGTACTTCTGAGGTGCGCGCTCAATACGGCTTTTAGCGATGGTCAGCAGAGAATCCCGCTCACCGAACATGATGGCTTCCGGCGGGCAGGTCTTGGCGCAGGCTGGCACCTTGGTGGGGGAGCCGCTGGTTTGGCGGTCGAAGCACATGGTGCACTTGGCAATCTTGGGCCATGGATCGTTGTTGCCTTCCTCATCGAACCAGGTGTACTTGGGGATGTCGAAAGGGCAGGCATTCTGGCAGTAGCGGCAGCCGATGCAGCGGGCTTCCTCCCAGATGACCGAGCCGTTGTCCATTTTTTGAAGGGCGCCCACCGGACAGACCGAGACGCACGCCGGATGTTTGCAGTGCATGCAGCGCTTTGACACCGGGATCCATTTGAGATTGCCGTTTTCCTCGATCTCGTGGAACTCCACGTGGACGAAGTTGTAGGCATTGGTCTCCGGCGGATTGGTCATCGTCGGCGAGAAAGTGGTCTCCACTGCCGGGTTCAGGTTCCACTGCTTGCACGCGCTCTGGCAGCCCCGGCAGCCGGTGCATTTAACGGTATCGATTAACAGTCCATTAACCATAAGTTAAGTCCCCCTCCTGATGACCAGAGGCTCAATGGGCTTATAGCGTCCGGTGATCTTTGCCTGGTCAGCCTTTCTGCCGGTGTTCTCGACCTGTACCAGGAAGGCCTTGGACTCAGGGATCATGGTGTTGGCGTCGCCGGCGTTGGGCGACAGGACGTTGGCCGAGGGACCGGTAGACAGACCGGCCCAGCCCCAGTGCCAGGGCATGGCCACCTGGTGGACGGTCTTGCCGGACAGGGTGAACGGCTTGATGCGCTTGGTGACCATGGCCGCCAGCTCGATGCTGCCGCGGGCGGATGATACCTTGACCAAATCGCTATTCTTGATGTTCTTTTCGGAGGCCAGTGCTTCGCTGATCTCGACATAGGGGCTGGGCATCAACTCCACCAGCCACGGCAGGTTGCGGGACAGGCCACCGGCCTGCCAGTGTTCCACCACCCGGAAGGTGGTGCAGATGATGGGGAAATCCACCGGGGAGCCCTTGATGTCCAGGCCGCCTTCCCAGATGCGGAAAGTCGGGTCGAACTGGGCCAGCGGGTTATTGTTCATGGCATTAGCCACCGGGCTCTCCCAGGGCTCATAGTGCTCCGGGAACGCGCCGTCAGACAGGCCGGCACCCCACAGGCGGCCCACGCCTTCGTGGGTCATGATGAACGGCAGGACGCCGGCAGCTGCCGAAAGAGGAGCCGCGGCGTTGTCGGCGACGTCGCCGAGCCACTTGGCGCCGTCCCACTTGATGACGGGATGCTCGGTGTCCCAGGGCTTGCCGTCCGGGTCCACCGAGGCGCGGTTATAGATGATGCGCCGATTTAAGGGCCAGGCGAAACCGTAGTAGGTGTTGAGACCGATCTTGACCGGCGCTCCGGCGGCGTCGAGGATGGACAACGGGTGGGTGTCGGTGATATCGCGCCGGGCGGCACGGAGGCCGACATAGCCGGCGGGGAACAGTTCCGGATGAGCCTTCTCGTAGGCGTCCAGGTTTTCCGGTTCCACGTAGCTGCCGCTGTAAAGCCAGTTGCCGCAGGAGGTGGTGCCGTCGTCCAGGAGGCCGACGAAGTTGGCCATGAGCTTGCCGGTGGTCAGGTTGTAGCCGTTGATCTCCTTGGCCACCTTGCGGGGCAGCTCGGGATCTTCGGGATTATAGGGCCAGTCCAGCTTGGTGATGGCGTCGGCGTTGGGGCCGCCGGCAGCGTAAAGCTTACGAAGCTCCTGCATGATGCGGATCAGGATGTAGTTGTCATCCTTGGCGTCCCCGGGTGGCTCGACCGCCTTGTAGCGCCACTGCATCCAGCGGGAGGAGTTTGTCACCGAGCCTTCTTTCTCGTAGGAGCAGGCGGCCGGCAGCAGGAAGACCTCGGTCCCGATCGAGGCCGGGTTGGCGCCGGGCCGCTTCCAGAAGTTGGCCGTTTCGGTCTCCCACAGTTCGGTCACAACCAGCCACTCCAGCTTTTCCAGTCCCTGGACGGTCTGGGTCTGGTTGGGGCCGCAGACGGCGGGGTTCATGCCAAAACAAGTAAGGCCTTTAATCTTGCCGTCGTGCATGTTCTTGAACAACGGGATCCAGGAGTAGTTGACTCCGGTATCGTTCTTTGGCAGCCAATGGAAGCCGAAATCGTTGTCTTTGGTGGCTGCTGCGCCGTAAAAACTCTTCATTAGACTGGTGGTGTATTTGGGGGTGTTTTTCCACCAGTTTAGCGATTTCGGTTCGGTAGCTACGGTGAAGGCGCGGGGGGCGCCGGAGAAAACGGCCAGGCTGGTGTCGGTTTCGATCGGCTGCTTGAGATACCCGGTTAGATTACCGAACAGGATGCCGTAGTCCGTGGAGCCCTGTACGTTGGATTCGCCGCGCAGGGCGTTGATGCCGCCGCCGGCAACGCCGATGTTGGCCAGGAGCATCTGGAGGATGCCGTAGGCGCGAATGATCTGAGTTCCGTTGGTGTGCTGGGTGGCGCCCATGGCATACATGATAGTGCCGGCTTTACCGACTCGGCCGGTGGCAGCGAAGATAGGGGCAATCTCGTTGAACTTGGCCAACGACATGCCGGAAATCTCCTCGACCTTGGCCGGGGTGTACCGGGCGAAGTGCTTCTTCATCACCTGGAAGACGCAGTTCGGGTCTTTCAGCGTCTTGTCCTTCAAGGGGATGTTTTTGTCGTCGAACTGGTAGGTCCAGTCAGCCTTGTTGTAGCTGCGGGTGGCCTCGTTGTAGCCGGAGAACAGACCGTTCAGATCGGCCGGGCCCTTGAAGTTGGGGTTCAGGAGGTAGGCGGCGTTGGTGTATTCGCTGATGTAGGTCAGGTTGTAGTTGGCCGGGTTCTTTTCGATATCGTCGATGACATACTTGATTAGGCCGCCGATGAAGGCGATGTCGCCGCCGGAGCGCATCGGGGCGTAGATGTCGGCCTTGGCCGCCGAGCGGTTGAAGCGCGGATCGACAACTATAAGCTTTTTGCCGAGGTCTAACGCGCGCTCGATGTGCTTGAAGGAGGCCGGGTGGTTCTCGGCCGGGTTGGCGCCGATTACCAGGATGGCATCGGCATTGGCGATGTCCGTCCAGTGGTTGGTCATTGCGCCGCGTCCAAACGATTCCGCCAAACTGGCGACAGTGGAGGAATGTCAGAGACGCGCCTGGTGTTCTATATACACCAGGCCCATAGCCCTCAACGCTTTACATAAAAGATAGCACTCTTCGTTGTCCAGGGCGGCGGCGCCGATGTGGGCGATGGCCTCAGTGCGGCGAACTACGCGGCCCCGGGCGTTGTTCTCGATCCAGTTGGCGTCACGGGTGGCCTTGATGCGCTTGGCAATCTCGGTGACGGCGAAATCCCAATCCTTTTCTTCCCAATCGGTGCCGTTCGGTTTGCGGTACAGCACCTTCTGCAGCCGGCGCGGGTTGTTATGGATCTGGGAGATGGAGGCGCCCTTGCTGCAGGCTCCACCTAGATTTACCGGATGGTCCGGGTCGCCCTCGATGTTGACTAGGCGTCCGGCGTCATCCGTGTAACAGATGAAACCGCAGCCAGAGGCATCGTAGGGGCAAATAGTGTAGGTTTCCTTGGTCCAGCGGGGGCGGTCATCTACCGGTAGCGCTGACTCGACACCCAGCGGTCCCCGGAAGAGCCCGGCTGTGGCGAAAAGTCCGGCGACTCCGCCGCTGGCCTTGAGGAAGTCCCTCCTACTGACTTGGGACTTCATGCTTCCTCCTTTAACTTGACTCGACGTTATTACTTCTTGGGACATTGATCATCCCTTGGACTATAACTGGGACTCGAAGGAAATATCGAGAATATATATCAGAAGTACTAGTCCTACGCCGTTAATGATAACACCAAGACGCGCTTCGTGTAAATAGGCGTGCACTCATCGAACGCGAAGGCACAGCTTTCAACACGTGAACCAAAAATGACAGTTTAGCAACCGCGGGGATTTTGTTTATTTACGTCACTGATTAAGGGACTAAAGATATAAGACCGCATATCAAGATGGGAAGGATATCATTGCGGTCGAGGTGGAAAAGTCTTGCGGCTATGGCGTAACGACTAAGCATTTGGTTTCCGGGTCCGGGTGGGCCGGCGACGACCCCTCTTGAGCAATTGCAGCACATTGCGCAGCCACAACGGCGGAGGTTTGACCGCCGAGCGCTCGAGCATGGCTTTCTCCGCCCGGGCTGGCTGGTGGCCGCTGCCCTGGGCTACAGTCGGCAGCACGAAGCCCTTGATGCCCCAGAGCACCTGCACGCCCAGCTTGGACGGCGGCGTTTCGCCTTCTTCAATCAGATAGTACAGCTCCACCCGCGACTTATCGGGTAGGAAGGTAAAAAACTCGCCCTTGTCCGGCCGCGTCCCGAAGCGCTTCAGGGTTTCGAGCGGCGGCTGATCCGCCAGACCGAGGTGGCTCATCAATTGGCTGGGGTCAACTTTCAGCTTTTCCGGAGTCCGGCGCGAACGGTAGATGCCGTTTTTCAAATAGCAGAAGTCGTACAGGGTATCCGCGTCGAGAGTGACCAGGCGTAGTTCCGGGTTCGGCGTCGAGATGCCGGCAACGGCGACGCTGAGGTAGGGTGCGTTGAGCCCGGCCGATTCCGAGAGACCTTTTTCAACCCGGGACCAGACCGCGCCGGGCAGGATGACACCGCACAGGGCGCCCTCTTGGTTCACCGCCCAGTAGAGCACCCTTTTGGCCGAGGTCGGCGATAGGGAACCACCCCAGAGGAGGATAAACGTATCGGTATCGCTTCTCATCGCTGTTATTGTAAAGGGCATTCGCCATCCCGTCAACGAATCCGACACCACCGTCCGCCGTTTGTTTGACGCCGCCGCCCTGTTCGTTCAAAATGTCGTTATGGGTTATCTCAGAGTCATCGCGGGAGAGTGCAAAGGGCGGCCGCTCAAGGTTCCGGAGCGCAAAGCTACCCGACCGGCCACCGAACTGGTGCGCGGCGCCATCTTTTCCATGCTCGGCAACCTGACCGATAAATGGGACGAAGTGCTCGACCTTTTCTCCGGCTCCGGCTCGCTGGGGATTGAAGCTCTGTCCCGCGGCGCCGGGCATGTCGATTTCGTAGAGCATGAGCGCCTCTGTTGCGACATCATTAAAGATAACCTGGAAAAATGCGGCGTCGGCGACCTGGCCAAGGTGCATTGTGTCCCGGTGGAGCGGGCCATCGGTTACCTCGATAAAGAATATGATATCGTCCTGATGGACCCGCCGTATCGCCGCGAGGACATCGGCGAATTTTTAGGCAAACTGGCCTCGACGAAACTCGTCGGGCAAAAAACCTGGCTGGTCATCACCCACTCGCCGCGGGTGACGCTCGACGACGCTTATGGCGAGCTCAAGCTGGTAAAGGAGAGGCGCCACGGCGACAGCGTCATCGCTATCTATCGTAAGGAGGCTGCATCGTGAAAACCGCGTTATACCCCGGCTCATTCGACCCTTTTACCTACGGGCATATCGACATTATCCGCCGCTCGGCGAAGCTATTCGACAGGGTCATCGTCGGCGTTTACGATACTCCGGAAAAGAACCTGATGTTCACCACTGAGGAAAGGGTAGCCTTGGGTTGTGAGACGGTCAGGGACTTTCCGAACGTCGAGGTCAAGGCTTTCAGCGGGCTGATGGTGGAGTTTGCCCGCCGAGAGAAGGTGGACACCGTGGTCCGCGGCCTCAGGGTCAACAATGACTTTGAGTTCGAATTTGATATGGCTATGATCAATCGTAAATTGGCGCCGGAAGTAGAGCTGGTCTGTCTGCTGGCCAGCCCCGAGTATCAGTTCCTGTCATCGAGCATTTTGAAGGAAGTTGCCCGCCTGGGCGGCGACTTCGCCGACCTGGTGCCGCCGTTCATCGCCAGCGCGGTCCGGGCTAAGGTGGCAGGCTAGGGCGGTTTACCTCAGGTTAGTTATTCGTTATAATGGGGAAACCAATTCGGGGAGGATTAAGTACAACATGGCTTTCAAGATCACCGATGAATGCATCAGCTGCGGGGCCTGCGAGCCGGAGTGTCCCAACGCCGCCATCACCGAGGGCGAGACTATTTACATCATCGATCCCGCCAAGTGCACCGAGTGCGTCGGTTCATTCACCACCAAGCAGTGCGCCGAGATATGCCCGGTAGACTGCTGCCTACCGGATGAGGCCCATGTCGAGTCGCATGAACAACTGATGGCCAAGTGGCGCGTCCTTCACCCCGGACAAGAACCCAAGATTAAATAGCCGGTCCGACATCGAGTATTCAAGGGCGACCCGTATCGCGGGTCGCCCTTTTATTGGCGCTTAATTTCCCGCTGTCCGGTATGCTATAATAATCGCCTGCGTGGGGCTGTAGCTCAGCTG
>CAZGRY010000068.1:0-1188 GCA_964528105.1 uncultured Dehalogenimonas sp.
CCTGCCGCTCCGGAGTCCGTGGAGAGGAACTCCACGTCAGGCCAGCGCATGCGGAAAGCCCAGGCCACCGAGTCCACGATCTGGGCGTCGTCTTCGATCATGAGTACTTTCATCTGTCTCCTTTAGGCGCCGGGCATCCGGCTACCGGCAGCGCCAACCCGAAAGTCGAACCCTGGCCGGGGGCGCTTTTGACCCATACCCGGCCGCCGTGCAATGTCACGATCATTTTAGATAGAGCCAAGCCCAGCCCCAGGCCTGAAAGCCGCTCGCCACCGCTCTGGGGCACCCGGTAGTACGGCTCGAACAGCCGTTTCTGGGCTGCCTCGCCGATGCCCGGGCCGGAATCGGTGACCTCCACCCGGAGTTCCCCGTCCCCGGCATAGGCTTTAAGAGTGATACGGCCGCCCTCCGGGGTATATTTTACGGCGTTGGTCAGGTAATTATAAAGCACTTGCCGCAGGCGGTCCTCGTCCAAGGACACTGCCGGCAGTTCGCTGGCGATGTCCACACTCAGCAGTTGTTTCTTGCGTCCTGCCGCCGCCTTAAGAGTATCGGCCATGGAAATGATCAAAGGACTGACATCACCGGAGGTGGGAGTGATGGTGAGCAAGCCGACCTCACCGCGGGCCACGTCCAGCAGTTCGTCGGTGCGCCGGTCCAGGTTCTGCGCCGCGCGGTAGATGTTCTTGGCTAGTTCTTCCCGCGGGTCCCCCTTCAACTCATCGACAAACAACTCCGCGGAAGCCAGCATGGCGGTCAGCGGCGTCTTGAGCTCGTGCACCAGCGCCCGGTTGAACTCGGCGCGGCGGTGGATTTCACGGTCGAGTTCGGCGTTCAACAGTTTCAGTTCGGCGGTGCGCATGGCTACTTCATTTTCGAGCACTGCCTTTTGCCGAGCCACCACACGCAGCCTTAGGTAGTAAATACCGTAGGCGATTAGCACGCCGAGACCAGCAGCCACCATGTTGACCCACCAGTTGGACGGAACCTCAAGGTCGATAGGACCTTCGGTGGTCGCGGGTTGGAACCAGACCTGTTGAGGGGAATCGCCGGCCGCTGGCGGAGATGCCGCGGCCAGGGGGCCGGCTCCTGAGACCAGGAGTGCCGCAGCCAGACAACCAAAAATCAGTCGTGACACAATTGGGTTAAAGCGGCGGAATTTATGGTTCGTCATCAGTATGAGGCATT
>CAZGRY010000068.1:1198-3295 GCA_964528105.1 uncultured Dehalogenimonas sp.
ATTTTAGTACATCAAATCCCAAACGGCAACGAAAATCGCTCAAAGAAAAAGAGAGGGGCAGATAGTGCCCCTCTCTTGGCGAGGACTCGATGGATATTAGAAACCCCTGGAGCCCATGTACGCTGCCAAATCACCGAGGCGGGTGGAGTACCCCCATTCATTGTCGTACCACCCGAGGACCTTGACCATATTGCCGGCCATGACCATCGTTGAAGCGGCGTCGATAATGCAGCTGGCCGGGTCTCCTTTGAAGTCGGACCCAACCAATTCCTCGGTGCAGAATGATAATACGCCTTTGAGTTCGCCTTCGGCTGCGGCCTGCAGCGCCGCATTGACTTCTTCGGCGGTGACGTCACGCTTGACGATGGCGGTAAGGTCGGCGATTGAGACGCTGGCCACCGGAACCCGGAGCGAGATGCCGTGGATGAGGCCTTTCAGTTCAGGGATGACCTGGGCTACCGCCTTGGCGGCGCCGGTGGTGGTGGGGATGATGTTTAGTCCGGCAGCCCGGGCGCGGCGGAGGTCCTTGTGGTAGATATCGAGGAGACTCTGGTCGTTAGTATAAGCGTGTACGGTGTTGATGAGGGCCTTTTCGATACCGAATTTATCGAAAAGGACCTTGACCATGGGGGTTACGCAGTTCGTGGTACAGGAGGCGTTAGAGATAATGACGTGAGCCCTGGGGTTGTACTTGACCTGGTTGACGCCCATGACGACGGTCAAGTCGGCGTTGGTGGAAGTCGTGGAGATGATGACTTTCTTGGCGCCGCCGCCCAGGTGCAGGGCTGCCTTATCCCGATCTGAGAATCGGCCGGTAGACTCGATGACGATATCGACGCCGTAATCTCCCCATGGGATCTTGTTCGGTTCTTTTTCTGAAAAGGCTTTCACCTTCGCGCCGTCGACTGTGATGACGCCCTCGCCGGCGGCGACAGGGCCGGGGTATTCTCCGTAGCTGGAGTCGTGCTTCAGAAGGTGGGCGTTGGTCTTGGTATCCGCCAGATCATTGATAGCGACTACTTCCAGTTCGTTGGGATGGTACTTCTTCATGGCGCGGAAGGTGAGCCGGCCGATGCGTCCGAAACCGTTGATGCCGATGCGGGTGACCATGAGGGAGCCTCCTTAATAATCTATTCTCTATTTTCCATTTTCTGGCTTTTTTTGAACTGGAGTACGTCCAGGAACGCCTCAAGGCGGGTCTTAAGATGCTGGGAAAGTGTGAAATCGGCGTTGCCTTCGATAGTGAGAATCGGCACGTCAAGTTCCAGCCTGAGTATTATATCACCGATAGCCCGGTGGCAAAACGACTGGACGTAGTGGATTACGCCATCCAGCCGCCGCTCCGTTATTGCCGTTTTGATATCGGCGACCCGACCCTCGGTTGAATAGGGGTAAGTGTACCGGCAATACTGTTCGGCGAGGTTGGCGACATCGTTGGGCATGGAGAACTGCCGCTGGACCTCGTTGAACACCACCCGTCCGCCGCAGCGTTCCAGAAAAGGGTAGAACTCAGCGGCATATACCGGCGGCACCCCAGCGAAGCCAAGCCGTAGTTCGTCATCTGGGTAGGCGGGGCGTTTGTCGGCATTCTCTATGACCTGTCGAAGTTGGTCTGAAAAAGCGGTGAGATCCTGGTTGAAATCCGAGGAGGATACCAGCCAATAGTGGTTATCCTTACCGCTGATCTGGTTGCCCTGCCAAGTCAGCCGGTCGAGTTCATTCATAAGGGTGCGCACCGGCACCAAATCCCGCCTGAAGTCCTCGGCCGCTTCAACGGTGGTCCCCAATTCAAGTGCCAGTTTTTCGATGGTCGACGCCATCTGCTCTTGATCGGGCTCGGCGGGGTAGGCGAAGGGGATGGTCTTGACCCCGCGGTGCCGCAGCACTTCCATCAGCATGAGGGTGTTGGAACAATCGCCTCCCGTGACGCAGATGACCTCTTCGATGCCATATTTAATCGTGGCGCCGTAAATGCCTTTGATCCAGGCGCAGGTGTTCAGGGGGAATCCAGCTTTTTCGGCTGCGGCGATGAGCGACAGCGGGTCGGTGTCGCTGACGAAGAGGTTGTTGAGGTCTATGGAAATGGCGCCGGCCGCC
>CAZGRY010000068.1:3305-4698 GCA_964528105.1 uncultured Dehalogenimonas sp.
ATAACCTCGACGGGCACGGTGGTGGTTATGCCAATTCTTCTCACTGCCGCTAATTATAGCCAATACCAACCTTTTTTGCTTCTGTTATCGGACTGCAACGTCACGATTGGGGAGTTCGGTTTTTGCCGTTGTATAATTTCCTTAGCTACACTCAGATGAGAATTTACGAATGGAATTTAATGAGGTCATCAACAAGCGTTACAGCGTTCGGGCATATCGGTCGCGGATCCCATTCCCGACGATGTTTTGGCGCAGGTGCTGGAAGTGGCTAGGTTAGCGCCGACCGCAGCCAACCGGCAGCCATTTCGGGTCCTGGTGATCCACACGGCAGACCGTGAAGCCGAACTCCAGCCGATGTACCCTAGCGCATGGTTTACCCAGGCGCCGATACTGATATGCGTCTGCAGCGTCGCGGGCAAGGCCTGAGAGCGGCACGACGGTAAAAACTACGCTGATATTGATGCCACCATCGTCATGGATCACCTGATTTTGGCCGCCGTCAACGCCGGACTCGGCACCTGTTGGGTGGCTGCTTTCGACGTGCCGACCGCCAGGAAAGTGCTCAACATCCCGGATGAATGGGAGCCGGTGGCATTCACCCCGTTGGGTTATGCCCAGGGCTTTGCCAAACCCAAGACCAGGCGTCAGTTGTCTGAGCTCGTGGTTTACGACCGGCCGCCGAAATAGTCTACCCGCGCTTGAATGCCGCCGCTCCTGCGTATTTCGCCGTAGTTCCAAGCTCCGCTTCGATGGTCAGCAGCCGGTTGTACTTGCAGGTGCGCTCGCCGCGGCAGGGGGCGCCGGTCTTGATCTGGCCGGTCGCCAGGGAAGCATTCTGCTGCTGGAAAAACCAGACGATGCTCTTGCGTTATCGCCGTTGAAGCAGAGGGCCGGCTCGGTCGGACCTTCGCGAACCTTCGCCATGACGAAATCCTCGAAAGCCTGAACCAGCTTGTATGTGTTGCCCATCACGCTATTACTTTCGCGAAAGGCATCGGCGAACTTAATAGGCGTAGAATATATTTTGAATAATTGCAAATATTTTATACGACTGGCTCAATCAGCGGGCGCGGGTCGCTTTTAAAGCGGCTGAAGTAGACGGATGACAGGCAGAGGAGCCTGCTAACTCAGCGTCAAACAAGCCGAAATGGGTCCTGGAGGGCCTGTGTCGACCTGAATAGTCCAAACTGTGGTCAAGCCTGGCGATCGGTCTCCTCAAGTAAACATAAAGCGTTGCCAAACGTTACCAGAAGTTGACATTGTTTTGTGGAGATTGGGTAAATGGGGCGGTCGGAGGACGAAATGATAGCTTAGAAAAGTTGGTCGGGGTGGACGGATTTGAACCGTCGGCCACCTGAACCCCATTCAGGTGCGCTACCAGGCTGCGCTACAC
>CAZGRY010000068.1:4708-7378 GCA_964528105.1 uncultured Dehalogenimonas sp.
GATTATTCACCGCAAGCCGGTTGTCGGGCGAAGGCAAAGCCGATATAATGAAATTACATAACTACCAGGTGAGAATTGTTCATGAGCGTTAGACCCATTGTAAAATACCCGGATCAGGTACTTCGGCAGAAAGCCAAAAAGGTGCCGGTGGTCGATAAAAGCGTCAAAGCGCTAATCGACGATATGATCGAGACCATGAAAGCCGCATCCGGTTGCGGCCTGGCAGCGCCGCAAGTGGGAGTCTCCTTACGTTGCATAGTCATCGGGATGCCGGAAGAGGAACCGTTCGCGCTGATCAACCCAGAGTTCGTGAAACGCGCCGGCGAGCGCGAGGTCGAAGAAGGCTGCCTTTCGGTGCCGGACCTCGGCGGGCACGTGCGAAGATCGGAATCGGTTATCGTCAAAGGCCTGGACCGGCACGGCAAGCCAGTCCGCGTCCGAGGCAAGGATCTTTTGTGCCAGGCGCTCGAACATGAGATCGACCACCTTAACGGCGTCTTGTTTCTCGACAGGGTTGAATCATCTGACAAACTCTTCAAGAAAGACAAACCGGTCGAGGTCGAGGCTTCCGACGCCATAACCGCGCTGACCAACGAACAGGCCGCTAAGGCATGACCAAGACTCTCCTGCAATGCGATTTTGACGGCACATTAACACAAGAAGACGTCAGTTTCCTTATCCTTGAGCGTTACGCCGAAGGTGATTGGCGTTCGATCCTAAGAGAATACCAGGAAGGGAAAATTCCTGTTGGCGATTTCAACAACCGCGCTTTTGCCCTGGTGAAGAAAGACCGCGCCACCCTTGAGAAACTGGTGCGCGAAGAAGCGAGGTTGCGGCCGGGTTTACACGAACTCGTCGAATACTGCCGTTCGCATGATATCGCGATGACGGTGGTCTCTAACGGCCTAGATTTCTACATCAAGTCTTTGCTCGGGCATAATGGTTTTGGGAAAATCGCCATCACCGCCGCGAGAACGGTATTTACTACGAACGGTCTCGACGCCCGCTATTACGACTCTGACCACCGGGAACTACTGAACGAATTCAAAGCCTGTTACACAAAGAAGTTTATCGAGGAAGGCTACCGGGTCCTCTATGCCGGCAACGGGCCATCGGACGTGCCAGCATCACGCCTGGCAGCGCATACCTTTGCCACGGAATCCCTGCTGGAGTATTACCGGGGGCAGAACTTACCCCACACACCCTTCAACGATCTGTACGATATTGTCGCCGGGTTGAAAAAGCTGACCTAGCAACGCGACCCGAAAAGGGCAGTTCCCAGGCGTATCAAGTTAGCGCCTTCTTCGATAGCCACGCGGTAAGAATCGCTCATCCCCATGGACAGGTAGCGGATATCGGTGCCGGGCAAGCACTCCAGGCGCAGGCTTTCAAAAATGCGCTGGGTTTCGGCGAAAAACGGTCGCAAGCTCTCAGCCGGCAGTAATGGCCCCATCGTCATTAGCCCTGCAAGTTTTACGTTCGGCAGTTGCGAGATCGATCGGGCGAGATCAACCACCAACTCCGGCAGGACTCCATTTTTCTGCGGTTCACGACCGATATTGACTTCGATCAACACAGGCATGGTCTTACCGGCCACGATAGCGTGGCGATTGATGGCCTGCGCCAATGCTAGGCTGTCGACTGTCTCGATAACATTGAAGATCTCGACAGCCTTTTTGACCTTGTTCAATTGCAAATGGCCGATAAAATGCCACCGGGCCCGCTCGCCGAGAGCTTTGACCGCTGCCTCGGCTTCTTGGATGTAGTTCTCGCCGATAGTGGAAATGCCTGCATCCACGGCGGCGGCGATTTCACCCGCCGTTCGTGTCTTGACCGCCGCCATGATCTCGACTTCAGGAGGGATTTCAGCCAGCAGTCGGCGGACGTTGTCTCGGATTTGTTGGTTCATCGGCTAGGCCAGTGGTTTACCGCAATTGGGACAATACTTCATTCCCGGGCCAATGGGGTGCGTACATGACTGGCAGTAGGGTAAGGGAAGCCTCGTTTGGACGGCCATTTCACCAAGTACTTTTTTAAGCTGTTCTTCGGTCATCAAACGCTCGGCAATCTGAGGTTTTAGTTCGTCGGCGATTTCGAAATGTTCACTGCAATTCACGCAGGTCATGTGCTGCTTGACACTGTACTGCACTGTGGGTACGAAATATAAGGTTAGTTTTTGCCGTTCCTGGTAGATGGAAAAGACACGGTCGACTCTACACTTTGGACAGCGGGTGACGATATAACCCAGGTACTCGCCATAGTTTTTATTCCCGAAGACGATGACCACACTTGAATATAACGTTATTCACCAGGCTTTTGTCAATATAGCGTCGTGAGTAGGTTTTAGCTTAGTGAAGCTTTGCTCTCATCGAACTAGTTTCTCCTAGAAGCCTATCGATGAATTTGGTTGATAGCGACTGTCTTATAGCTGTGATAAAATGCTCTGGTCGCGGGGGAGTGCCGGAATTGGCAGACGGGCATGACTTAGGATCACCTATCCGAAGCTGTTTGTTAACACGGAGATCATCTAATTTTTTTTGGATCTGCGGACTACATACCCTCTTACCTGAGTACAACATAGTAACGTAAGCTCTACTCACTCCCAAGTGTTCCGCTAGTTGGGCTTTATTTTCAATCATTGATCAACTCCCTCATGTAACATCGGGTGTT
>CAZGRY010000069.1:0-409 GCA_964528105.1 uncultured Dehalogenimonas sp.
CGACGATCAATAACGTCAAGACACTGGCCATGGCCTCGTGGATTTTGGCCGAGGGCGTGTCCAAATTCGCCGCCACCGGCACCGAAAAGAGCAAAGGCACCTGCGTTTTTGCCCTGGCGGGCAATATCAACCGTATGGGGCTCATCGAGGTACCCATGGGCACGCCGCTTAAAGACGTCGTCTTCGGCATCGGCGGCGGTATCCCAAAGAGCAAAAAACTCAAGGCGGTGCAGATCGGCGGTCCTTCCGGCGGTTGCCTGCCGGCTGATATGTCGGCCACCGGCCTCGATTACGAATCGCTTATTAAATCCGGCGCCATCATGGGCAGCGGCGGCCTTATCGTCATGGACCAGGGCAACTGCATGGTGGACGTTGCGCGCTTCTTCCTGGAGTTCACTGTGGACGAGAG
>CAZGRY010000069.1:419-7333 GCA_964528105.1 uncultured Dehalogenimonas sp.
GCCCGCTACTTCTTGTCCTTCGTCCAGGCCGAGTCCTGCGGCAAGTGCACCCCCTGCCGCCTTGGTACCAGGCAAATGCTCGACATCCTGGAGCGGATAACCAGGGGTGATGGAACACCCTCGGATATCCCCCTCCTCGAGGAACTGGCGAAGCAGATCAAGGTTTCATCGTTGTGCGCCCTGGGCGGCACCTCGCCCAACCCGGTGCTGACGACGCTGAAATACTTCCGCGACGAATACGAAGCCCACATCAACGACAAACGCTGCCCGGACGGCGTCTGCAAGGCACTCATCACCTATTCTATCGTAAACGACAAATGCAACGGCTGCCGCCTGTGCGTCAAGGCCTGCCCGGCAAAGGCCATTACCTTCGTAGCGAAAAAGGAACCGGTGCTCCTGGATGAAAAATTGTGCAACCGCTGCGGCGTCTGCCGGGATGTCTGCAAGCTGGATGCGGTGGCGGTCAAATGATCAAGCTCCGCATCGACGATAGGGAGATCAAAGCTGCCGACGGCCAGACGGTGCTGGAAGCCGCCCGTGACGCCGGCATTTACATTCCCAGCTTGTGCCATTCCCCTGATTTGAAACCCTACGGCGGTTGCCGCACGTGCGTCGTCGAGATCGATAAAATGCGCGGCCTGCCCACCGCCTGCACCACGCCCGTCGCCGAAGGCATGGTGGTGCGCACCGAGACACCGGCGCTGGCCGATGCACGCCGCGCCGTGCTGGACCTGCTGCTGGCCGAGCATCCCCTCGATTGCCTTTCCTGCGTCAAAAACCAGCGCTGCGAACTGCAGGAAGTGGCGGCCTGGCTTGGCTTCACCGAACGCAAACTGCCGCATAGCAACCGCGCCCAGGCTGTCGACGACTCCAACCCGTTCTTCAAACTCGACCGAAATTACTGCGTCCTGTGTGCCCGCTGCACCCGCGCCTGCGACGAGATCACCGGCAACAATGCTATCGAAATTGTCGGCCGGGGCTACGACTCCAGGGTCGGTACCGTCGCCGACCGGCCGATTGTAGAGACCAATTGCCGTTCCTGTGGCGAATGCGTCGCCCACTGCCCGGTGGCGGCGCTCGTCTCCAAAGATTATGTCAAGCCAGATAGTACGGTATCCACCATCTGCCCCTACTGCGGCGTCGGCTGCGGCATCAAGCTGGAACTCCGTGGCGGCAGGATCGTCAGTGTCTCCGGCGATGAGTCCAACCCTTCTTCGAAAGGCCGCCTTTGCGTCAAAGGCCGCTATGGCATAAAGGAATTCGTCCATCACCCCGACCGGCTGACCGCGCCGCTGGTTAAACGAGAGGGGTCATTCGCCGAGATTAGCTGGGACGAAGCCCTGGAACACGTCTGCTCCAAACTCGCCCGGTACCAGCCGAACGAAGTGGCGGTCATCGCCTCGGCCAAGGCTACCAATGAGGAGAACTACCTCATCCAGAAATTTGCCCGCGTTGCCCTGGGCACCAACAACGTGGACCATTCCGCCCGCCTGTGCCACGCCCCCACCGTGGCCGGCCTAGCCGCGGCCTTCGGCTCCGGCGCCATGACTAACTCCATCGGCGATCTAAAGGATGCCGCCTGTTTCTTTTTGCTCGGCGCCAACACCTCGGAAACCCACCCGGTCATCGGCTTCGACCTCAAACAGGCTGTCAAAAACGGCGCTAAGTTAATCGTGGCCAATCCAATAAAGATTCCCCTCGTCCGCTACGCCGATATCTTCCTGCAGCATAACCCCGGCTCCGATGTCATGCTACTATCGGCGATGTGCAAGATCATCCTCGACGAGGGTTTGTCTGACCGGGACTTCATCGCCGCCCGTGCCGAGGGCTTTGAAGCGCTGGCCGACTCATTGAAAGATTTCGACCTCGACCACGCTGCGGTCGTAACCGGCGTGCCGATTGATGATATGTGCGCCGCCGCGCGTTTATACGCAGTAAACAAGCCGGCGGCTATCTTCTACGCCATGGGCATCACCCAGCACAGCCACGGCACCGATAATGTCTCCGCCGTCGCCAACCTGGCGCTTCTAACCGGCAACCTGGGCAAGCCCGGCGCCGGGGTCAATCCGCTCCGCGGCCAGAACAATGTCCAGGGTAGTTGCGATATGGGCGCCCTGCCGGATGTTTTCCCCGGCTACCAAAAAGTCTCTGATGCCGTGGCCAAGGCCAAATTTGAAGCCGCCTGGGGCATACCTTTGTCCGCGGAGCCTGGTCTTACCCTTCTTGAAATCATTGAAGCCATCGATCACAAGAAGATCAAAGCCCTTTACCTCGTCGGCGAGAATCTCATGCTCTCGGATCCGGACATTAACCGGCTTAAAAAGGCTTTAACGAAACTGGAACTTCTCGTCGCCCAGGACATTTTCCGTTCCGAGACTGCCGAGTTAGCCCACGTCATTTTCCCATCATCGAGCTTCGCCGAAAAAGACGGTACTTTTACCAATACCGAACGCCGCGTCCAGCGGGTCAGGCGGGCTATTAATCCCATTGGTCGATCCAAACCAGACTGGTGGATCACCAACGAACTGGGCAAGCGCCTCGGCGGCAAGGGCTTCAACTTTTCCAGCCCGGAGCAAATCTTCAACGAGATGCGGGCTCTGACGCCCCAGTACGCCGGCTTGACCTATGCCAGGCTGGAGCGCGAAGGACTGCAGTGGCCGTGCCCCTCGGAGAATCACCCCGGCACGCCGATACTACACATCGATCGTTTTACCCGGGGCAAGGGAGCATTCAAACCGGTTGAATATTTACCCCCGGCCGAGTCGCCGGATGCCACTTACCCTTTCATTTTGACGACTGGCCGCAGCCCCTACCACTTCCACACCGGCACCATGACCAGGCGGGTACTCGGGCTGAATGTACTCCAACCGGGCGAAATCCTCGAAATTACCGTCGCAGACGCCTCCAAGCTGGGTATCAGCGACGGTGACGCGGTCAGAGTCACTTCCCGCCGAGGCTCCGTCACCGCCAAGGCTCAAACGAGCAACCGCCTTACGCCCGGCGTGGTCTTTATGACCTTCCATTTCCCTGACACCGCCACTAACATCCTGACCAGCCCGGCGTTCGACCCGGTAGCCAAAATCCCGGAGCTTAAGGTCGCCGCAGTCAAACTCGAGAGGGTGTAAAATAACATCGTGAAACAATATCTCGGCGTTGATATCATCGAGATCAGCCGCATTGAGCAGGCCGTCGCCCGCTGGGGTGACGCTTTCCTGGACCGCGTGTTCACCCCCGCCGAGAAAGCAAAATACCGCGACAGGCCGGAGTCGCTGGCCGCCCGTTTTGCCGCCAAGGAAGCGGCGGTTAAAGCTCTCGGCAGCACCGAACTCATCTATCGGGATATCGAGATCGTAGGCGATTCGAAAAGCCGCCCTTCGCTTGTCCTTCACGGCCGGGCTAAATCAATTGCCGAAGGTCTTGGCGTCGATGAACTTTCGGTCAGCTTGTCACACGGTCGTGACTATGCTGTCGCCGTGGTCTCAGGACTGGGTTAAGCTCAGCCATTCGGCGTGAATTAACTGTACTTAGCCGGTCGAAGGAACAAAAAAAGGGAGGCTCAAAAGAGCCTCCCTTTCATTTTCGAAGAGTGAGTTTATGCAGCGGCGGATTTGGATTTCATGAACATGCCGACGAGGAACAGCACGGCACCGAGGCCGAAGGCGCCCCAGAAGCCGTAGACGCTGGCATAGAGAATCTTGTTCTTGTTGGCTTTGCCTTCGGTCACCATTTCATCTATGGTAGCTTGGGTAAAATGGCTTTCATTGATGAGCGCGGGTATCGATCCACCAGTGGGTAAAAGCTGATTAACCGTCGTGGTTAATTTTGAATCGATTGGAGTACCGGAAACAGGTTCAACCTTGATTGTTGCTGCAACATCGATCTTTTGGGTAGCGTTGGTTGGGCTTGTATTTCCTTTAGAATCGATCTTAAACACATAGACCTTGAGACCATCAACTGTTTCTTCACCAACAAATGTAGCTGGAAGCGTGGAATTGGTGGTAGCCACCCAGTATTGATAGGTCTCCTGTTTAACATCTAAGGGGAACGTGAATTGACCGCTCCGAGTTTTATCGCCTCCCGCGAGATTCACACGAGTTGTGCGATCGATGGCATACGTCTCATGGGAATCCAATGCCGCTAGAGAAGCCCCTCCCGGAGCTGAGGATAACGGAGCCCCGTTGGCTGCAAGGAAGAAAGTGATATCTTGTTTGAGCAACAATGCATCATCGGAAGTGATTTCGGTGCCTTTGAGCACCCTATCCATTTTGGTTGGGATCGTTGCCATGGCTCCCGTGGCAGGATTTGCTAGTACCTGAACCGTACCTTCGAAGTGGTATGTGACGGAATAATCGGCCGGGAGTTTTGCCATACCTGGGAAGATGAGATACAACCAGACCAAGGCTAGGGCAATGACCGCGACGCCGGAAACCATCAGCAAGCGTTTCGCCATGTGGGTACCCCTTTCTTTTTAACAGGTTGAATGCCTGTTCAAATTAATATAATGCCGACCATATTAGGGCTAATATGTCCCGTTGTCAATAGATTGAATGAACTATCATTCAAAATAGTTGCCGAATGTTATGCGATAGCCCTTGTTAGGCCTTAACGAGGAGTGATTCGGCTTCAGGAGGCTTTTTTTTGGTCGGCCGGTAATTAATGAAAAGGGCGATGGCCACCCCGGCCGCGGCCACGAACATCGCCACGGTCATCGCCGCGCTGAGAGCCCCCGAGAATTGTTCCCGCATTATTTGAGCGATGAAGTCCTGGACGAATGACGGCGCGTCCTCAATGGCAATGGCGCCCATGCCGCCGCGGCTCACTCCCTCGAGGATGGCATCCTTGGCGGATTGGGGCATGAAAGGGATAAACTCAAAAAACTCCCGGAGATTGGCCACCAGCCGGAACTGCAGCACTGCTCCCAGTGCCGATATGCCGAGCGTGGCCCCGACCTGCCGCATGGTGGTCAGTACGCCGGACGCCGCGCCTGACATGGCTACAGGCACCGAGCCCATAACCACCGCCCCCAGCGGGGCCATAACCAGTCCCAATCCGATGCCCGCGCCAGCCATGGGCAGGGCGATCATCGACCAGCTAGTGTCTATATTCAACTGTCTCAAGAAGAAGAAGGCTGCCGCGGTTATAACCATTCCTGCTGCCATGACCCAGCGCATCGGCATGTGGTCGGCCAGGCGACCAGCCAGTGGCGAGACGATCATGAGCGCCAGCGGCATCGGCAGCACCAAGAGGCCGGTGTGCATCGGCGTGAACTGGCGCACCAGTTGCAGGTACATCACCGAAAGGAAGATGGCGCCCACCAGGCAAAACATGAGCAGCAGCCCCAGGACGTTGCCCGCGGTGAAAGAGCGGCTGCGGAAAAGGCTGAGTTCGATCAAAGGCGCCGAACTCTTGGCCTCGACGACGATGAAAACAATGAACGACGCGATGCTGACGCCAAATAGACCGATGACCGCCGCTGAGGTCCAGCCCAGGGACTGGCCCTCGACCAGGGCATAGACCAGGGTGCCTAGGCCGGCCGAGGCAGCCAGAATGCCTTTGAAATCGATGCTGCGGCCGGCGCCCGGTTCTCTGGACTCCGGCACGATTTTCCTGGCTATTAGCAAGGCCGCGATGCCGATCGGTAGATTGACCAGAAAGACCCACTGCCAGCCGAGGGTGCCAACCAGCAGGCCGCCGATGATCGGCCCCAGCGCCGCCGCGGCCCCGGCCGAAGCGCCCCAGATGCCCATGGCCAGACCCCGCTGGCCGCCGTGAAAGGTGACATTCAATATCGAGAGCGTCGCTGGCATCATGGCCGCCCCACCGATGGCCTGCAGCGCCCGCGCCGCGATCAGCCACTCGATGCCCGGCGCCAGGCCGCACAGCAGCGACGCCGCGGTGAACAGAGCCAGACCGCCAGTAAAAAGCCTTTTTCGGCCGAAGATATCGCCCAGGCGCCCCATAGTGATGAGCAGCACCGCAAAGACCATGACGTAGGCGTTGAGCACCCACTCAGCGTCAGCCAGCGAGGCCGAAAGCCCGTCCATGATCCCCGGCAGGGCGACGTTGACAATAGTCACGTCCAGGTTGATCATGAACAGCGCCGCGGACAGCACCGCCAGCACCAGCCACTTGCTGTGAGTTAAGGGTCCGGTCGCGGCCTTTGATGATTGAGTCATAGGCGACCCATTCTATCGGCGCCTGATTTTTATGTCAAAGAATAAATAACAGTCGTCACGAGGTCCACCCGTTTCTTTCGCTTGACCGAAATGCTAGAATGTTATTGATAAATTGCCTCACCGCCAGGAGCTACCGATATGTCCGGACATTCCAAGTGGGCTAACATCCAGCACGAAAAAGGGGCCGCTGACGCCAAGCGCGGCCAGGCCTTCACCAAGCTGTCCCGTGAGATCATCATGGCTGCCAAAGAGGGTGGCCCCAGTCCCGATATGAACGCCCGCCTCCGCCTGGCGATCCAGAAGGCTAAAGACGCCCGCATGCCCTCGGATAATATCGAGCGCGCTATTAAGAAGGGCTCCGGCCAGCTCGAAGGCGAAGTTTTGGTCGAAATGAACCTTGAGGGCTACGGTCCAGGCGGCGTCGCTGTTTTGGTCCAGGCTGTGTCCGACAACCGCAACCGCACCGTCTCCGATGTCCGCCACCAGTTCACCCGCTCCGGCGGCGCCATGGGTGAGGCAGGCTGCGTCTCGTGGATATTCGACACCAAGGGCAGTATCGTCATCAAGACTGAAGGCCGCGACCCCGATGAACTGACGCTCGAAGCAATCGATGCCGGAGCCGAGGACGTTAAACCGGAAGAAAACGTCATGGAGTTCATCACCGCCCCTGACCAACTGGAAAAGGTGCGCATGTCCCTTGAGCTTAAGAAAATCAATATCGAATCTGCCGGTATGGAG
>CAZGRY010000070.1:0-7329 GCA_964528105.1 uncultured Dehalogenimonas sp.
TATCGCGCAGGGCGGAATCGTCGGAGATCTGGGCCAGGCCTTTCTCGGCGATAATGGCCTCGGCGCCTTTGCCCGTCTGCCACATATCGTCGAGAACGGTTCGGGCCGTGGCGACATTGACCGTGCCTTTGACTGTTACATCGATGAGGCGGGCGAGGGCTGTTGGGGGAACCTTAACGGCAAATGCGTCGATGTCGAGGTTGGCGGCGTTTATGATTCGCGAGACGTCGCCGTTGACCCAATTGGCTACATCCTTGGTTGTGACCTCGACCGCAGGATTCGTCGCTTCGGCATAAGCATGAGCTGTTGGCGCGCTAACGAACGCATCGTTCCGAATCGTTGGTTCTTTTCCCTCGTTTGTTTTATTAGGATGTTTTATCGTCGCCTCGAAGTAATCGGCCATCTCGCGGGAGGCGGTCAAAATGCCGGCATCGTAATCGGATAAGCCGTAATCGCTGACAAACCGGGCCTGCCGCGCCTCCGGCAGTTCGGGCAATCGAGCGCGAATCTCGGCGATCCACTTATCGTCGAACTCCAGCGGAGGCAGGTCGGGTTCGGGGAAGTAGCGGTAATCGTGGGCGAATTCCTTTGACCGCTGGGAAACGGTCACGCCCTTGTCATCCTGCCAGCCGCGGGTCTCCTGGGGAACACGGGCACCGGTATCGTAGGCTTTGGTCTGGCGGATCTCCTCGAACTCCAGCGCCCGGAACACGCCGCGGAAGCTGTTCATGTTCTTGACTTCGACCTTGGCGTAGAGCTTTGACTCGCCGCGGGGCCGCAGCGAGACGTTGGCGTCGCAGCGGAAGGAGCCTTCCTGCATGTTGGCCACGGACACGCCGAGGTAGCGCAGGATGGTGCGCAGCTTCTGGAGGTACTGGCGGGCTTCCTCCGGAGTACGCATGTCCGGCTCCGAGACGATCTCCATAAGCGGCACGCCTGAACGGTTGACGTCAACCAGCGAGTAGCCAGGGCCGCCGAGTTCGTCGCGGTGGAGCAGCTTGGCGACGTCCTCCTCTAGGTGGACGCGGGTGATGCCGATCCGCCGGGTCTGGCCGTCGGCGGTGATGTCGATCCAACCCAGACGGCCGATGGGCTCGTCGTACTGTGAGATCTGATAGCCCTTCATCAGGTCGGGGTAGGGGTAGTTCTTGCGGTCGAACTTACTATGGGGCGCGATGGTGCAGTTAAGCGCCAGCGCCGTCATCATGGTGAACTCGACGGCCTTCTTGTTGATTACCGGCAGGACGCCGGGGGCGCCCATGCACACCGGGCAGACGCGGGTGTTGGGGGGAGCGTCGGCGTAATCTGAGGCGCAGCGGCAGTACATCTTGCTGGCCGTCGCGAGTTGAGCGTGGACTTCCAGCCCGATGACCGTCTCGTACTTGATATTGGTGGTCGCGGTAGTCATAAAATTAACCTTGTAAGTATAGCAGGGCGGCGGGAGGTGGGCAACGGGAGTCTGGCCGAACGACCAGGATATCGGAGATCAGCTTTAATATTAACAACGAGAAGGTTATAATCCTGCCAGCTTTTTATCATAAGAGCGCAGGAGGGTATTAAATGGCCAAATTCCTCGATACAACTGGTGTTTCGTATCACCTTCAACAATTGTTCAAGGACACAAAAGAAAAGCTTGTCTTGATCAGCCCTTACTTAAAAATCAACGAACGGCTTAAACAAAGTCTCCAGGATTTGGATAGGTTTAAAATTGATATTCGCGTCGTTTTTGGGAAAAACGAACTCGATCCGGTAGAGCAAAATTGGTTAAGAGGGCTACCGGCGATCCGAACCAGTTTCTGCCAAAATTTGCATGCAAAATGTTATCTAAATGAAAAACAAGCCATCATCACATCAATGAATCTCTACGAGTTCTCACAGGTTAACAATCAAGAGATGGGGATTCTCGTTGAGAAAGATAAAGATCCAGAACTTTATACTCAGGTTTATGAAGAAGCAATGCGCCTTGTGAGAATTAGTGATGAGATTAAAATCACCGTTGCACAAGTGCCGAAAACTCCTGCGCCCGTTGAAACCAAAACTGGAGCGATTGCTTCGGGCCACTGTATCAAATGTAACGCTGAAATCAAATTGAATCCGATGGTGCCTTATTGCCGTGACTGTTATGGGCAATGGAAAAGAAATCCGATGATTCTCAAGAGGAGAAATTTTGTCACATATGCGGTAGGGTGCATAAATCAAGTTTGAACAAACCGAGCTGTTACGATTGTTATAAAACCAACAAAGACAAGTTGGAATTTCCTTTACTGAGCAAGTGAACAACAACAAAGAGTCAGCTTTCGGATTAGGGACTTAGTGTCGACGGTACTCGCGGTTTTTGTTGGGATTTTGATACTGGCGGCGGCAGGCACCGTATTTCTCGGCGTATTCAGACATATCGCTCAGAAGAATCGGAACTCGGCAACCGGCGCGTACGTTGATCCGGGCTATATAGCCACCATCCACGCCAGCCGTGATGATCATGCGCACGATGAGTGCCCGGGTTATGACACCGGCGGCAGCGATTCTGGTGGCGGAGATGGGGGCGGGGGAGGCGACGGTGGGGGCGGTGGTGGAGGCGAATAACACCGTGATGCTTCGGGAACTTGAAAAATTTTACAAAAACCCGGTATTCTTGTTCGGGTTGGATGCGCTCACTGCAATGGATTTTCTCCCCCGGATTTCAATAGTGACAGGAAGATGACTTGAATATGATGAAGAGATTAACTCGTAACACGGCCGTGATCGTTTCAATAATGCTGATCGGAGTTCTCGTCGGGTGTGGCGAAACGCCGCCCGCGGCGACCACTTCGACCCCTACAAATACGGCGTCGCAGACTACTTATGCCCTGTTCGAGACTAGCTTGGGAAATTTCAAAGTTGAGCTGTTCAAGGCCGATGCGCCTAAGACCGTCGAGAATTTTATCAAACTGACCAACCAGGGCTATTACAACCAGAGCGCGACCAACAAGGTCATCTTCCACCGCATCATTAAGGAATTCATGGTCCAGACCGGGGATCCCACCGGCACGGGCGGCGGCGGTCCGGGTTACAAATTCAATGACGAATTGCCGGTTAAACGCTCTTATGATCCGGGCATCGTGGCTATGGCTAACGCCGGCCCCAACACCAACGGCAGCCAGTTCTTCATCTGCACCGGCGCGCAGGCGCGGAATCTCAACAACACTCCCAATTACACCCAGTTTGGCAAGGTCGTCGAGGGGATGGACGTGGTGCTTAAAATCGCAGCGGTGCCGGTAACGCTTTCAGCTCAGGGGGAACTCTCGAAGCCGGTCAACCCGCCGTACATCGTCAAGATCACGATTCAGTAGACGGGCGGGCTCAAAAAATTTCCTTGGCGACCTCGGTTGCTTGTCTATCAAAGCCGCCAATGCGCTGTAAACCCGGCGAGGGCGGAGACATAGCTCGAGGTGTACTGCGGATTGGAGCCGCCATCAGAAAGTCCCCATCGAATATCCATAATTCCTTCACCATTGAGTGCCATAATTAAGTATGATGTAGTGGACAATGCCAAGGCAGGGATCCTGCCTCGGCGCAGCAGTTTTTGAAAGGATGATCCGCCATGGTCATGGAATCCTCTAACGAACCGATCAAACAAGATGGAACTTCGGCGCCCGTCGAGCCGGTGGCCCAGGTACCTCCGCCCGAACCGGTCGCCGAGATAACGCCGATAGAGCCGGTCGCTCAACCCGCATCGATCGAGCCAGTGACGCACGTCGGTACAGCCGGCGGAGGCAATGTTGCCAAGCGGCCGGGCGGCGGTCAGCGGTTCCTGGTTTCGGCGCTCATCGCCGTGCTCGGCATCGCTACGGTGGCAAACGGAGCACTTCTGGTGCAGTCCGGCGACGATCTGAAGACCACCGATTCTGCGGTGGCTGCACTGGAGACCGAGAATAGCACGCTGCAGGCATCGATCGCACAGCAGCAAACGGCTGCTGATGGCCTTCTATCGCAAATCGCCGCCATGCAACAGACAGTTTCCAGCCTCTCCGGCGCCACGCCCTCGGGCGCGCCGGCGACCACAGATTTCACTATCATCGCTAAAATTATCGAACCGACGATTGTCTACGTTGAAGCCTCCGATAGGACCGGTGGCGGCACGGGCTCCGGCACCATCATCCGGGCGGACGGTTACGTCCTCACTAACCAGCATGTCATCGCCGGTGCAACTTCCATCACTGTCACCCTGAAGAGCGGCGAGAAATTCAGCGCCACGGTGCTAGCCAGTAACGCCGATCTTGACGCCGCCGTGCTGAAATTAAACACCACCCGAACTGACCTCCCGACCGCCACCATCGGCAATTCGACGGCGGTGGTCATCGGCCAGGAAATCCTCACCTGCGGCTTCCCGCTGGGTGATGAGCTTTTCGGCAGCGCCAGCTTCGGCCCGGCCAGCTTCAACCACGGCATGGTCTCGGCCATCCGGAATTTGCCTTCCGGCAACACCGATAACCCTGCGGTCAAGCTGGACTACATCCAGATCGACGCCGATATCAACCCCGGCAACTCCGGTGGTGGCCTTTTCACCCTGGACGGTAAGCTGGCCGGCATCCCTTCCTACGGCTTCTCCACCGGCATCAACACCGCCATCCCGGTCAATGCCGTGCAGGCCTTGATCCAGAGCGCGTTCGCCAAGTAAGCAGGGGAATGAGATGAAGAATTCGATAACCGTATTTTTAGTCGCCCTGCTTGTCGTGGTTAACGGCGTACTGGGCGTGATGCACCTCCAGGCCGGCGGCCGGATCTCCGACGACCAGGCCAAGATTACCGCCATGGAGGCGGCCAGTACATCCATCGAAAGCGGCATAGCCGCCATCGCGACGGAACGGGCGGAAGCCCAGGCCGCCCTCGCGGCGCTGCAGAGCTCGGCGGCCAAATTTTCACTGACTTCGGCTACGGCGCTGGCCAAGTACGGCACGATCATTGATACCATCAAACCGTCGGTGGTCAAGATCAACGCCACCGGCTCCGGCCTGCGCGGCTATTGCTCCGGCGTCATTGTGAGCAGCAGCGGCTATGTCCTGACGGTGCTCCATAACGTCACTGGCGCCCGCTCGATCACCGTCACCCTGGCCTCCGGCGAGCAGCTACCGGCTACCATCACCGCGACAGATAGCACGAACAATTTGGCGCTTCTGAAAATCACCTCGACCCGCACTGATTTCCCAGCCGCAGCCCGGGGCAAAATGAACGACCTGCAACCCGCCCAGACGGTCATTTCCGCCGGCTTTCCCCTGAGCCCCGAGCTGACCGGGCCGGCGACTTTCACCTGCGGCATCGTATCGGCGCTGCGGACCACCACTGATTACTTCTTCATCCAGAGCGATGCCGACATCGCTCCCGGCAGCGGCGGCGGCGGGTTGTTCACACTGGACGGCAAGCTGGTCGGACTGGCCTCTCAGACCGAGGGCACCGGCATTTACCTCTACGTTCCCATCGACGCGGCGGCCAAACTGCTCAGCGACGCCAAGATCAGCTAATCACACCCCTGATTGAGTTGAAGGGAGCCCTTTACAGGGCTTCCTTTTTGTTTGGCGAGTCAGTACTTCGAAATAGCGTTACATAAACGGCCGCAGGTGGTCTATAATTCAATCATGCCTGAATTTAACCTCGTTTCCGAAATCGGGATAGAGGTCTGTAGGGGCAGGTTTCAAACCTGCCCTGGGGTTGGGCGTGGAATGAATCCCGCCCAGCAGAACGTAACACAAGATATAATGAAAACGTTTGAACTAGATAAACGCCATCGGCGCTCAGTGCGTCTTAAGGGGTATGATTATTCTGAAGCCGGTGCCTATTTTGTGACTATTTGTACGAAGGCAAGATCGTGCCTTTTCGGTGAAGTTGCGGCTGGCGAGATGCGATCTAACCGCTTGGGTGACATCGTAAAAGAAACCTGGGAAGGGATACCTGGACATTATCCATCAGTTGAATTAGGCCCATTCATCGTTATGCCAAATCATATCCATTGCGTGATAATCATAGGGAGGGCAGGACTTAGTCCTGCCCCTACGACGGCGCTTACACCTCACCCTACCGGATTACCAGGAATTGTACAGGCATTGAAATCATTTTCTACTCGACGGTGTAACGAAATTCGTGGTAGTGCCGGCGGAACGATCTGGCAACGTAATTATTACGAACACATCATTCGCAATGAAGAAGAGTTGAATAAGGTTTACGATTACATCGAGGCAAACCCATCCCGCTGGGGAGACGATGACGATAATCCCGAAAAGGAGACCGGGCGTGCCTGATTTCAATCTCGTTTCCGATTTCGGCCTCATGGGTGACCAGCCCCAGGCCGTAGCCGGTCTCACCAAAGGCCTCGCCGACGGTCTCAAAGACCAGACCCTGCTCGGCGTCACCGGGTCGGGCAAAACTTTCACCATGGCCAACATCATCGCCCGCTGCGGCCGGCCGGCGCTGATCATCTCCCACAACAAGACCCTGGCCGCCCAACTCTACGCCGAGTTCCGGGAGTTCTTTCCCAACAACGCCGTGGAGTACTTCGTCAGCTACTACGATTACTACCAGCCCGAGGCCTATGTCCCGTCGAAGGACATGTACATCGAAAAAGAGTCCGATATCAACGACGAGATCGACAAGCTGCGCCACGCCGCCACCAGGTCGCTGCTGTCCCGCCGGGACGTCATCATCGTCGCCTCGGTGTCCTGTATCTACGGCCTGGGCGAGCCGGAGGAGTACGCCAAGTTCGTACTGAACCTGGAAAAGGGCGCCCGCTACTCTCGGAGTGATATCCTGCGGCGCCTGGTGGACATGCAGTACGAGCGCAATGACATCGAATTCCTCCGCGGCCGGTTCCGGCTGCGGGGCGACACCCTGGAGTTGCAGCCAGCCTACGATGAAACCGCTATCCGGGTGGAGTTCTTCGGCGACGAGATCGAGCGCATGATCCGTATCGACCCGCTGCCCGGCGAAATGCTGGAAGAACTCAAGATGGTGGACGTCTACCCGGCCAAGCACTTCGTCACCTCGCCGGAGAAGCTTGTCAAGGCTATCCAGGCCATCCGGGAGGAGATGGTGACCCGCGTCGAGCAGCTTAAAAACGAGAGCAAACTTCTCGAAGCCGCACGCCTTGAACAACGCACCAACTACGACCTGGAGATGCTGGAGCAGGCCGGCTACTGCAACGGCGTGGAAAACTACGCCCGGCACCTGGCAGGGCGGCCGGCGGGCTCCTCGCCGTGGACGCTCATGGATTACTTCCCCAAGGATTTCCTGCTCTTCGTCGACGAGTCCCACATGTCTCTCCCGCAGATCGGCGGCATGTACAACGGCGACCGGGCGCGC
>CAZGRY010000071.1:0-7288 GCA_964528105.1 uncultured Dehalogenimonas sp.
GACGCTTCCGGTGCAATTAAACTCGATAGGCTTCCCGGAGTGCCGCGCCGCCTACCTGGCCGCCCTCAAGAGTTATTACTCAGCCTGCGTCGACACCCTGTGCGGTGACTGCAAGATTCGCTACGGCAAGAACCCGCTGCGCCTGCTGGACTGCAAGAAGCCGGACTGCCGCGCCGCCGCCCTGAAAGCGCCGCATTCGGTGGACTTCCTGTGCGCGGACTGCAAGGCTCATTTTGAAAAACTCACCGCCCTCCTTGGCGCCGTGGCCATTCCTTTTGAGGTTAATCATTGCCTGGTGCGCGGCCTGGACTACTACAGCCGCACCGTGTTCGAGATCCAGCCCCGTGAAGAAGGCGCCCAGAGTACACTCGGCGGCGGCGGACGCTACGATGATTTGATCCCCCGGCTCGGCGGCGAGCCGACCCCCGCCGTCGGTTTTGCGACTGGTATCGAGCGGATCATTCTCAATTTAAAGCGGCAGAACATCCCGGTTCCAGCCCTGGAAGGTCCGCGCTTTTTCGTCGCCGCCCTCGGCGAGACCGCCGCCCTGGCCGCCTTCAAGCTGGCCGCGGAACTCCGCCGTGACGGCATCTCCCTCGCCGAATCGCTGTCGCCCAGGAGCCTCAAGGCCCAGCTTCGCCAGGCGTCGGGCCTCGGCGCCCGCTACGCCCTCATCCTCGGTGAATCTGAGCTGGAAAAAGGTGAGATCCTCCTGCGCGACATGAGTAGTTCCGAGCAACGCTCCCTGCCCCTCGCCGGTCTCTCCTCGACGCTCAAATCGCTCTAGGTTCAATATTGGATAAGTGGTATTATTCGGTTATTGGTATTATTGGTATTATTCCGGCATTGACAACTGACTACTTGTCCGAATTGACCGCATTGACTGAATTGTCCGCGCCGAACGAATCCCAACGTGACGCCATTTTTTCCAATCGTGAAAATCGGAGTCGTTTCCCCAAATTGGCATTCACCGCGCCCGAACAAAAACAAACCGGATTACTGGCACAATCCATCCCGTCTTGGTATAATACGCCTGTTCTAGGTAGCGTGAGAATCAAGCGGTTGCTCGGCCCTCCCTATTCGAGTACAATCTGTCACCAAATCCCAGATAGAGGAGCCGGCGATGGCTTATAACGACGACGAACAGGCCAAACTGAAAAAGCAGAACACCCAGTCCGCCATCGATCTGGCCATGGCCGGGCGCTGGCGTGAGGCTATTGCCGCCAACCAGGCTATTATCGATCTCTTCCCCGCTGATTTCGAGGCCTTGAACCGCATGGGCCGGGCCTATATGGAACTCGGTGAATACGCCGAGGCCCAGAAGGCTTATCAAAAGGCTAAGGCATCTGATCCATTCAATAGCATCGCCGAACGCAACCTGCGCCGCCTGGAAGTGCTGGTCGCCGCCGGTCCTAAGGCGGCGGTCGGTCCCGAAGGCCTCCAGCGCGTTCAGCCCCAGGTCTTCATCGAGGAGATCGGCAAGGCTGGCGTCATGAGCCTCGCCAACCTGGCGCCCCGGGAAGTCCTGGCGCGGATTGTAGCCGGAGACAAGGTTAACCTGCGCCCGGCCGGCGCCGGCCTCTTCGTCGACGCCCTGTCCGGGGAGTATCTCGGCGCGGTGGACGCCCGCCACGCCCTGCGCCTTTTGAAGCTGATGCGGGGCGGTAACCGCTACTCGGCCACCGTCACCAGTTCCGCTGAAGACAAGCTGTCGGTCATCATCCGCGAGATTCACCAGGACCCGTCCCAGGTAGGCCAGGTGTCCTTCCCCACCCGGCTGACGCCGGCGACCCGTAAACGCGAGGCGGAAGGCGCAGCCGAGGAAACGGAGGCCGCGCCCGAGGGTGAAGAGGCCGAGGTCGTGCCTGAAGAGAACCTGGAAGAGGAGACATATCCGGAGGAAGAGGATGAAGAGGAGCTGGAGGTCTAATGGTTATCGGTAAAACCCGTCCGATCAATATCGAGGAGGAGATGAAAAACTCCTACCTCGCTTACGCCATGAGCGTCATCGTCTCCCGCGCCCTCCCCGATGTCCGCGACGGCCTGAAGCCGGTCCACCGCCGCATCCTGTACGCCATGAGCGATATGGGCATGCACTATAATACGCCCTACAAGAAGAGCGCCCGCATCGTCGGCGAAGTCCTGGGCAAATACCATCCTCACGGCGATACCTCGGTCTACGACGCCATGGTGCGCATGGCCCAGCCCTTCTCCATGCGCTACACCCTGGTCGACGGCCAGGGCAACTTCGGTTCGGTCGACGCCGATCCGGCGGCCGCCATGCGTTACACCGAGGCCCGGCTCACCCGCCTGGCCGAGGAAATGCTGGTCGACATCGACAAAGACACCGTCGATTTTGGTCCCAACTTTGATGCCTCGCTCACCGAGCCTTTGGTGCTGCCATCGCGTTTGCCCAACCTGCTGATGAACGGCGCCGCCGGCATCGCCGTCGGCATGGCCACCAACATCCCGCCGCACAACCTCTCGGAACTGTGCGACGCCATCACCCATTTGATCGACAACCCGGAGTGCACCCTGGACGACCTGATGCATTTCGTCCGGGGGCCGGACTTCCCCACCGCCGGCATCATTCTAGGCACCGACGGCATCCGCTCGGCCTACGCCACTGGCCACGGCAAGGTCGTCATCCGCGCCCGGGCCCATATCACCGACGCCACTGAGACCGGCAAGCGCCAGATCATCATCACAGAGCTGCCCTACCAGGTGAACAAGGCGGAGCTGGTTTCCCGCATCGCCGGGCTGGTCCGTGAGAAGAAGGTCACCGGTATTTCCGAGGTGCGCGACGAATCTGACCGCCAGGGCTTGCGCGTCGTTATCGACCTGAAGCGTGACGGACAGCCGCAGCAGATCCTTAACAACCTGCACAAGCACACCAACCTCCAGGACAGCTTCTTCATCAACATGCTGGCCCTGGTCGATGGCAAGCCGCAGATCATCAACCTTAAAGAGTCTTTGAAGCTCTACATCGAGTTCCGACAGGTGGTCATCACCCGGCGTTCCAAATTCGAACTCAAGGCCGCCAAGGAACGGGCTCACATCCTCGAGGGTCTGAAAATTGCCCTCGACAACCTCGACGCCATCATCAACCTGATCCGCAAGGCCGAGAACGCCGATGTCGCCCGGCGCGAGCTGCAAAGCCGCTTCGGCCTGTCGCAGGTCCAGGCCCAGGCTATCCTCGACCTCCAGTTGCGGCGCCTGGCCAGTCTTGAGCGCCAGAAAATACTTGATGAGTACGCCGAAATTTTAAAGCAGATTTCCTACCTGGAAGACCTGCTGGCCAATCCGCGGAAAGTTCTGGCGCTCGTCAAGACCGATATTGCCGACATCAAGACGAGATACGGCGACGCCCGCAGAACAGAGATCCAGGCCCAGGGTGTCATCGAGTTCCGCGAGGAAGACTTGATCCCCCACCAGAGCATGGTGGTCACCCTGACCGAACGTAATTTCATCAAGCGCGTGCCCACCGAGGTCTACCGGCTGCAGCACCGCGCTGGCCGCGGCAAGAGCATCATCACCACCCGTGAAGAAGACGCCGTCCGCTTCATCATGGTCACCGATACCCATGACAGCGTCCTCATGTTCACCAACAAGGGCAGGATCTTCTCCATCAAGTGCCATGAGATCCCCTGCGATTTATCCCGCGCCGCCAAGGGCCTGGCCATCATCAATCTGGTGCCGCTCGGTGAAAAAGAGAAGATCACCGCCATGCTGTCTCTGTCCGAATTCAGGGCTGATAATTCCCTGGTCATGGCCACCGACGGCGGCGAGATCAAGCGCACCCCGGTGTCCGATTTCGCCTCGGTCCGATCTAGTGGCCTCTTGGCTATGGACCTGCCCAAGGGCGACGAACTCATCGGGGCTGTGGTGGCCGGTGAAAAAGAGAACATCCTCCTGATCACCCGCGACGGCCAGTCAATCCACTTCCCGGTGACCGATATCCGCCTCAGCCAGCGCGCCTCGGGCGGTGTCCGGGGCATCACCTTCAAGGATGACGACCGGATCGTCGGCATGGATGTCGCCCGGCCGGGGCACTTTGTGCTGGTGATTACCTCCGGCGGCATGGGCAAACTGACCCCCGTGGAAGAATACCCCCTTCAGCATCGCGGCGGTTCGGGAGTCCTGACCTTCAAGGTGGTAGACAAGACCGGACCGGTTGTCGCCGGCAAGGTCGTGGATAAAGAGCATCAGGTGATGATCGCCACCGCCGAGGGCGTGGTCATCCGCACGCCGGTGGCCGCCGAAGACTCCGAGAAGGGCATCGTCGTCATGGGCCGCAGCACTCAAGGGGTTATCGTCATCCGGCCAGATGAGAACGACCGCGTGGTTACCTTCGGTACGATGGTTGTTTAGCGATTGAACGACTCGAACAAGCGAAATTTCGAACAAATATTCCTTAAACCTATTGACAGGCGACCGGAAATGAGATAAAGTGTTCTCAAGAACACTTGTTCAGGCGGTGTAAAAATGGCTAAGATGTTGGATACCCTTTCGGTGCGGCAGGAAAAAATCCTGGAGTTCATCCGGAACTACGTGAGGAGCAACGGCATACCCCCGAGCATCCGCGATATTGTGGCCGGGTGCGGCATCAGCTCCACCTCGGTAGCTGATTATAATCTAAAACACCTCGAACGGCTGGGATTTATCCGCCGGCATCACGAGATCTCCCGCGGCATAGAACTTGTGGATAAAGGCGCCCGCGCCTGCCCCATCACCGTACCCCTCATGGGCCAGATCGCCGCCGGTCGCCCCATCCCGGTGCCGGACACTGAAACCTGGAACGCCTCGGCCTCGGCGGAGACGGTTGAGGTGCCTGAAGCGTTTATCAGCGATCGCAAAGACGTCTACGCCTTGAAGGTCAAGGGCACCTCGATGATCGATGCCCTGATCAATGATGGCGATGTCGTCATCATGCAGGCGGTCCAGTCCGTTGATAACGGCGAGATGGCCGCGGTATGGCTCAAGACCGAGAAAGAAGCCACGCTCAAGCGCTTCTACAAGGAAAAGAAGAACAAGGTCCGCCTGCAGCCGGCTAACTCTCAGATGCCCCCCATCTACACCGAAGCCTCCAACGTCGAGGTCCAGGGCCGGGTGGTTGGCGTCATCCGCAAGCTGGTTTGATTTTCCAACCCCGGTCGGCTACCATATAGCAGCTTCCCAATCATCCTTATCAAGGCTGCCAAACTATGCTCGCTACCCAGTTTAAAGAAGTCGGCAAGTCACTTTTCAGCCGTGGCTTGGTGTCCTCTCACAGCGGCAACCTTTCGGTTCGCCTGAACGATGAGCGGATGCTGATCACCCGTCGCGGCAGCCAGCTCGGTGCGCTGTCCGACCAGGACCTCATCGAGACGGGCATCGACAAGAACGATTTGAAAACGCCGCTGGCCTCTGTCGAGCTGCCGGTACACCGGGCGATATTGCAACACACTAACGCCGGCGCCATCGTCCACGCGCACCCGCCGCATGCCATTGCGCTGTCCATGACCGAGACGGAGATCGTCTCGGAGCAGGCGGAGCACTATGAACTGGGCAAGATCCCTGTCCTGGGCTGGAACCAGGACACCCGCCCCGGCTGCCTGGGCCAAGAGATCGCCGAGGCGCTCAAAACCCACAAGATCGTCCTGGTCTACGGCCACGGCAGCTTTGCCACCGGCCAGATCCTCGAGGAAGCCTACGGATACACCGCCGCCCTGGAAGAGGTCTGCCAGGTGCTGTGGCTGGTCAAAACCCTCCGCAAGTCTAAATGACCGTCGGCGCATCACGCGTCGTGCGTCTCGAGTTCCACTCCCCCTAATGTTGCTTCGGTTTGATCTCATCCGGGCCGAGGGCCGACAGGCCGCGCTTGCGGTAGTCGGCGAAGGCCTCGGGGGCGTATTTCAGGGCGATGACGGTCACCAGGGCTAAGGCGGCCAGCGTTGCAATCAGGGAACCCGTCGCCAGCCAGGCGAGAAGCGGCAGGCAGAACAGCCCGACGGCATTGCCCAGCACCAGGTTCTTACCCACCCCCCACACCACCAGGATGATGCCTATAAAGGCGCCCAAGACCCAAAGGTGCCCGTAAACTATCGCGGAGGCGGCGATTGGCCCCGGTGGCGGCAGCCATGCCCTTGCCGCCCTTGAACCCCAGCCAGACCATCCAGTTGTGGCCGACGACCGCCATGACCCCGGCGAAGAGGACGTACCCTGAATCGACGTTGAGGGCGCGGGCGGTGAGGACGGCGGCGGCGCCTTTGGCGATGTCCAGGGTAGCCACGGCCAGGCCGGGACCCAGGCCCACCCGGCGGATGGTGTTCAAGGTGCCGACGTTGCCGCCAGCGAGGACGTCCTCCTTACCCGTCGACAGGCGGGCGATGAGGCGGGCCGTCGGGATGCTACCCCAGAGGTAGCCCAATCCCAGCGCTAAAAGACCCACCTCACCAAATCCTAAGCACTAAATCCTAAATCCTAAACAAATCCAAAGCACTAAGCACAAAACCGGCTCCTTGCCGTGGGCGGGATCGAGATTGCTTCGTCCCGGCTGCGCCGATGACTCGCAAAGACGGTTGTTTTGAGTTTTGGTATTTGGTCATTTGAATTTATTTAGTGCTTAGATATTAGGATTTAGAATTTCCGTTAGTAAACGGGCGTGCACCAGCCGGTGTACTTCGGGAGGTTGCCTTTGATGGCCTCGAAGTAGAGGTCTTTGAGCTTGGATGTGATCGGGCCCAGGCCGCCGTCGCCGAGCTTGCGCCGGTCGATCTCGCACACCGGGGTCAGATGAGCCGCGGTGCCGGTTAAAAAGCACTCGTCGGCGGTGTAGAGTTCATATCTATCCACCAGGCGCTCTTCGACCTCCAGGCCGAGTTCCTGCCGGGCCAGGGTGATGACGGTATCGCGGGTGATGCCGTTCAGGATGCTGGAATACGTCGCCGGGGTGACCAGCTTTCCCTTCGATATGAGGAAGATGTTCTCACCGGAGCCCTCGGCGACGTGGCCGTCGGGGGCGAGCATGATGCCCTCGTCGAAGCCGTTCTCGATGGCCTCGGTCTTGGTCAGGGCGTTGTTGATATACAGGCCAGTCGCCTTGACCGAGGGCGGGAAGACGTTGTCGTCGGGGCGTCGCCAGGTGGACACGGCGCAGCGGCAGGTGTCGACGTCGATATAGCGGCCCCAGGGGATGGCGAAAACCAGGAAGTCACTCTTCAAATCATGCAACCGAACTCCCAAGGCCTCGGACGATTTGTAGGCCAGGGGGCGGAGGTAAATATCCTCTTTGAAGCCGCACTTTTTG
>CAZGRY010000072.1:0-7281 GCA_964528105.1 uncultured Dehalogenimonas sp.
ATGTGGGCGCCGGCCCGAGCGGCCTCGATGCAATGCAGCGGGTGGCGGACGGAGGCGGCGATGACCTCGGTCTTGAAGTTATGAATCTCGTAGATCTCGACGATGTCGCGGATGACTTGCATGCCCTCGTGGCCGATGTCATCGAGACGGCCGACGAAGGGACTGATAAAAGCCACCCCGGCGTGGGCGGCTAAAAGCGCCTGGTTGGCCGAGAAACACAGGGTCATATTGACCCGGATACCATCCTTGGCCAGTTCCCGGGTCGCCTGAAGGCCTTCTGCGTTCATCGGCAGCTTGACGACCACGTTGTCCGGCGCCCAGGAGTAAAAGCGACGGCCGTCGGCGACCATATCGGCGACGCTGGTGGACACCACCTCGACGGAGATGGGGGCGCGGGTGGGGATGATGCCGGCGATCTCACGGACGACGGCTTTGTAGTCCTTGTGGCCTTCCTTAGCCACCAGCGACGGGTTGGTGGTCACACCGTGGACGACGCCCATGGCGGCGCCTTTTTTGATCTCGGCGATGTTGGCAGTATCGAGGAATATCTTCATGTTAAATCCTAAATCCTAACTTAAAATCCTGTACGAATCCGAATAACTGAAATCCAAAGCTTAAACCTGCTTGTTTCTTATCTGGGTCACGGACAGTCATCGTGTACCGGACTTCATAACTTATGTCGCGGCCAGCGGCAAGGCGGCTTGAGATCCTTCCCGCATCACATCCTTGGCGGCACCTATGAAGTCCCGGAAGAGCGGCTGCGGCTTGCCGGGGCGGGAGGTGAATTCAGGATGGAACTGGGAAGCCACCATCCAGGGGTGGTCTTTGAGCTCGCAGATCTCCACCAGCTTGCGGTCCGGCGATAATCCCGAGAAAATCATGCCCGCGGCACGGTAACGGTCGAGATACTGGTTATTGAACTCAAAACGATGGCGGTGGCGCTCGTAAATGAGTTCTTTGCCATAGGCTGCCGCGGCCCTGGTGCCGGGCACCAGCTGACACGGCCAGTTGCCGAGGCGCATGGTGCCACCTTTGCCGCAGACAACCTTCTGCTCCGGCATGATGTCGATGACCGGGTGGGCGGTGCCGGCGTCAAACTCGGTGGAGTTGGCGCGGGTATGCGACAGCACGTTGCGGCCGAACTCGATGACCATGATCTGCAGCCCCAGGCACAGGCCGAAATAGGGCACCTTGTGGACCCGGGCGTATTCGGCGGCCTTGATCATACCCTCGATGCCGCGATCACCGAAGCCGCCGGGGATGACGATGCCCTGGGCGTGCTCCAGTAACCGCTCACCGCCGGGCTTGTCCAGGTCTTCGGACTGGATCCAGTCTATCTGAACCTTGCGGCTGTGATGGATCCCGGCGTGGGACAAAGCCTCACGGACCGAGTAATAAGCATCTTTTAGCTCGACGTACTTGCCGACTAAGGCGATGCGCACCGGATCACAGGCGCCTTTGACGCAGGATACCATTTCCCGCCAGTTGTCGAGTTCGGGCGTGTGGGCTTTGAGATCGAGCTTGCGCACCAGGAAATCGCCCAGGCCCTCGGCCTCAAGGTTCAATGGCACCTCATAAATGGAGTCGGCGGTCGGCGCGAAAATGACCGCTTCCCGATCGACATCGCAGAAGAGAGAAATCTTGTCGCGGATGGACTCCGGGATCGGAATATCGGCGCGGCAGACGATGACATCAGGCTGGATACCTATGCGCCGGAGTTCGTTGACACTGTGTTGGGTGGGCTTGGTCTTAAGTTCCTGGGTAGGTCCAATATAAGGAAGGAGGGTCACGTGGACGTAAAGGACATTGTCACGGCCGACATCCTTGCGCATCTGGCGTATGGCTTCCAGGAAGGGCTGGCCTTCAATATCGCCGACGGTGCCGCCGACCTCGATAAGGAGGACGTCGGCCTTCGATTTGACAGCCAGCTTCCTGAAACGGTCCTTGATTTCTCCGGTCAAGTGGGGCACGACCTGAATGGTGCCGCCGAGAAAATCACCACGCCGCTCTTTGGCGATAACGGCGGAATAGACCTGCCCGGAGGTGGCATTAGACTCGGCTGTGAGGTCAATATCGATGAAACGCTCGTAATTGCCCAGGTCGAGGTCGGTCTCGGCACCGTCGCTGGTGACGAAAACCTCACCGTGCTGGTAGGGTGACATGGTGCCGGGATCGACGTTCAAATATGGATCAAGTTTCTGGACGGAGACGGAAACGCCGCGGCTTTTAAGGACGGTGCCGATGCTGGCGACGGTGATGCCCTTGCCTACGGAACTGACGACGCCGCCGGTTACAAAAATGTATTTAGTCATTCAAAAGCATGCCTGAGTCTTCAAATGGAAATTTTGTGATGTTCATGGTGGAAAAGTTGCGGGGCGGACTCGTTCAAGCCCGAGTCGTATTATAGGTACGGCTTTGGGGGTTGTCAACTGCATTATACGCAGTCAGTTATCAACCAATTGTCAGCAATGGCGGCTGGTGACGGTCTACCGACAGTAGATTTCTATCAACCCCTAGTGATAATTCAGGGAAATCCAGAGCCAAATTCCGTACTAATACGTATATAAATTCATTCGTGGTGGCTGCTAAACTTGCTTAATCGGTCGAAGGGAGGAATCCACATGTCTCACAAGAAAACAGCCCTGATTTGCCTATGCGTCAGCCTGTTAGCCACCCCGGTGCTTACCTCTTGCGACGCCGCGGTCACTCCGCCGACGACGCCACCACCCGTCCAACCCCAAACCGCCCAAGTGGTGGACATGTCATCGGTGTATACTACGAAGTGCGCTGGCTGCCATGGAATGAGCAGAACGGGGATTTCCGGACCGAACATCAGCTCAACAGGCTTGGCCAGCCGAGGGCGGACTGAGGCTTTCGTGGCGTCCTGGATACCAACCCATCAAACGGGGACACTCTCACGGCTACAGAGGTTGCCTCATTGGCGGCGTGGTTGATCGTAACGCCCTGAACACGACATGCCTGGCGGCTCCAACTAAATAGGTATGCCATGTTCGTGTTTTTAGGTAAATATACCTATTTACTCCTCCGTAAATCGTAACTAGAATGGGCTCTGGGAATAATTACCAGAGGACTACAATTGATTACCCATAGGAACCGCCGCAACAAAGGAATAGGCGACTGGGTCACAGCCGCCGTTTTTGTCGCGCTTTTGATACTGCCGGGGTGCTCCCAAAACGGAAACTCTCCTCGAGGGCAGGCGCCCGGAACGGTCACCGTTCCCTCCACCGGTGTCCCGCAATTAACCGCGCCGAAATCGTTGGTCAGCCAGGAGTCCGTCCTTAAAAATACCGAATATGTCGTATTTGCCTGGAACGACCTGGGGATGCACTGCCTGAACCCGAGCTACGATTCGGCCGTAGTGCTGCCGCCCTACAACACGCTATGGGCACAGGTGATCAAGAGAGGCAACCCGCCCCAGATCATCACACAGGGCGTGTCAGTGGAATACAGCATCGTCGGCAACACGTACTCATTCGGTAAAGAGCCTTTCAGCCAATTCTGGGACAACAGCCAGAAATTGTTTGGCGTTACCCTTCAAAAAGACAAGGGTTTGAACTTGGTTGATCCAGGAATCAGCAACGGGCTTTCCGGCACAATGGTGGCGAAGGGCGATCATTTCGAGGTCGACGGTATACCGTTGACGCCGATCCTTGATAACGGGACCTGGACACCGTTCCAGATCGCAGATATCAAGGTCAAGAATTCCAGCGGCAGCCTGATAGCTTCAACTTACACCACCGCTCCCACATCAGAGGAGATGAATTGCGCCAAGTGTCACGGCACAACCAATACCTTTGATAATGTCCTGTCAACCCATGACAAGAACAACGGGACCAGCCTGCTGTCACAGAAACCGGTGCTGTGCGCCAGTTGCCACGGTTCACCGGCCTCGGGTGTTACCGCTCCCGGCGCCGGCGGTGTCCTTTCGCAGGCGATGCATGGTAAGCATGCAACGGTCAGCCCCCAGCCTAACTGTTATGACTGTCACCCGGGCAACAGCACCAAATGCCAGCGAAGCATCCCCCATACAACAGCCGACGGCAACTGCGTGGCCTGCCACGGCACTCTGAGCAACGTGTCCTCTTCAATCGCGTCGGGACGCGTGCCTTGGGAAAATGAACCTACTTGCGTCCAGTGTCACACCGGCGTGGCCCAAGTCAACACAGGTTCGATCTTGTTCCGCAACGCTGACGGTCACGGCGGGATGTACTGCTCTGCCTGCCATTCCAGCCCGCACGCCCAGATTCCAACCAACCAGGTATCCGACAACTACCAGGCACTCCAATACCAGGGCAAGGCTGTCCCAATAGGTTCCTGCGCCGCCTGCCACGACAATTCCCGGGGCGAAGATGACGAGATGGAGGAGTACCTGAAGGTCCACGGCAGCAACAAACCGGAAGAGTTCAACGCCTGCTATATCTGCCACACATCGGTTAATACGACAGACACCAGCAAATGGCCGCATATGTTCCAATGGGCGCCAAGGGGAAAATAAACAAAACTTGTTTTGGGCTAAATACCAAAGAGAGGGGGGCGATATGGTCGCCCCCCCTCTCTTTTTGAGTGTTGCTACTTGACTCCCGCTTTGGTCTTAGCAGCCTTGCGCCCTTTGCGGTGGCCGTTCGGAGACGGCGCTTCCCCGCCCTTGGCCTTAAAGGTCAATTCTTCGCCTTCCAAATCGACGACGACGGTGGACCCTTCCTTGAACTCATCCTTCAGAATCAGGGTGGCCAGTGGGTTCTCGACGTATTTCTCGATGGCGCGGCGCAGCGGTCGGGCGCCGTAAACCGGGTCGTAGCCGACCTTGGCCAGCCAGCCCTTGGCGTCCTCGGTGATCTCAAGACCGATGGCCATATCTTCAAGGCGTTCCTCGACCTCTTTAGCCATGAGATCGACGATGTGACGTAGTTGCTCGGCGCCGAGTTCATGGAAGACGATGATCTCGTCGACGCGGTTTAAAAACTCCGGCCGGAAAGTTTTCCTGACCTCGGTCAAAACCTTTTCCCGCATCTTGTCATAGCCTTCGCGGTCGACTCCGGAGCCGCCGCCGGTGACGAAACCAAGACGTGATTCGCGCCGGATGGTCTCGACGCCGGCATTCGAGGTCATAATGACCACGGTATTTTTGAAGTCCACGGTGCGGCCATGGCCGTCGGTCAGCCGGCCATCATCGAGGAGCTGCAGCAGTACGTTAAATACATCGGGGTGGGCCTTTTCGACCTCGTCGAGCAGGATGACCCGGTACGGCCGCTTGCGCACTGCCTCGGTCAGTTGGCCGCCTTCCTCAAAGCCGATATAGCCGGGCGGCGCACCTATCATGCGCGATACGGTGTGACGTTCCTGGTACTCCGACATGTCGATGCGAACCATGGCCGTCTCGTCGCCAAAAAGAAACCAGGCGAGGGAACGGGCCAGCTCCGTCTTGCCGACGCCGGTAGGCCCCAGGAAGAGGAAGCTGCCGATAGGCCGACGAGGGTCCTTGAGGCCGGCGCGGGAACGGCGGATGGCCTCGGCCACGGCAACGACGGCCTCGTTCTGGTCGACGAAGCGCTCGTGAATGCGCTCTTCCATGTGTACCAGTTTCTGGGCTTCGGCCTCCAGCATCTGGGACACCGGGATGCCGGTGGCGGTGGCAATTAAGGCCGCGATGTGTTCAGCGCTAACCTCGCCGGATATCTTTTCCCTGGCTACCCATGCATCGCGCTCTTTTTTGTACTCTTCCTCAAGGCGCAGGCGTTCACTCTTCGACGACGCCGCTCCGGCATAATCGTTGCGCTGAGATGCTGCTTCCTCCTCCGACTGAAGGTGCTGGAGGTTTTTCTCCAGTTCGCGGACCTTCGGCGGGGCGCTCTCGGAGTCCAACCGCAGCTTGGACGCCGCCTCGTCGATAAGATCGATTGCCTTATCCGGCAGATGCCGGTCTGTAACGTAACGCTGCGACAACCTGACGGCGGCGTCGAGGGCTTCGTCGGAAATCTTGATCTTGTGATGGGCCTCGTAGCGCGGCCGCAGGCCTTTCAATATCTCGATGGCATCCTCGATATTGGGTTCCTCGATAAACACCGGCTGCAGCCGTCGTTCGAGTGCCTTGTCCTTCTCGATGTACTTGCGATAGTCGTCGGAAGTGGTGGCGCCAATGACCTGCATCTCGCCACGGGCCAGGGCGGGTTTAAGCATGTTGGAAGCATCGATGGCACCTTCAGCGGCGCCCGCGCCGACCAGGGTATGAATCTCATCGATGAAAAGGACGACTTCGCCCTGCGAGGAGCGGGTCTCGTCCATCACTGCCTTGAGCCTCTCCTCGAACTCACCACGGAACTTGGCCCCCGCAAGCAGAGACCCCATGTCCAGGGCCATGACGCGTTTGCTCTTGAGTGATGACGGAATATCCCCTGACACGATTTTCTGGGCGACGCCTTCAGCGATGGCCGTCTTGCCGACGCCGGCTTCGCCAACGATGACCGGGTTGTTTTTGGTGCGCCGGGTCAGTATCTGCATCACCCGGCGGATCTCCATGTCACGGCCGATGACCGGGTCGAGTTTGCCCTGCTCGGCCATCTCGTTCAAATCGCGGGAATACTTGGCCAGCGAGCGGTATTTGCTCTCGGCCCGGGCATCGGTGACGCGGTGGCTGCCGCGGATTTTTTGCAGCGCGAGGTAGACTTTCTCCTTATCGATGCCGAAGCTCTTCAGGATGGCGGCGGACAAGCCCTTAGCCTCGCCGGAGATGGCGATAAAAATATGCTCCGTGCCGATGAATTCATCCTTGAGTCGCTGGGCTTCCCGGGAAGCTTCCTGGCCGACCTGAATGATACGGGGGGTGGGATAGATCTGCTGAGCCTCGTAACCCAATTTGGGTACCCTGGACAAGGTGGCGTCAACCTCGGTCTTGATGGCATCGGCATCAGCGCCCAGTTCTTTAACAATCTCACCAACCAGTCCCTTCTCCTGGGTCAGGAGCGCCATCAGCAGGTGCTCGACATCCCATTGGTTATGCTGATACTGCCGCACCAGTTGCTGCGAAGCTTGAACCGCTTCCAGGGCTTGCTCAGTGAATTTTTCCTGTTTCATTAAAACTTTCCTTTCTGCAACCGGAGGATTTCGGTGCGCAGTTTTTCGTTCTCCCGCGCCATGTCGGTCATTTTCTCCAGCATGTTGGTGATTACCTCGACCCCCGCCATGTTGACGCCGAGTTCATCCATCAGGCTGCGGACCCGCCGCAGGATCTCGATATCGCTTTCGGAATATAGCCGGATGTTG
>CAZGRY010000073.1:0-7155 GCA_964528105.1 uncultured Dehalogenimonas sp.
ACGTCAACGGTCTTTTTAAGCCGCCCGCCCAGGACCTCGACGGCCGCCGTTGCCGATTGGATTTCGGCCGTGATGTCGCCCTTCTTCATGGCAATGAACAACCCGCCTACGCGGCAGAAGGGCAGGCACAGTTCACATAAAGTGTCGAGCGAAGCGACAGCCCGGGACACGGCCAGGTCATATTTTGTGCGGTGATCCGTCTGCCGGGCTGCGTCCTCGGCGCGGGCATTGATGACGGTAACATTCATCAATCCGAGGGCGGCGACTGCCTCAGTCAGGAAGATTGCTTTCTTGCCGGTGGCTTCGAGGAGGGTCAGGTCGATGCCAGGAAAGGCGATTTTGAGCGGCAGACCGGGGAAACCGGCGCCGGCGCCGACGTCGATGATTTTTTTACCGTCGATGTTTTCCATGCCCAGCGCCACTGTCAGTGAGTCAAGGAAGTGAACGGCCTGAACTGCATCGTAATCGGTCACCGAGGTCAGGTTGAAACGTGAATTCCAATCGACGAGCAGGTGATAGTATCGCTCGAACCGATCGAGTTGTTCGTCTGACAGGTCGATCCCAAGGGTGGCGGCGGCGCGGCGTAAAATCGGTAAAATCATGGGTCAGATTATAGCAACTTTGTCCGGCTAATGCGGATTATGTTATGCTAAGGGTTACCAGACCGCTAGGGGTGCGCCCTCCGCTGAGAGTCCCTTTGGACAACCCTGGCACCTGAACTCGGTAATACGAGCGTAGGGAAGGCGGTATTTCAGATGACGACACAACTTCAAAGAGCCCGCGATGGCATAATCACCCCCCAGATGCTGAAGGTGGCCGCCGCCGAAAACGTTTCGCCGGAGACTGTCCGCGGCGGCGTCGCCGACGGCACCATCGTTATCCCGGCCAACGTCAACCACCGCCACCTCGAGCCGCGCGGTATCGGCCGGGGACTGCGCACCAAGGTCAATGCTAACATCGGCAGTTCGTCCGATTGCGTCGACCTCGAAATCGAACTGGCTAAGCTAGCCGCGGCCCAGGACGCCGGCGCCGATGCCGTCATGGATCTGTCCACCGGCGGCGACCTGGCGGTTATCCGGCAGGCGATTTTTGAAAGGTGTACCGTGCCCTTGGGTACAGTACCCATATACGAAGCCGGGGTCCAGGCTCGGGTCGAGCGCGGCTCCATCGTCGAGCTGACCGCAGACGGGCTTTTCGGTGTCATCGAACGCCATGCCCGGGAGGGCGTCGATTTCGTTACCGTCCACTGCGGCGTTACCCGACCGGTGATCGACCGGCTGAAACAGCAGGGCCGGGTGACCGACATCGTCTCCCGCGGCGGGGCGTTACTCGCCGGCTGGATGTCCTACCACGATCAAGAAAACCCCCTTTATGAGCAATACGACCGGCTGCTCGAGATTGCCCTCGAACATGACGTCACCCTGTCGCTGGGCGACGGGCTGCGGCCCGGCTGCCTGGCCGATGCCACCGACCGGGCCCAGGTCGAGGAACTTCTGGTCCTGGGCGAACTGGTCGACCGGGCGCGGCGCGCCGGCGTCCAGGTGATGGTGGAAGGCCCTGGCCACGTGCCGCTCAATCGCATCCAGGCTAACATGGAACTCCAGAAATCGGTTTGCAGCGGCGCGCCGTTCTACGTCCTGGGACCGCTGGTCACCGATGTCGCCCCAGGTTACGACCACATCACCTCAGCCATCGGCGGGGCGTTGGCGGCGATGCACGGAGCCGATTTCCTGTGTTACGTCACCCCGGCCGAGCACTTGGCGCTGCCGGACGTCTCGGACGTGCGCCAGGGAGTCATGGCCTCCCGCATCGCGGCCCATGCCGCCGATGTGGCCAAGGGCATCAAGGGCGCCGCCGATTGGGATCTCCGTATGGCCCGGGCACGCAAAAGCCTTGACTGGGAAGCCCAGGCCGACCTGGCCATCGACCCGGAGCTGGCCCGCCGCCGCCACGGCGCCCACCAGTCGGCCGGCTCCGCCTGCACCATGTGCGGCGAGTTCTGCGCCATGGAACTGGCGGAAAAATACCTGGGCATCAAGGCCGGCCGTTGCTGATACGACCGGAGCAGGCGTAGGGCTTTGGAATCGGCATTCAATATCGGCAGGCTCTTCGGTATCCAGTTCCGCGTCCATTACAGCTGGTTTTTTATATTCGGCCTGATGACCGTTTTCCTGGCCGCCGATGTCTTTCCCGGCGCGGTCCCAGGGCAGAGCGGACTTACCTACTGGATCATGGGCGCCGCCACCGCCCTGCTCTTTTTCGTCTCGGTCATGCTTCATGAAATCGGGCACAGCCTGGTCAGCCGGGCTAACGGCATCCCCATCGGCGGCATAACCCTGTTCCTGTTCGGCGGGGCGGCCGAGATGACCCGGGAGCCGCCGACGGCCGCGGCGGAGATTAAGATGGCCCTGGCCGGGCCAGCCGCCAGCGCTGGGTTGGCGGTACTATTCTGGTTGATCTACATCGCTTTCCTCGGCGCCACCAACACGGTGGCCGCGGTGGGGCTGTGGCTAGCCCAGATCAACCTGATCGTGGCCGGGTTTAACCTGCTCCCCGGTTTCCCCCTCGACGGCGGGCGGGTGCTGCGCGGCGCCTGGTGGCATTTCAGCGGCGATCACGTCAAGGCGACACGGGTCGCGGTGGCTTTCGGCCGCGTCGTCGGGTTGGCGATTATCGGCGTAGGCCTGTTCACCGTTATCCGGGACCGGGATTTTTTGGCCGGCATCTGGCTGGCTATCCTGGGCTGGTACCTGGAGACCTCGGCCCGCTTATCGCTCAGGCAGTTCGGTCTGCAGCAGTGGATGAAAGGAAGGACGGTAGCCGAGGTAATGGAACGCGACTGCCCGGCAGTGGCCGGAGATGATGCCGTGGACGAGGTGCAGCAACAGTTCCCGGGCCGCCGCTGTTTCCGGGTGACGGCGCCGGGCCAGCCGGACGGCGCGGCTTATCTGCCGGTGGCAGGTTCGCTTCAAGGGTCAAGCAAAATGGCGGAACTGTCGATACCGTTGGACCATGCGATCGAGATTTCTCCTGGTGACGATCTGCTGCTGCTGACGCAGCAGATGAACGAGGCAGCCAAGTACCTGGCGGTGGTCAAAGAGAACGGCGTGGCTACCGGCCTGGTCTTTCTGGACGCCTTGATTGACCTTGTGAACAATTCGGGGGCCCTGCCGAAAAAGGCCGCGGCCAAACCTTGAGAATATCAGGCCCGCAGTCGTTTTTTTGCCCCAACCCCGGAGGCGTTATATACTTGAATTGAAGGCAGTGGACTTCAATCAAACGCGTTTTCCATAGTCGATGTCTGAAAAAACATAGTAATAATAAACGATAATTGAGGAGAGTGAATGTCTTCCAACGAAAATGAAAAACCCTCGAATCTGACCGAGGCCGCCTTGGCTTTTCTGGCCTCGCTTTCGGCAGCAAAGAGGGAAACGGTAACTCCCGCGGTAATGAACTTCGTACGCTGGTACGGCGGAGGGCATGATATCTCCAAGCTGGCTCCGCCCAAGCTGGCCGAATACGGCGAGGGCCAACCGGCCGGCGAAGAAGGCGCCGCCAGGCTCAAGGCGGTCAGAGAATTCCTGGCCTATGCCGCTAAAAACGGCTGGGTCGAGATCGGCCTGGGCACGCATATCAAGGCTAAAAAGACTCCGGCCAGGCTGAAAACGGCGGTCAGGGCGCCGGAGGTAGAACGGCTGGTGCTGACGCCGGAAAAGCAGACGGCGATGCAAACCGAGATGGCGGCAATCAAAGAACATCGGGTCCACGTCCTTGACGATATCAAACGGGCCGCCGCCGATAAGGACCTCAAGGAAAACGCGCCTTATCATGCCGCCCGGGAAGAAAAAGCCAAACTGGACGGCAAGATCAAGGAACTGGAACTGCTGCTCAAACACGCCGTCATCAGCGAGCAGGCCGAATGCCCCGCCGGCACCGCCGCCGAACTTGGGCGCAAGATAACTCTCCGCGACATGAAGACCGGCGCGACTATGGTCTATACGTTGGTTACCCCCCGGGAAGTGAATCCCAGGAGCGGCCGGATCTCCCCGGTTTCGCCCATCGGCAAGGCCATACTGGGCCGTTCTTCCGGTGAAATTGTAGAGGTGGTGGCGCCGGCCTGCGTCATCCGCTACTCCATCGAGTGCATCGAGTGACCATGGCCTGAAAAAGGTGAGGAGCCAGATATGAAGGCATCGTTCAAGCTGGGAACCATTCTTGGCATTGAGATCGGCATTCATATTTCCTGGCTTTTCATCTTCGCCTTCCTGACCTGGTCGCTGGCCGCCGGCTATTTCCCATCACTCCTGCCCGATGCCAGCACCGTCACTTACTGGTTACTCGGCGGCATATCGAGCCTGAGCCTGTTCGCCTCCGTTCTGGCCCATGAGATCGGGCATTCCATCGTCGCGCGGCGCAACGGCATCCCGGTGAAAGACATCACCCTGTTCATCTTCGGCGGGGCGTCCAACATCACCAAGGAAGCCGAAACCCCGGGCGCCGAGTTTCGCATGGCGGTTACCGGCCCGGTGGTCAGCTTCGTGTTATCTGCCATCTTTCTTATCGTCTACTTTGCAGGCGGCGGCTCAGAGAGCACTACCGCGCTCAATGCGGTGATGGGCTACCTAGGCCAGATTAATCTCATCCTGGGTGTTTTCAACCTGCTGCCGGGCTTCCCGCTCGACGGCGGCCGGGTATTCCGGGCGATTATCTGGAAGTTTAACCATAACGAGATGAAGGCTACCCGGATCGCCGCCACCACTGGCCAGATCATCGCTTACGTTTTTATCTTCGGCGGCATCGCCATGGCCTTCACTCTGAACATCGGCGGGTTGTGGCTGGCCTTCATCGGCTGGTTCCTGGCCTCAGCGGCTTCGGCCAGCCTGCAGCAGTCGGTCTTGACCGAGGCTTTGAAAGGGATCAAGGTCAAGGAGGTCGCCAGTACGGGCACACGGACGGCGTCGCCCAACCAGACCATCGAAGAGGCGCTGACCGCCATGCTGGAATACAACCAGCGCGCCCTGCCGGTGATGGCCGACGGCCGGATGCTGGGGCTTCTCAGCATGACCGACATCAAACGGACGCCAAGAGAATCCTGGGTGACGGAGACGATCGATCGGATCATGACCCCAGCACCGGATGTGAAAACTGTTAGCCCAGACGACGACCTGACCACAGCCCTCGAACTGCTGCAGGGCGGCGGTTACAATCAGTTGCCGGTTATGGCTGACGGACGATTGAAGGGAATAATCTCCCGCACCGACCTGCTAAATTACATCCAGCTCAAACAGGAGATCGCCCGCTAAAGCCCTGTTGACACCGGCTGCCGGCTGATATACCCTTTTGCCAATCACGGACTAAGGAGTAGCCAACGTGGAAAAAACCTCGACCGGACTTCAAGAAAACGTCGCGGGGCTATTGTGTTATGTCGGCGCCTGGGTCACCGGCATCATATTTTTGATACTTGAACCCAAGAACCGGTTCGTCCGTTTTCATGCAATGCAGTCGATCGTGACATTCGCCGGACTGAGTATCATCGGATTTGTCATCGGCTTGATGCCCGGCATTTTGTTCTTCGGCGAGGCGATGCTCAGAGCGGGTCTTGGCGTGTTGGGATTTATCCTGTGGATAGTTCTCATGGTTAAGGCGTACCAGGGCGTCCTCTACAAGCTGCCCGTGGCCGGGGACCTGGCCGAGCAGTTCCTGGGAAAACCCTAGGCTGCGTCTTTGTGACCTCGAAGACCGGGAACTATTTCCCGACGTAGATAATGTGGTCTTTATTGACGGCTACGAAGGCCGATCGATTAATGCCGCCGGGCAGAGGGGGCTCAAAAACCACATCGGTCACTGGGATGAACTGGTCGCTGCGGTTTAAAGAATCCTGCATCTCTTCCCACATCTCGCTGTACATGTTGCCGGTGATGCTGGTCTGAGGCAGGTTGATGACCGTCTGAAGCGTTTTCTTGCGACGCAGCGGGTAGGACCCTGCCGCGGCTGGCGGGGCTCCGGAGTCCCCCTCACCGACGAAGAGGATGTTGCTTTTCCGGATATAGACAGTGTCCATTCGGCGCCCGGTGACGCTGGAAGAAAAAACCTCCAGGTCGAATAACGGCAGAAAATCGGAACAGGTCTGCAGCTTGGAGGTGAAGAAACCCTTGTTAAGGGCATCCAGCAACCTCTGCTGGTGCTGGCAGTAGGTGTAGCCGGAAAATAAACAACTGGTAGTGAAAATGAAGACCTTGATACGTCGGAAACGGCTGGGGTCGAAATAGCCGCAACTGCCGGGTGAGGCGCCAGTATTCCCCAGGTTTTCCATCAGCGCTCCTTCTGTGGCCGTTAAATGACGCCGCGGCCGATGCCCAGGATAACCGCGCCGGCCACCGTCGCCAACCCACTGCAAACAATACCGGCAACTGCCGCCGGGCGCTGCTGACGCCTTGCCATGGCGGTCAATCCTATTACAACTCCTGCCGCAGCTATCGGGAGGGCTAGCCAGGCCAGCACTCCCAGGTCAGGCAGCAGCGCCAGGAACACGGAAGCCAGGCTCAAGCTTCCAGCCAGCAGGCTTATGATTCCCAAACGGTTCTCCCGCTCCCTTTTATATAACAAATCGCTTGTGAGTTGTAAACCGGGCGCTCTTTTTGTTTATCACTGGTCCCGGGCCGGGCTAGCCAGCATGTAGCCGACGCCATGCTTGTTCAGGATGACCTTGGGATTGTCTACGTCGGCTTCAATTTTCTGCCGCAACTGCCGGATATAGACCCGCAGCGCTGCCACACAGTCCGGGTAATAGTCGTTCCACAGCGCCTCGGCCAGAGCGGCATAGGTCACCACGCCTCCGGCGCTCTGCATCAGCTTGCTGATGATAATCTCTTCGGTGCGGGTGAGCGGGATTTCCTTATTCTGATAGTGCAAGACGCCGGTGGCGGGGGACAGTTTCAGGTCACCGAAGGAAAGTGTCGATTCCGGGGCCGGCGCGGATGAACGTCGCAGCAGGGCCTTGATGCGGGATAAAAGCTCCATCTGGCGGAAGGGCTTGATCAGGTAATCGTCGGCGCCGGCTTCCAGGGCTTTGACGATATCGAACTCATCCTTCCGAGCGGTGAGGATGATGATTGGCATGTTGGCGAACTGGCGGACGTTTTTAAGCACCTCAAA
>CAZGRY010000074.1:0-7090 GCA_964528105.1 uncultured Dehalogenimonas sp.
TCACCGTCGTCGTCTTGCCGGCGCCGTTGGGACCCAGGAAGCCGAAGACCTCGCGCTCCTAGATCACCAGGTCGAGTTTATCGACGGCCACGATGTCGCCGAAGCGCTTGGACAGGCCTTCAGTTCGTATAGCCGGAGTCATTTTTCGTCTCCTCTTCCTGCCCGGCGTCGGGGTGGCGGCCCCAGACGAGGTAAATGACAGGACCGATCAGGTTAACCAGGATGATGACGAGCGCCCAGACGACCTTGGATTCGCCCTTGACCCGTTTACGTTTGGCCAGGTCGACGAGGGCGACTACCATGATGACGACCTGGATGATGAAGATGGGGATGAGCAGCGGCAGCAGGTCTTTCAGGGTTTGCAATTCAGCGTCGGTCATTGAAATACTCCTTCAATTTATTGTAGGTCGCTTCTAAAGCCTCGTTGATGACCCGGGTGTCGCCAAGCACCGGCATGAAATTAGTGTCGCCGACCCACCGCGGTACGATGTGGCAGTGGAGGTGTTTTTCCACCCCGGCACCGGCCGCCTTGCCCAGGTTGAAACCGGCATTGAATCCTTCCGGCTGCATCGCCGAGGTCAGCACCGATTCGCAGCGGGCGGCGATCTTCATGATCTCCGCTCTTTCGCTGGCCGTCAGGTCGGCCAGGCGGCTTACGTGGCGGAACGGCGCCACCATCAGGTGCCCGGCGGCATAGGGGTAGGCGTTCATGATGATGAAGGCTTCCCGGCCGCGGTGGAGGATGAGCGTTTTCTGGTCATCACCCTCGCGCGGCAGGTCGCAGAAGATGCAGCCTTCTTTCTTGGGACCTTCGATGAACCGGCTGCGCCACGGCGCCCAGAGCTGTTCCATTTTCACCTCGTTTAAGCCGTTATATTCGGTATTTCGCCAACCACCGAAATATTATCGCGGCTTTCGATGGCTGTCAAGAAATTACCGATAATATACACCTTCAGCGGGTTCGTAGATAACCGCCGCAAGATGGGGTTTTAACTGGCCGAATGGCGGGTTTTGGAAATCACAGAAAAGGAAAAGGGGAGCTTTTTGAGCTCCCCTTTTCCTATACCGAAGACAATAACCCGCGAATTAAGCCCCCGCAGCGTTAACGTGGATGGTCAACGCCTGAGTGTCGGTCAGGCGCGTGCCCGCGGTGCTGTCGGTGACGGTGACGGTGAAGCTGAAGTCGCCGGCGGCGGTCGGGGTGCCGGAGATGACGCCGGTGGCTGCGGCCAGGCTCAGGCCGGCCGGTAAGGCGCCGGTGGTTACGGCGAAGCTCAGCGGGGCAATGCCGCCGGTGGCGGCGACCGTGGCGGTATAGGCGGTGCCGATGGTGCCGTTAGCCAGGCTGGAAGTGGTGATCTGGAGGGCCGGCGCGGCGACGATCTTGATCTTGAGAACCTGCGCATCGGTCTTGGCGGTGGGCGTCGCGGCATCGGTGACGGTCAGGGTGAAGGTTGTTTCACCGGCAGCTGTGGGCGTGCCGGAGATGATGCCGGTAGCCGCGGCCAGGGACAGCCCGGCGGGTAAAGCGCCGGCGCTGACGGTCCAGGCCAGGGGCGCGGTGCCGCCGAGGGCGGTCACGGTGGCGCTGTAGGCGGTGCCGACGATGCCTTCGGGCAGATTGTTTTCAACGATCTGGATGGCACCGGTGGCGGCGATGCTGACGGTGAAGCTCTTTTCGGCCGTCTTCTTGACGGCGAAGCTGTCTTCAACCCTTACGGTGAAAGTTTTATCTTCAGCGGCGGTCGGCGTACCGGAGATGACGCCGGTGGCGGCGGCAAGGGTCAGGCCGACCGGCAGGCTGCCGGAGGTGACACTCCAGGTGTAGGGGGTCTGCCCGCCCATGGCTGCCAGAGTGGCGGTGTAGGCGGTGCCGACCAATCCGTTGGGCAGGGAAGCGGTGATGATGCCCAGGGCGCCAGGGGCCTCGGTGGCGGTGAGCTTGATGGTGGGCTGGAACATGACCTTGCCGTTGCCGGTGGTATGGATGGACTTCTGGGCGTCGAAGTCGAAGAGGAGGACGGTGGTCTTACCGGCGGCGATCTCGAAGCCCTTAGTGAACTTCAGCTTGCCGCTGGGCAGCTTGGCCTCTTCCGGCTGCTGCTGGCCTTCAAAGCTGACCAGGACCTTGGTGACTTCCATGCGGATCTGGTTGTAGACGCCGGGAGCCAGGTCTACGGTGGCCAGGAGTTGTTCCAGGCCCTGGACCTTGAGCAGGTCGAAGGTCTCTTTGCCGGCGAGCATGGCCAGCGGCTGCCAGCCGCCCTCGCCCGTAGCGCCGCCGTCCTTATTGATCTCGACGGAGGCGACGGTGACGTTGACCGCAGTGACTTTCCGGTCCGGGGGCGCGTCGGTGACGCGGACTTCCAGGCGGCCGGTGGTGGGCTGAGAGCCGACCAGGTCGCCGGGGCCGGGAATGCCGAGTTGGGAGCAGCCGGTCAATACGACAGCGAAGATCGCTGTCACGGCCGCCAGTTTAGCCAAGAATCGGGTTTTCATCTGTGCAATTCTCCTTTTGTGCTATTGGTTACAACCATAGTAACGGGTGGAGAGCGGAATTTGTCAGGCCGATTTATCGATGACGATAGTACCGGTAAAAATGAGCGAGGGGGCACGGCATGCCGTGCCGCTACCGGGTGGTCGTTTCCAATACGAGAGAGGACACGGCACGCCGTGTCCCTACTGGTAAGAGGCGCCGCTCTCGCCGGCCTGGGGCTTTAAGATGTACTTGCCGGAGCCCTTGCCGGTCTGGTTGACGGTGATATCGAAGGTGAAGCTGGTGATTTTGTCCGCGCCGACAACGAAGGGCATGGAGATTTGAAGTTTATCGCCCGGCAGCTTGATATCGATCGTTTCGCCGGTCGTGAGCGTTCCCCTGACGGCCGAGGTGAAAATTTCCACCCGGGTGTACTCGCCTTCCGGGACGTTGCCCTGCCACAGTTCCTGGGACGCCGCGCCGAGGAGTTTGGTCAGATCGAAATCCGAGATCGCAGGGGTGAAGATAACCCTGGCGTCGCCGTCGCCGCCTTTTTTCATCATCTCGACGCGGTCGACGGTGACCATCAGGCTGGTGAAATCGCCGATGTCATTGGGGGCGTCGCTTACCATGAAGCGGAAGTTGCTGCTGACCGGTTGCGCCACGCCGTCGATGATGACCGGGACCGGGGCGGTGGCGACGATGGTCGGGATCGAGCCCGGGGCTGCGGTGTTCAGGTTCAAAAAGCCGAGGGCTACCAATAAAAAGACGCTGACCGCGGTGCCCCAGGCGGGCGCTTTGGCGGCGACCCAGGCCCAGAACGACGGTTTCTGGCGCTGTTCGATGGCGTCCAGCAGACGCTTGCGGGCCCGCCGACGGGCGTCATCGGAAACGGTAATGCTGGCTACCCTGTTAAATCCCGCCGCTGACTCCAGAAGCGGTTTAAGTTCGGCTGCATGATCCGGATGTTGCGCCAAACAAGATTCGATGGCATTGCCACCGTCGATCCGGTCGAGGCACTCATCTAATATCTGATTGAAATCTTTTTCCGTTTTCATATTCACCTATAACAGTCTCATCCGCAGTTTCTTGAGCGCCGCGGACTGCGCTTCACGTACTGCTCCGTCGCTCTTGCCGAGCATGGCGCCCACTTCGGCGGATGACAGCCCGCCGCGGAACCTGAGCTGGAGGATCTCCCGCTGCTCTTCGGTCAGGTGCTGCATGGCCCGCTGCACCCTCTCCATTTCCAGCTTCCTCTCGGCCTCGGCGGCGGGATTGCTGTCCGATTCGATCTCGACCGATTCCAACTCCACCATTTTTTTCTCGCCCTTCGACCGGTGGAAATCGACTACCAGGTTGTGGGCGATCTTGAACAGCCAGGCTCCCATCGGCAGTCCCCGCTCCTCGAAGCCGCCGAGGGCTCTTAGCGCCTTGACGAAAACGTCGGAGGCGAGGTCCTCGGCCTCCCGTTGGTCGCCGATGCGGGTATAGGCATAGCGGGCGATGCGGTCGTAATATTCCTCGAAGAGGCCGGCGAGCTTAGCCTCTTTCTGTTTGAGGGAGTCCTGTTTTTCCATTGGCCTCTCGGGGTCTGCCGTCCCTGGCGGTTTATTCCTCCTATAATATCACGGCCCCGAAAAAGCTTGTTCACTAGTAGTAACGGGCTAATTGTCATAATGTCAGGCGCCGTACAACAAATTGTTATCCCACTCGAAAACGAGGAAACCAGGTCGTTGAGAAGGTCGATTAGCAGGTATATAATTCAAGACGCATCTGATACTATGAAAAGACGAGATCTAATCAAACACCTCGAAAAGAATGGGGCGGCGTTGTTGAGAGAAGGGGGGCGGCACACCATTTTCCAAAAGAACAACCGGAGAACCGCGATTCCTCGACATAGCGAGATAGTTGAAGAGTTAGCGTCGAAGATTTGCCGTGATCTGGATATTCCGACCCCCGGAAAGTGAGGCGACACTATGGAATTTAGAGCAGTAGTTAAGAAAAGCGGCAACTGGTGGATCGGCTGGCTGGTTGATCTGCCTGGCGTAAACGCTCAGGAGAAAACCAAAGAAGAACTATTAACATCACTCAAGGCCGCCGCCGACGATATCCTGAAAACCCCCTACGAGCCCACCAAAGAGGAAGAACTGGTTAGCATCAAAGTCTAGTCCGGTGTTTCTCGACCGGCTGTTCACCCTTCGACAGGCTCAGGGCGAACGGTTTTCTTTTCCAAAGCTCCTAGACATAACATGGTAAAATAGTACAGTCTTCAAAAGGAGCCGGGCATTTGATCCATAAGACTGTCGCCAAGGTTATCGTCAATCCCGCCGCCGGCTGCGGCAAGTCCATCAAGCACTGGCCGCACATCAAGCGGGAGATGGATAAACTCGGCATCAAGTACGACGTGGTGTTCACCGAACGCCCCGGCCACGCCATCGAGTTAGCCAAAGAAGCCGCCGCCCAGCATTACCGCTACATCGTGGCTGTCGGCGGCGACGGCACCATCAACGAGGTGGTCAACGGCCTCCTTCTGGTTCCAAATCACGGTCTTTCACTCGGCGTGGTTAACACCGGCACCGGCTCGGACTTCGTGCGGTCGCTGGGCATTCCCCGCGACCCCGACCGCGCCTGCCATCATCTGCTATCGGATAAGCGCCTCCAGGTCGACGTCGGCGTCATCGAATGGGGGCACAACGGCACGTCCAAGCGCCGGTACTTCGTGAACGCCGCGGGCGTCGGCTTCGACGCCGAGGCCACGGAGGCCCGCCGCAAGCTGCCCAAGTTTTTCAGAGGTCCCCTTTCATATTTAATTGGGGTCGGCGGCACGCTGTTCGGCTATCGCAACAAGCCCATCACCAAGCAACTGGACGAGGCCGACGAGACCCTGAGTAAAACACTCCCGGTCATCGTGGCCAACGGGATGTACTTCGGCGGCGGCATGAAGGTGGCGCCGGGCGCCCTGCTCGGCGACCAGCTTTTCGACGTCCTGACTATCGGCGACATCGGCAAATTTGAGCTGATGCAGGCTTTCCCCCGCGTTTATAAAGGCACCCATATCACTCACCCCAAGGTCAAGGTACAGCGCGCTTCGACCGTGAACCTTTCATCGGTTGAGAGGCTGCTGCTTCAGGCCGATGGAGAGATCATCGGGGAGGGGGCGTTCAGGTTCTCGTTGCTGCCGGGGGCGCTGAGCGTGATAGTCTAACGGTTACTTCCTAATAAAACGAAACCTGTTCTATGAATATTCCGGAGCCACTATTAATCGGATATTTACCTAAAAAGGTAGCAAAGCGTCCGGAATGGCTAAACAACCCTGACGTGGAGGAAATATGTAGTATCAGCGAACATGTTTCTGAACTTCCCACCAATTACTGGCTCAACAAAATTCTTTCAAAACATAATGATTGGGGATTATTCGATTCCGAAGAAATTGCATTAAGTATGTTTGATGAGACGTCCGTTGGATTTGAGGTTTTTGCCTATAGACTTTTTCCCTTAGAATTCGATGAGGGCAAAGTTACGCCGGTGGAGTTAAAAGCCCGGTTGGAAGATGATCTAGGAAATTTTATCTTCTTGGGTTTCGATTCAGCCAATGAGATAGATCACCATTTCGATTGTTCGGCACTTTCATGCACCTCTGGGGCAACAGTTTTCCCAGTAAACCGTTATTGCTTATTCGGCGATATCAACATAGCCTATGATGCGACGATTATTTTCAGTCAGGGTCATTACGAACCCGGTCCATATTATATTCTCGAGGTCTACCGCAAGAAAAAACTCGTTTAGGATTGTTGGGGACCTTCGTCGCCGCCCACTCCACCCTCTTTAACGCCTCCTCAAACGTCGCCCTCGGGTACGCAATGTTCATCCGCATGAAACCCTCGCCCCCCGCCCCGAACCGGTGACCTTCGTCTAATCCAACCCTCGTCTCGCGGATGAAAAAATCGCTCAGTTGTTTCCTGTCCAATCCAAGCTCGCGGCAGTCCAGCCACACCAGGTAGGTCCCCTGTGGTCGGATGACCTTGATTTTGGGGATGCGCTTTTCAAAGAAATCTACCAGGAAATCGAGATTGCCTTGGAGATAGGCGCGTAATTGATCCAACCACTCGTCGCCGTCGCGGAAGGCGGCTTCGAGGGCGGTCAGCGCCATAACATCCGGCTGCGGCATGATGCCGCTACGGGCAGACTGGAAGGCGGCGCGGAGCCTCGGGTTGGGAATGATGATGACTGAAGCGGCGAGGCCTGCCAGGTTGAAGGTCTTGCTGGCGGACATGCAGACGACGGAGTTCTGGGCGAATTCCTCGGACAACGAGGCAAAGGGCGTATGCTTCGCGCCATCGAAAAGTAACTCGCAGTGCACCTCATCAGATACAACAACCGCGCCAGCGGCGATGGCGATTTTCCCGGTTTCGGTAATTTCATCAGGCGCCCAGACGCGGCCGACGGGGTTGTGGGGACTGCACAGGATCATCATTTTCGGTTGCGGAGTTGCAAGGAACGGGCTTTCGCCAGGATTGAAACGGCGCTTGAGGTCGTCGAAGTCCATCTCGTATCTGGTGCCGTCGAACTTGAGCGGGCTGGCCTCGATGCGGCAGCCGGCATCCGGGATCAGGT
>CAZGRY010000075.1:0-7039 GCA_964528105.1 uncultured Dehalogenimonas sp.
CGATCTCGACGGTCGGCTCATCGACTTCCTTGACCCACCAGGCGCGCTTGCGGGTGGAAACTCCGGACTGCATTAACTCATCAAGATCATGGAACGCGGGTGAGACTGCGGCTGCCCCGCCGACACCGGCGCTGACCAGGCCCAGGCCCTTCATGAATTCACGGCGACTTACTGTGCTATGAAACGTAGACATCTTGGTTCCCTTTCTCTTTTAGTTTTCTTAACTATGTTGATCGGCTCGTGGTCTATCCCCACCGCCACCCGGTCTTTCCCGGAGGTCAACCTGCCATTCTTTCTCCTTTATTCATAATAATCGGGGAACCCTACTATAAGTGAAAGCGTTACCGGGGAGGTCCTCTGCCCACGGCGGTATGAGTTCCTCGAAAGCTGCTTTGCCACTAACCCACCGCCAGACCTCACAAAGGGCGATAAGAAGTCCGCCGACGATGGTTCCTATAAATGCACCCATTCCTACACCACCTGCTTGGCGTTGCCTGACCGTGACAAGGACAGGACGTCCGGATTCACCAATTTCTGACGTTGCTCTTTGACCACGGTACGGTGGTAGTTGTGCACCTGCGCCTGGTACTTCCACAGGCCATGGAGCTCCTTGAGGAACTTAAGCGGATTCTTGAATATGATCGTGAAATATGACTTGTCATGCTTCAGGGTGAAGCGGAAGCGCTGCATAGCGTAGGTCGTGGACCACTTCTGCACCGCTGCCTCGATCACTTCATCCGGCACCTGGCTCAAGGAAGCCTTGTGGCCGTAGAATTTGACGTATTCCGGCCATTCTTCAAGCTTCTGCGGCACCTTGATCAGATTATGCTCCACGCAATAGTCGTACATTGCCGACCCGGGGAATGGGACATACCGGTGGAACATGTAGTACGGCCGATCAAGATCCTCTTCAAGGAAGCGCTGGGTCTCATTGAAGTCCTCTATAGTCTCGGTGGGCATGCCACAGAGGATATAGACCGAGGTGCGGACTTTGTATTTGATGAAGTTCCAGAAGGTGGCGGCCATCTGCTCGGCGGTGACATCCTTTTTAATGAAATCCAGCATCCGCGGGCTGCCGCTCTCGATGCCGAGGCCGATATCGACGCAGCCGCTCTTGGCCATGAGGGCGATGTCGGCTTCGGACAGGTCGGCGCGTGCGTCGCAGCTCCACTTAATCTTGCGCTTGCGGGCGATGAGCATGTTGCAGATCTCGCGCAGCCGCTTCCGGTTGAAGGTGAAGTTATCCTCGTTGAAGCGAATGTACTTGATGTCGTACTTGTCCTGCAGATGATCGATCTGCTTGATGATGCGCTGCGCCGACACCCATCCGGTGTAGCCCCGGTTATAGGACTTGTTGTAGCAGAAGGTGCACTGGTTGACGCAGCCGCGGGAGGTGCTCAGACCGGGAGTGGAATACTTTTTGACATCGATAAGGTGCCAGGCAGGGTCGGGCAGTGATTCCAGGTCTTTGATAAACGGCCGGCGCTCGTTGATAACAGGCTTGCCGTCCACTTTGTAACCCAGGCCTGCAATCTCCGGCAGCGTCGGAGAGCCGGTCTCGAGGTGCTGCACCAGATCCAAGACGGTGAACTCGCCGGCACCGACGACAATGTAATCAATGTATTCCGGGGTCAACGTCTGCTCCGGCAGCACGCTGGGATGGACATCGCCCCAGACGATCTTGACGCCGGGCAGCAGCTCGCGGAATTCTTTGGACAGTGAGATCGAGCCTTCCATGTTGGGACCGGCGATGACCGAGAATCCGATGAGTTGCGGGGCGAAATCGACAAAATCCTTGGCCTTCCTGAAGTCGACGAAACCGTCCCAGACCTGCACATGGTGACCGTGCTGCTCCAAAACCGCGGCAATGGACAGCAGGCCGTAGTCGAAAGTGGTGTAAGCGTTGGAATTGTAATACTGGATGTAATCCAGGGCCGGGGCATTTACCAGTAGGACTCTCATGATCTGTTGACCTCCTTTATCTCGGGTAAGGGTTACCGGGCGGCGGTGACAGGGGCTTTGGCCGCCGGCGTCGGGTTGGACAGCTTTTTCTTGACCACCTTGTAGAAGCCGTTGACCTGGACATGGAATTTGGCCAGTTCCCACAGTTCGCGGAAGAATTTCTTCGGGTCGGTGAAGGCGGTCCAGAAATAAGCCGGGTTGTGCTTCAGGGTGAAGCGGAAGCGCTGCACCGCGTAAGTGGCGCGCCAGTGAGCCGCCGCCTCGGTCATCATCGCTTCCGGCACTTCGGAGATATTTGTCTGGTTGGAAAACCGCATCAGGTAGTCCGGCCAGCCTTCCAGCCGCTCCGGTAGATTCACCAGGTTGTGCTTGACACAGTAGTCAAAGAGAACGGAGCCCGGGAAGGGTACGAACCGGTTGTACATGTAATATGGGTCATCCAGCCGGCCAAGCATGGCATGGGTCGCCTTGAAGTCCTCCACCGTCTCGGTGGGAAAGCCATACATGATGTAGACCGAGGTGCGAATCTTGTATTTGATGAGACTCCAGAAGGTTCGCTCCATCTCCGGTATGGTGATGTCCTTCTGGATGAAGTCCAGCATCCGCTGGCTGCCATGCTCCAAGCCGAGGCCCACGGCGACGCAGCCAGCCTTGGCCATGAGGGCGATATCTGATTCGGACAGGTCGGCGCGGGAGTCGCAACTCCAGTTAATTTTGATCTTCCGTTCGATGACCAGCTTGCAAAACTCGCGCAACCGCTTGCGGTTAAAGGTAAAGTTGTCCTCGTTGAAGCGGATGAGCTTGGCGCCATACTTCTCCTGGACGTGCTTGATCTGCACGATGATCCTCTCGGCTGGCAGATAGCCGATATAACCCTTGTTGTAGGACTTGTTGTAGCAGAAAGCGCAGCGATGGGCGCAGCCGCGGGAGGTGTTGAGGCCGATGCCGGAGTACTTGCTGACGTCCACCAGATGCCAGGCCGGGTCCGGCATGGCTTCCAGGTCCTTGATGAATTCCCTGTGCTCGTTGACTACTACCTTACCGTCGCGCCGGAATGCCAGTCCTTTGATAGTGTCGAGCGACGGAGTGCCGATTCTCAGGTGTTCGAGGAGTTCCAGAAGGGTGTATTCGCCGGCGCCGATGGCTACGAAATCTACGCTGTCTTCCAGAAGCGTCTGGTCGATCATGATCGAAGGATGGACGTTGCCCCAGACGATCTTGGCATTTGGAAGCAGCGAATGGAACTCTCTCGATTGGGTTACCGAGCCCTCCAGATTGGGGCCGGTGATGACCGAGAAACCGACCAGGTCGGGGTTGAAGGAGACGAAATCTTTCGGTTGCCGGTCATCGACGTAGCCGTCATAGACCTGCACTTCGTGGCCGTTCTTTTCGAGGAACGAAGCCAGGTACAGGATGCCATTGGGCAGGTTGGTGTAGGCCTGGTAATAATGGCGGTAAGCCGGGGCGGCTGAGGTGACCAAGAGCACTTTCATTACATTACCTCTCCACCACGGGTAACACCCTTGACCCCGTTGAGTTTGCCGGATGGTTTATCTTTCCCAACCCAACCCGCCTTTTTGAACGCCTTGAACAGCCAGGATTCCGAGCTGTTGGTCTGGTCGAGCATGATGTCGATGTAATATTTGCCCAGATCCCAGACAGAGCGGAAAAACTCACCGGGGCGCTTGACCGCCATCAGGAAGAAGGCCGGGTTGTGGCGCAGCATGAAGCGGACGCGCCGTGTGGCGTAACTGCGGCGGAAGCCGGCCATAGCCTCGTCCATCAGCTTCTGCGGCACCAGCGACAGGTTGATCTCGTTGGCGCACTTGATGGGGAAGTCCACCCATTCGGCCAGCGTTGCCGGCAGCTTGATCTGGCCTTTTTCGACAGCAAAGTCGAAGAGTTTGGTCCCGGGGTAGGGCACGAACTTCATATAAAGGTATGGCGGCTCGTCAATGCGCTTCAGAAAGGCAAGACTTTCTTTAAAGTCTTCCACCGTCTCGGTGGGGTAGCCGTACATCATGAACAGGGTTGGAATGATGCGGTGCTTGACCAGGAACCAGAAGGTTGATTCCATCTCGGCCACGGTGCCCTTGTCGAGGAAAGTCAGCATCCGCTGGCTGCCGGTCTCAACTTCTAGCAGCACCGAGGTGCAGCCGGACTTGGCCATGAGTCTCACCGTCTCTTCATCGATGCCGCCGCTGACCGGGGCATTCCAGGTGAGCTTCCATTTCTTGGCGATGACCAGGGCGCAGAACTCCTTCAGGCGTTCCCGGTTGATGACGAAACGCTCGCCGGAGAAATAGAGGTGTTGCACCCCGTATTTTTTGTGCAGTATCTCCATCTGGGAGACGATGCGGGCGGCCGACAGGTCGCACATCTGGCCGCCCCAGAAGGTGGCGTCGGAGCAGAAGGTGCACTTGTAGGGGCAACCGCGGGAGGTATTCAGGGTGACATCCGAGTACTTATTGACGTCAATCAGATGCCAGGCCGGGTCCGGTAGGCTGTCGAGGTCCGGCATGAACGAACGGGCTTCGTTGATGACCGCCTTGCCGATTGAAGTCTTGTAAGCCAAGCCTTTGATCGAAGAAAGCTCGACGTTGCCATGTTGAAGGTAGTCGGCCAATTCGGCGATAGTGAACTCGCCGGCGCCGATAACGGCGTAATCGACACAGGGCTCGGCCAGGACCTCGGCGGGGTAGGCCGAGGCATGGCGAAAGCCCCAGACCGTCTTGACGCCCGGGAGCATTTTCTTGAATTCGGTCGATTGCGACAGGGCGTCGGCAATGTTAGGTCCGGTAGCGACGCAGAAGCCTATCAGTTCCGGGGCAAACTCCAGGAAGTCCGCCGGCCGCCGCTTGTCGAGGTTGCAGTCGACGAGCTTGACCTGGTGGCCGCGGCTCTCCAGCATGCCGCCAATGGACAGCATCTCGTCCGGGAACTTGGTGTAGCCCGGCATGTTGCCGTAGGACCGGGAAGGGATGACTAAAAGGATTCTCATTCGTGCTTTCTCGATCTAGGCGTAGATGAGTTCCTTGGCATCCACTGCCGGCGCCAGTTCGGCGGCGGCGAGTTCAGCCTCGGTGGGGAAGATGCTCTTGACCCCGAATTCCCGGGGCTCGCTGCCCGTATAGGCGTAGACGTTGTTGAGGTGTTTCTTGGCCGCCACCACCGCCCGCTCGACTTCTTCGGTCGTCGGCCGTCGCCACGGATTGTTGCCCGCCTTGAAATAGGCGTCGATCTGGTAACGGATGTTCGGGTCGACAGAGGCGATATATTTGGCGATCTTCTCGATCTCTTCGTAATCGATGTAGCCGGGAATGAGCACCGTCTCGGCCATCATCGGCACGCCGGACTGGTAGATCTTGGGGAAGTTCTCCAGGATGGTCCGGTTGGACTCGCCGGTGTACTCGAGGTGCAGCTTCTCATCGAAGGCCTTCAAGCCCACCGAGACCTTGTCGATGTGCTTGAGATCCGGCATGATGAAGGCATTGGTCAGGAGGACGTTGGTGGTGCCCTGGCGGCGGTGCAGCGTTTCGGCTATGAACGGCATTTTCGGGTCGAGCGAAGCTTCCTGTCCTTCGAACAGCACCCACTTAACATCGAGACCCACCAGGGTCTCCACCACATCGTCGACTTCCATGAAGCGGGTGGGCGCCGCGGCGATGCCGCGGGGTTCGGCCACGTGGAGGTGCATATTGCGGTCGAGCATGAAGTCGAAGACGACTTTCTGGCAAACGCAGCCCTTGCAGCGGATGTTGCAGCCCCAGAAATGGAGATAAGCCTGCTTGGTGGATTCTGCGAAGGCGATGTTGTAAACGTTGGTCTGCATCACTACCTCACTTTGATTTAATAGATGCGGCAAGCCCGGCGGTGAACCCCGATTACGCCCAGGGAGCCCACGGGAGGGGTTCCACAGTACCTTCTGACATCGGCTGAGTCGCAAACAGCCAGAGCCACCCTGATTTCCCCCACCGCAAGGCTTGCCGCGAAAATGGTGTTATTCATGGACGGCTAGACCGCCCACTTCGAAAAAGATCTTTTAACCACAGGATGATTCTTCCGGCTATTGACCGCCGACCAGATCTGCTCGGCTTGGATGAAACAAGCTTCGTCCATAGCGGTATAGATGTACGGCAGGCGCATCGTCTCTGGTTTCTTCAAGTACGATTGCGCCATAAGCTTCATGAATTCCTGCCTGCTGATCATCGGTTGGACGTTGTCCACTGGTTGCCTCCTCAGGAACTTGCCACCTGGCAGTGGGCGGATACAACTAAATTATCCTTAATATTTCCGGCTGATTACTTCGTCCCAGGGTGCTTAATAATTATTAATCTCAAGCTCCAATAATGTACATCAACATCCTGTTAACATTCAGTTAATTTCTGTTAACATGCTTTAACACCAACATAACCAAAGCTAAACACCATGAAAATTCAGCATATATGCTTAGATGCCACTTGTACTAAAGTACAATGGTACTAGTACCGCTTGGGGCATTAAGAAATGAAAAACCGGAGGGCATGAAATGTGCCGTCCGGTTGATCGATGGGGCAGTGTAGAGTGCTAGTCGCAGACTAGCATGTAGCCCAGGCCTGGTTTGTTGCAGATGAACCTGGGGGCCGAAGAGTTGTCGCCAAATTTCTTGCGGATGTGGTGGATATGTACCCGGAGGTCGTCGGCAGTCGCCGCGTGATGTTCACCCCAGATCTTGGCAGCTAAAATTTCCGCGCTGACAAACTGCCCGGCTTGCTTGATCAGGGACTGCATGATCTGTCCCTGGATTGGCGTCAGGTGATAGAGTTCCTTGCCGCGGTAGAGTTCGGTTAATGTCCTGCCAAAGTGCCAGGGTCCGTGGCTAACCTTGAGATCCTGGTCACCTTGGTGCGTCCGGCGGGTGATGGCTTTGATCCGGGCTAACAGCTCCATCTGCCGGAAAGGCTTGGCCAGGTAATCATCGGCGCCGATGGTAAGGGCTTTGACCACGTCGCGTTCGTCGGTGCGCACGGTCAGGATTAGGATGGGCACCTCGGAGAACAAGCGAATTGCTTTGACGACTTCGAAACCCGTGGTGTCC
>CAZGRY010000076.1:0-6908 GCA_964528105.1 uncultured Dehalogenimonas sp.
ATCCGCCAGATCGAGGCCAAAGCCCTGCGCAAATTGCGCCACCCCAGCCGGAGCCGCAAGCTGAAAGACTACTTGGAGTAAAATAACGGGGCGGCTAAAATGAGCCGCCCCTTCTTCTAAGGATAGACTTCACATGATACCCGTTCGTCTCAAGATGAGGAACTTCCTGCCGTACCGTGGTGATATTGCCCCCTTTTCCTTCGAGGGCATCCACCTGGCTTGCATCACTGGAGATAACGGCGCCGGTAAAACCTCCATCATCGATGCCATGACCTGGGCTCTCTGGGGTAAGTCGCGTCTCCGCTCCAAGTCCACGACCGATGACGACCTGATAACCCAGGGTGAATCCGAGACCGAGATCGCCTTCGACTTCCGCGCCGGCGATGGGCAGACCTACCGCGTTGTCCGCCGCCGCGCTAAACCGAAGAAGGCAGGTGGTGTCGGCCAAAGCAGCCTCAACCTCTTCCTGGAAACTCCTGAGGGCTTCAAGACCTACTCTGGTAATACCATGGGCGAGACCGAGGATAAAATCAAAAAGCTCCTCCATCTTGACTACGAAACTTTTGAAAGCAGCGCTTACCTCAAACAAGGCGAGGCCGACCATTTCACCGGGTTGCGTCCCAATGAGCGCAAAGAGGTATTGGTGTCGATTCTCGGATTGGATATCTACGATAGTCTGGCAGAAAAGGCCAGGGATAAAGCTAACCAGGCCGCCGCGGCCAGGAACCTGCTTGCTACCAGCATCGAGTTGGAACAGAAACAGCTTGAAAAACGCTCGGGACTGGAATCTGTACTGACTGCCGCCCAGCAGGAACATGCCGGTTCGGAGACAAGGCTCCTAGAGAAGCGATCAGTTCTCGATGCAATGAAGGCCACCCGCCAACTCATCGAATCGCGGGAGCAATCTATAAGGCAGACCGAAGCTGCGATCAAGGACGTCGAGAGCGACCTGATATCTAGACAAACGGATAAGTCCAACATAGAAAAACGTATCTCCACATATCGAGCGGTTATAAACAACCGCGTCGCAGTCGATGATGGTTACAACCGTTACATCGCCGCCCGTCAACTCGCTGAAAACTTTAATCGTCGGCTGAGCGATTTGAGGCAACTCGAAAAACGCCGCCAGACACTGGAACAGGCGATCACCGAAACCCGCCACGTTCTGGAGACAAAACGTGCCAAGTGGCAGGCCGCGTTCGACGAACTTTCCATCAAAGCCGCAAGGGTGGATGGTTTCAAGCTCTCACTCGACGGGCTGAAACTCGAAACCGAAAAACTTACCGCACGGGAAATGCAGATCGAGGCCGAAACAAAGCACTTTCAGATACTCAAAATCGAACTTGCCGCTATTGACGCCGAAGAAAAAGGACAAATACGCCGTCTGACCGAGATCGCGGAAAAGACTGGCATGCTGGCGTCGGCCGGCGAGGCTGCCGCCTGCCCGGTGTGTGAAGCAGAGTTGTGTGAGGATCGGTTGAAAATGGTCCGAGCCAAATATGACGCGGAGCGCGCCGCCGCTGGGACACGCCTGGCTGAACTGGCAGCCGCCAAAGCCGATAAGACCAACGAGATCACCGCCTTGGAACGTCATCTGGCGCTGGAGACCTCGGTTAAGTCGGAACGCGTTCGAATTAACCGGCGCGAGGCACAACTCCTTGCGGAACTCGGGGAAGCCGAATCCGCCGCCCTCCGTCTGCCAGAAGGCGAAAAACAAATTGCCGCTATCGCAAGTCAGATTGAACTGGGTGAATATGCACCAGAAGAACGGAAGACTTTGCTTGCGCTTGATGAAGAGATACGTCATCTGGGATACGATGGTGTGGCTCACGAACTGGTCACAGCCGAGGCCAAGTCCCTGGAGATCTTTGATAAACGCCAGCAGGAACTGACTCAAGCTGAAAAGCTTTTGTCCCACGAAGAAGACGCGTCAAACAAAGCGGTTGGCGCTATTACCGACCTCGAACAGCGGCTCGTCATACGCGTAAATGAAGCTGATGAGCACAAAAAAGTGCTTGCCAAAATGCCGCGAATAAGCGCTACGGAATTGGCCGCCACCGAGGCCGAGGTCAAAGCCCTGGCTACCGCGGCAAGTTCAGCATCCGAGCAGGTTGGCAGCCTGAAACAGGCCTTGGTGCATCTTGATGAACTTGAGAAGTCACTCGCCGGGAAGGCGGTAGCACTCAAGCGGTACGCCGCAGAAGAGAGCATCTACAAAGAACTGCAGCAAGCTTTCGGCAAGAATGGCATCCAAGCTGTTCTCATCGAGAGCGCCATACCGGAAATGGAAGCCGAGGCTAACCGCCTTTTAGCTAAGATGACCGATAACCGGATGAGCTTGAAGCTGGAACTCCAGCGCGCTACCAAGAAAGGCGATATCGCTGAAACCTTCGACATCAAGATCGGCGACGAGTTGGGTACCCGGGATTATGACCTATTCAGCGGCGGCGAGGCTTTCCGCATCAACTTTGCGCTTCGGCTGGCACTGTCCCGATTGCTGGCTCATCGGGCGGGAGCTCCCCTGCGGACCCTCATCATCGACGAAGGATTCGGCACTCAGGATGCCGCTGGCATCGAGAAACTGAAGGAAGCCATCGCCAGCATCCAGGATCAGTTCGACTGCATCCTGGTCATCACCCATATTGAAGAGTTCAAAGATGCCTTCCCGGCCCGCATCGAGGTCTTCAAGACCGCGGACGGCAGCAATATACGGGTGAGTTACAACTAGAGCCCCAGATCGTCGGAAATGCCCTGCATTGCCTTGAGCGCTAGAGTAATAAACTCCTCGAGGGTTAATTCGATGTCGGCGCATTTGGCGATTTGTTCCCGGTTGGCGCCGGCGGCGAAGCTCTTCTCCTTGAAACGTTTAAGGATGGATTTGCTTCAACAACCGAGAGCTTCTTCTCCGGTCGGATGAGAGCCCCGGCCGTGATCAGCCCGGTGACCGGATCGGCGCAGAAGAGAGCCTTGTCGATGAGGGTTTCACATGGCTCGCCCAACCATCCGTGACAGAGGATGGCGTGGCAGACGTTTTCAGGTACTCCCATGCCCCGGGCCATTTCCGCCGACATCCGGCCGTGGACCGTCATATCGCCCTTGCACTCGTCCAGGTCGATATCGTGCAGCAGACCAGCCAAACCCCACTCTTCGACGTTCTGGCCAAATCTTTCAGCAAGAGCGCGCATCACCGCCTCGGTAGCCAGCATGTGCTTGACCAGGTTCTGGTTTATAGTCTTGTCTTTGACCGCGGCCAGGGCTTGTTCTCGATTCATTGCATTCTCCTTAGGTCGTATCTTAGTTAGGGATTTGTCGTATTGTCAAAAGGCGAGTTTGTTGATAACATGTTAAACTAATGTCTCACATTGAAGGGACTTTCCCTATTGGAGGGCATAAGTCTCTCTTTTATCAGGCCTGGCTTCCCGAATCCCGGCTTAAAGCTGTAATTGTCCTGGTGCATGGTCTAGCCGACCACTCCAGCCGTTACGCCAATTTCGTAAACTACCTGGTTCCCAGGGGTTTTGCAATCTGGAGCTTCGACCAGCGGGGTCACGGCCAATCCCCCGGAGTCCGCTGCTACATCAACCGCTTCACCGACCTCACCGATGACCTTGGAAGTTTCGTCAACTTGGTGGCTGAACGTAACCCGGATTATCCGCTCTTTATTGTCGGGCACAGCATGGGCGCATTAGAGAGCGCTGCTTTCGTGGCCGATCACCCTCAGAACATCGCCGGAGTTGCTCTTTCAGGTGTCCTCCTGAGAACCGGGCAAACTGTCCCGAGACTATTGTTGTCCCTGGCTGGAGTTCTTTCTACATTATTGCCACGGCTGGGGGTACAATACATTGAGTGCGATACCATCAGCCGTGACTCTTCAGTCGTCGAAGCCTACCTCAAAGACCCGCTGGTATATACCGGGAAAATCCCGGCCCGCATGGGCGCCGAGCTAATCAACGCCATGACAGCAACACAGGCTAATGTAACCAGAGTCAACTTACCGGTATTGTTGCTTCATGGAGCCGCTGACCATCTGGCTGACCCATCCGGAAGCCGTCTTATGTACGATACGATTACCTCGAAGGATAAGGAAATCCACCTTTTCCCCGGCTGTTACCACGAGATATTCAACGAGCCTTGCCACGACTTCGTCCTTGGCACACTCTGCCGGTGGCTGGATAAACACATACCGGATTAGTCCGGCAACACTTTCTTAAGGTATTCACCGGTCGCTGAGCCAGCGACTTCAGCTACTTGTTCCGGCGTGCCCTCCGCCACAATCTGGCCGCCGCGGTGTCCAGCGCCTGGGCCGAGGTCTATCAACCAATCAGCATTCTTAATGATGTCTAATTGGTGCTCGATGACCACCACTGAGTTACCGGACGAAACAAGTCGCTGCATCACTTTCAAGAGCGCAGCCACGTCGTCGAAAGATAGTCCCGTAGTCGGTTCGTCCAGGATATAGAGAGTATGGCCAATAGCCCGGCGCGCCAGTTCCGATGCCAGCTTGATGCGCTGTGCTTCACCGCCGGAGAGGGTCGGCGCCGGCTGACCCAGCCTGATATATCCCAAACCGACATCGTGCATGCTCTTAAACTTGGACTTGATCGAAGGGAAGTGCTCGAAGAAGTCGAGGGCGTGGTCCACGGTCATGTCCAGCACCTCGGCGATGTTCTTGTCCTTGAATTTGATATCGAGCACTTCGCGGGAATAGCGCTGGCCATGGCAGACCTCGCAGGGCACGGTGACATCGGGCAGGAACTGCATCTCGATCTCGATGTAACCCTCGCCATGGCAAGCTTCGCAGCGGCCGCCCTTGATATTGAAGGAGAAGCGTCCCGAGTTGTAGCCACGTACCCGAGCCTCTGGCACGGTGGCGAATAGATCCCGTATCGGGGTGAAGGCCCCGGTATAGGTGGCCGGATTGCTCCGCGGCGTGCGGCCGATAGGCGACTGGTCAATCGCGATTACCTTATCAATGAATTCCAGTCCATCGATGCCATCATGGTCGCCGGGTTTTTCCCGGGCGCCATTGAACACCTGGGCCATCTTTTTAAAGAGAATCTCGTTGACCAGCGTACTCTTGCCCGAACCTGACACGCCGGCGATGCACACCAATTCACCTAGTGGGATATGAACGTCGATATTTTGAAGATTGTTTTGGCGCGCTCCGCGAATAACCATTTCTTTTCCCATCCCCGGCCTCCGGTGCTTCGGCAGAGGTATAGACTTGCGGCCGGAAAGGTAGGCGCCCGTTATCGAATGCTCGCACGCAAGCACTTCATCCAGAGTCCCAGAAACAATGACATGGCCGCCATGCTCCCCGGCGCCGGGGCCGAGGTCGACGATCCAGTCGGCGGCACGCATCATGGCCTCATCATGCTCGACGACGATAATTGAATTACCCAGGTTGCGCAACCGCTTCAATGTCTCGATCAGCCGCGAATTATCAGCAGGATGCAGTCCTACAGTCGGTTCGTCGCAGATGTAGAGCACGCCCATCAACCCGGAGCCGATCTGGGTAGCCAGCCGGATGCGCTGAGACTCGCCACCGGATAAAGTGGCCGAGGCGCGATCGACCGACAGATAGTCCAGGCCGACATCTTCCAGGAAGCCCAGTCTGCCCTTAAGCTCCTTGAGTATTTGTTTGGCGATAAGTTGTTCGCGCTCGGAAAGCGGGGTCTTAGCATCGGCCAGGCGGTCAACCCAATCAAGGCTGTCGACCACCGAAAGAGCGGAGATCTCGGCGATGTTCCGGCCGTCAATCAATACGGAAAGAGCTTCCGGTTTCAGGCGCTTGCCGGCGCAGGTGGGACATGGCGTTGCCATCATATACCGCTCGATCCCAGCCCGCACCTGCTCCGATTCGGAGTCTTTATACAACCGTTCAAGGCGTGGGATGACGCCCTCGAAACCGGATGAATACTCCCGGGTCCGGCCGAAGCGATTTTTATACTTGATTTTGCTGCCGCCCTCACCATAGAGAACCATTTCTAACTGCTCGGGTGTCAGGCGTTCCACCGGGGCATTAAGGCTGAAACTATACTTTCGAGCTACATCCTCGAGTTGGGAGAAATACCATGTCTGCCACTGGTAAGGATGGATAGCGCCTTCGGCCAGGGACAGTTTCTTGTTGGGGATGACCAAGTCAGGGTCAAACTCCATTTTGACGCCCAAGCCGGTACAATCCGGGCAGGCACCGTGGGGCGAGTTGAAGCTGAAGCTCCGGGGCTCGATCTCACCCATCGAGATACCGCAGTCGGCGCAGGCGAATTTCTCCGAGAAGAGATGCTCCGGTCCATCGACGATGGAAACGACAACGACGCCTTCACCGAGCTTTAAGGCAGTCTCGATGGAGTCGGCGAGGCGGCTCTGGGTATCGGACTGGCCGATGACCAAACGGTCGATGACAACCTCGATACGGTGTTTCTTCTTCTTATCGAGTTCGATGTCATCGGCCAGGTCTCTAGTGACGCCGTCGATGCGGATGCGGGCGTAACCCGACTTCCGGAGTTCTTTGAACATGGCCTGGTGCTCACCCTTGCGATCTTTGACCAGCGGGGCCAGGACCAAAATCCGGGAATCCACCGGCAGCGCCTTGACCGTGTCCACGATCTGTTCCACCGCCTGCATGGTGATCTCCCGGCCGCAACCCGGGCAATGCGGGTGACCGATGCGGGCGAAGAGAAGCCGTAGATAGTCGTAAATCTCGGTGGTGGTGCCGACAGTAGACCGGGGGTTCTTGGACGCGCCCTTCTGGTCGATGGAGATGGCCGGAGATAAACCTTCGATGTAGTCCACATCCGGCTTTTCCATGCGCCCAAGGAACTGGCGGGCATAGGCGGAGAATGTTTCCATGTAGCGGCGCTGGCCCTCGGCGTAGATGGTGTCGAAGGCGAGGGAACTCTTGCCAG
>CAZGRY010000077.1:0-6843 GCA_964528105.1 uncultured Dehalogenimonas sp.
CCTATTTCAACGACGCCCAGCGTCAGGCTACCAAGGACGCTGGCCAGATCGCCGGACTCAAGGTGCTTCGCATCGTTAACGAGCCCACCGCCGCGGCCTTGGCTTACGGTCTGGATAAGAAGAAAGAAGAAACTGTGGCCGTGTACGACCTCGGTGGCGGCACCTTCGACGTGTCCGTCCTGGAACTCGGCGAGGGCACCTTCCAGGTAAAGTCCACCAACGGCGACACCCACCTCGGCGGCGACGACTTCGACCAGAAGATCATCGACTGGCTGGTGGCCGAATATAAGAAAGACCAGGGTATCGACCTGTCCAAGGACAAGACGGCCATGCAGCGGCTCAAGGAAGCCTCTGAGAAGGCCAAGGTCGAACTGTCGACGGTGGCTCAAACTGAGGTCAATCTGCCGTTCATCACCGCCGACGCCTCCGGCCCGAAGCACCTCAACATTTCACTTAACCGATCTAAGTTGGAGCAGTTGGTGGCGGACCTCGTCGAGAAGACGATCGCCCCCTGCCGCCAGGCCCTCCAGGACGCCGGTAAGTCCGCCTCCCAGATCGACGAGGTTATCCTGGTCGGAGGCCAGACCCGCATGCCGCTGGTTCGGGCCAAGGTGAAGGAGTTCTTCGGCAAGGAACCCAACATGAGCGTCAACCCGGACGAGGTAGTGGCTATCGGCGCCGCCATCCAGGCTGGCGTCATCAAGGGTGAGGTCTCCGACGTCCTTCTATTGGACGTCTCGCCGCTGACCTTGGGCATCGAGACCCTGGGTGGTGTGGCCACCCCGCTTATCCCGCGCAACACCACCATCCCGACCTCCAAGAGCCAGGTGTTCTCCACCGCTGCCGATTCCCAGCCGAGCGTGGAGATCCATGTCCTGCAGGGCGAGCGCCCCATGGCCGCCGACAACCGCACTTTGGGCCGCTTCATGCTGGACGGCATCCTGCCCGCCCCCCGCGGCCTGCCGCAGATCGAGGTCACCTTCGACGTCGACGCCAACGGCATCCTGTCGGTCAAAGCCCTGGATAAGGGCACCGGCAAAGAGCAGAAGATCATGATCACCGCTTCTTCCGGACTGTCCAAGGAAGAAGTGGCCAAAATGCAGAAAGAGGCCGAAGCCCACGCCGCCGAAGACACCGCCCGCAAGGAACTGGCCGAAGCCAAGAACCAGGGCGATACCCTGGCTTACCAGGCCGAGAAGATGCTGCGCGACAACAAGGACAAGGTCCCGGCCGACCTGGCCACCGAGATCACCGGCAAGATCGAAGCGGTGAAACAGGCTTTACAGGGCAGCGACGTGGCGGCCTTGAAGTCTGCGACCCAGACCCTGTCGGAGACGATGCAGAAGCTGGGCGAGGCTGTTTACAAGCAGCAGCAACCCGGCGCCCAATCGCCGCCTCCGGGCGAAGAAGGCGGCAAGAAACCCGGCGACGAGGGCACCGTCGAGGGCGAGTTCCGCGAAGTTTAGTCAGTTATCGAACCTGACAGGTAAAGGGGAGGGGCGAAAGCCCCTCCCCTTTTTTTGTATATTATTTCATTATTTTTGCAACAAAGGTGTTTTCGACGAGGTGTATGATCTGGGATTTTTGACCTTCAGCGTCATTAATCCAGAATTTTGCCCCAAGGACACCGAGTAACCCGAACGAAGCACTCCCAATAACAAAGCCCCAGTTGATAGACCCGGAAAATACACCGGCGATGAATCCGATTCCACATATGGCGAAACTCGCAGCGATCCAAGTGACAGTCATTTCTTTGGTGTCGGAGTGGATGTCGAAATATCCGATGATCTTGGTCTGATCCCCATTGTGTTCGATTGAGCCATAAAACAATGGTCTGAAATACTCTTTTACGCTAGCGGTGCGCCAGAGGACGAACCTATTTTTATCTATATTTAATTGATAGGTGCCGGTATCATCCGTAGTGCCCGCGAAATACGAGCTAATCCTCTCGACCTGATTATAGAGGCGTTCAAGGCAGGCTTCAGGCGAAAATCGCGTCGTAAATGTGTGCCATTCTTTCTTTCCGAATAGGAACTCTTGTGGGCTCATGTGATCAGAGTTACCAACAATGTGATCATTAGCAAATTAGCAACTTTATTTGGACTTAAGCAATTGCCGGCAGGCTGACCACGAAATCGGCGCCGGCGCCCGGGGCGCTTTTGGCTTCGATGCTGCCGCCGTGGGCTAGGACGATCTCCCGGGTAATGGCAAGGCCGAGGCCTACACCGGTGCGCACGCCGGTTACCTGGTAGAAACGCTCGAATACGCGGGGCAGGGCGTCGGGGTGGATGCCGGGGCCTTGGTCGGTGACGCTGGAGACGATACTGCTGTTATCGCGGCGGGCAATAATTTTGATCTCGGTGAACGGCGGACTATTCTTGACCGCGTTATCGAGAAGATTATTGAAGACCTGCTCCAGCCTGTCGGGATCACCCTTGATCCACAGTCCAGGTTCAGCGGCGAGTTTCAAGATTACCGATTTATCGGCGGCGGGCAGGTTGAACAGCTCCACCGACTGTTTCAGGACATCGGCGAGGTCTATCCGGTTGAGATTCATCTTGAACTGGCCGGACTGCAACCGGGACAGGTCGAGCAACTCATCCACCTGGCGCCGCAGCCGTTTTGATTCATCGTTGATGATCCTGGCGGCCTTGTCGCGGGTCTCCTTATCGGCGGCGGTGCCGTCGATGAGGGCCTGGGAGAAACCCTGGATGGCGGTCAGCGGGCTTTTAAGCTCGTGGGAGACGTCGGCGACGAAATGTCGCAGCTTGAGTTGAGAGGTTTCGACCTCGCCGGCCATGCGGTCGAAATTCCCCGCCAGCTTGCCGATATCCCCGGTTTCTTTGGAGTTGATGCGATGGGCGTATTCGCCGCGGCCGATTATTTCCGCAGCTTCAGTGATCTCACCCAGGGGCTTATAGATCGAACGCGAGAGCCAGAAAGCCAGCAGGATAGAGGCAACGAGAGCGATGAAGCCGGCCCAGGCGAAGGGACGAAACGCCCCGGCCAAGACCGCGGCGGCTTCCGGCCGTGGGATTGCCAGCACCAGGGTTTGGGCCCGCGCCAGCCCAACCGGCGCCCGGGCCAGTGGGTAGGCGGAATATAAATAGATGTCGCCGGAACCGGCAGTTACCCGCCCGGTTGTTCCCTGGGAGACGCCATGAGGCAGTGTGCCGTCAGGAAACTGGACGAGTGGCTCACCCAGCGGCACCAATTGCCTCACCAGGTTCCCGATGGTGTCCGACCACAATATATACATTCCTGAAGCGTCGGCCTGTTCCTGCATGTTGTCCACCAGTTCCCCCAGGGTGGTATTGCCACGGATGAGGGCGCTTACCTGGATGGAGATCGGCAGGGCGGCGTCATCGAGGCGTTCCAATGCCAGACGATCGGCGTATTGGCGCACCAACACGGCACTACCGATGGCCGCGATAAACAGGGTTACAACGACCACCAGGCCGTAGGTGAGAAACAGTTTCAATCGCAGACTCATGCCGAAGCCTCGCGGACGACGACCTTATAGCCGGTGCCCCGCAGCGTCTCGATATCGACTCCGGAGCCTTCCAGTTTATCGCGCAGGTGGTTGATATGGACGTCCACGGTGCGGGTATCGCCATAGAAGTCGTAGCCCCAGACCTGGTTTAGGAGCTTTTCGCGGGAAAAGACGACGCCGGGCTGCTTGACCAGGGCTAAAAGCAGGGCGAACTCCTTAGCCCTAAGCTCGATGGGCGAACCTCTGGCTGTCGCTTCGTGGCGCTCGACGTCGATCTTGAGCCTGCCGAGTTCGATGACTTCGGAAGTCGCTGCCGGCTGGCTGCGGCGAAGCACCGCCTTCACCCGGGCCAGGAGCTCATGGGGATTGAACGGCTTGGTCAAATAATCGTCGGCGCCCATCTCCAGGCCAACGATCTTATCCACGTCCTCGCGGCGGGCGGACAACATCAGCACCGGTACTTTGCTGGATTTGCGCAGCCGCTTCAAGACCTCGAAGCCATCAATATCGGGCAGCATCACGTCCAGGATGACGAGGTTGGGCGGAGATGCGACGATGAGGTCAAGTCCTTCCCGGCCACGGCCGGCGTAAATGACCTTAAAACCTTCGCGCTCAAGGTAAAGGCGCGCTAGTTCGATGATATTGGGTTCGTCGTCGATGATGAGGATGGTTTCCATAATGTTGTCCGACATTATAGTCCAATCGTATGGGGTAAAGAAACAGGCCGGGAAATTTCCCTCCCGGCCTTTAGTTTTTGAATTCGATGGTCGCTAAGCTTTGCGGAGCTTGGTGGTCGTGGTGGCGGGCGGCTGGTTGGCGTGGGCGTCCTCCCAGTCCTTGAGGATCTTGTTGGCATCACCTTGATTGAGGCGGTCGCCGGCGACCATTTTATCGAGCAGGGCGACTACGTTGTCGTGGTTCTGCATCTTCATGACACGTTCGGTAAGCTGAGCGATATCGAGGATCCACCCGGGATGAGCATCATCCCATTCCTTCAATATCTTATTGGCATCGCCATGGGTGATCCTGCTGGCCGCCACGGCCTTATCCAGGATGGCGACGACTCTGTTGCGGTCTTTGATGTCCATGATGGTAGTTAGTGGATCGACCGGCGGCTGCCAATTGGGGTGGGCTTTGTCCCAATCGTTGAGTATCTGGTTGTACTCGCCCTGGGTGATCTTGGCGCCTGCCAGCATCTTGTCGAGCAGGGCTACCACGTTGTTACGGTTGCCCATCTCCAGAATGCGGGCTTTGAGTTGGATGATCGGCGGCTGCCAGTTGGGATGTTGGTCATCCCAGTCCCTGAGGATCTTATTGGCATCGCCCTGGGTTATCCTCCCCGAGGCAACCAGTTTGTCCAGGAAAGCCACGGCGTTGTTGCGGTCCGCCATTTGCAGGACGCGGGCTGTTAGTTTGCCCAGGTCCTGGATGTGGTCGGCTGCCGCTCCCTGTGACTTGTCGCGCGGCTGCTCGGTCTTGGGCGCCGTCTGCTCGGTCTTCGGCGCAGGTTCCCTCGGTTTCTTGTCGTCAGCGGCGGCCACAGCGATCGAACTTCCTGCCAGTACGGCCACCAGGATTGTACCGGATACCAGTCTCAAAACATTCTTGTTAATCTCTTGCGTCCCCCTTTTGAGACCATGTTACAGCTTTAATATTATCCCGGTATTAGCCGTATGTAAAATGTTTGTAAAATCGGAAAGTATTAGAGTGTCATGCTGTCGTTCCCGCTACCCATCCCGACGCCCAGGCCCATGCCAGGTTATAGCCGCCGCGTTCGCCGTTGACATCGAGTACCTCGCCGGCAAAGTAGACGCCCTTCTTAAGTTTCGATTCCAGAGTCCCCTCGACAACTTCGTTAGCCGTGACGCCGCCGGCGGTGAACTCCGCCTCGTTCCAGCCGCGGGTGGCGGTGACCCGGAACAGCCGGTGTTTTAATGATTTCACGGCACCGTCGATGCCCGAATCGAACAGATCTTGCATGGCGGCGCCGAATTTATTGGGAAGGATTCCGACCAACACATCGGCGGGGTCAGCGCCGCGGTTCCAGCGCCGCTCGAGTTCTTCCCTGATGGCGGCCTCGTTCAAGAAGGGAACCAAATCGACTGCGACCAGCACCTGGGTCTTATGGCGGCGGTTAAGGGCGATGGATACGGCCTCCGAAACATCGAGGATACAGGTGCCGGACAGGCCATACTTGGTGAAAAGAAGGTCACCCATGATTTCTTCACCGGTGATGCCGTCGATCACGCTGCGGGCTGCGGCAGAAATCTTCTGGCCCTGAAGGAGGTGGCAAAGAGGGTCTTTGATCTCCAACGGCACGGCTACGGGCACCGGTTCGACGATGGTGTGTCCCAAGCGGCGGGCGATCTCGTAGCCGCCGCCGTCGGCGCCGAAAGCGGGGTAGGTCCTGCCGCCGCCGGTGACGATCACCATGCGGCAATCGATTTTCTCGCCGGCCTTCGAGGAGACGACGTAGCCGTTCTTTGACGGAGTGACCGCGGCGCAATCAAAATTGAATTTGGCCGGGACCCGCAGCCTTCCCAGCTCCAACTCGAGAACTCGCAGTACCGAGGCCGCCTGGTTGGTGCGGGGGAAGATCCGGCCTTCCTGGGAATAGAGCTCGAGGCCAAGGTCTTTGAAAAAATCGAGCACCGCTTTCTTACCGAAATTGGCGAAAACCGATTGCACGAGACCGCGGGCGGCGGCGTTGTAATGGCTCTCGTCGAGGTCGTCGTTCAGGAGGTTGCAGCGTCCGTTACCGGTGGCCAGTATCTTCTTGCCCAGGCAACCGGTCTTCTCGCAGATGGCGACGGAATCGCCGCGGCGGGCGGCGCTGATGGCGGCCATGATGCCGGCGGCCCCTCCGCCGATGATTATCGTATTAAAACGTTCCATTTTTTGTCTGTTAGAATAATAGCATGTTCAAGGCGCCGGAGTGGGATAATGAATGGCGATTAAACAACAAGGCTCGGATGAAGAAAAAGAACCGATAACCGAGATAGGCCACATGGTGCCCGACAATTTCAAATTCGCTTTGATCGTGGCTATCGTCGTGTTCTGGGCTGAATTCTTGAGATTGGTGATGGTGTGGGTTCTGTCTTTGCTTGATATAAACTCGCCCATTCTTTCGAATTTCGTTTTTGCCGTGATCGCCACATTTTTAGGTCTATCGATTCTGGCGGGTTACCCCAAAATTGTCGCCCGGCTCCGGAAATTTAAAATCTGAAGGAGGAATTTTCCTGAATGAGACACCTTAGGCGCAAGCGATCTGGCCGATCTGCGGCGCGAGTCAGTCGGGTATAGTTGTACTTGTAACCGGTTCTCTTTTTAAGCTAGAATAGCTTTCCCCG
>CAZGRY010000078.1:0-6619 GCA_964528105.1 uncultured Dehalogenimonas sp.
GGGCGATAATAGCGTCAAGATGTCCGAAGGTAGCTACAACGCCGGGGTCGGTATAGTCATCGGCTGGCACGTAAACCGCCTGGAAGGAGGTGATGGAGCCGTTCTTGGTGGAGGTAATGCGCTCCTGAAGGGCGCCCATTTCGGTGGCCAGCGTCGGCTGGTAGCCTACAGCTGAGGGCATGCGGCCGAGAAGGGCTGAAACCTCTACGCCGGCCAAGGTGTAGCGGTAAATGTTGTCGATAAAGAGGAGCACGTCGCGGTGTTCGACATCGCGAAAATACTCGGCCATGGTCAAGCCGGTAAGGGCGATGCGCAAACGGACGGCCGGCAATTCGTTCATCTGACCGAAGACCAGCGCCGTCTTCGCGATAACGCCGGAATCTTTCATTTCGTGCCACAGGTCGTTGCCTTCGCGGGAACGTTCTCCGACGCCTGCGAAGACAGAGAAGCCGCCGTGCTCAGTGGCGATGTTGCGGATAAGTTCCTGGATGATGACTGTTTTGCCGACGCCGGCACCGCCCAGAAGGCCGGCTTTACCGCCTCTGGCAAACGGTGTAATCAGATCGATTACCTTGATGCCGGTTTCCAGCATCTGGGGAGTGGTTACCTGTTCCTCGAAGGGTGGTGCGGCGCGGTGAATCGGCCAGCGTTCGGTTGCCTTGACTTCGCCTTCACTGTCCAGCGGTTCACCAAGGACGTTGAAGATGCGCCCCAGCGCTCCCTGGCCGACGGGCACACTGACGGGCGCGCCAGTATCCGACACCTCGGCGCCGCGGGGCAGACCGTCGGTGGGCATGAAGGACAGGCAGCGGACCCAGTTATTGCCGACGTGCGCCTGAACTTCCAGGACGATGCGCTCGCCCTTGTTATTGATCTCAACGGCGTTAAATAGCGCCGGGAGTTCGGCCGGTGGGAACTCGACGTCGACCACCGAACCGATAACCTGTACTACTTTGCCTTTAGCCATCAAATCCTCCTAGAGACTAAGCCAGCGCCGCCACGCCGCCGACGATGTCGAGCAGTTCCGAAGTAATGGATTCCTGGCGGGCTTTGTTGTATTCCAGCGTAAGTTCGCCGACAAGCTCGTTGGCGTTCTGGGTGGCATTCCGCATGGCTACCATACGCGCCGACTGCTCGCTGGCTATTGATTCCAATATCAGATGGTAGACCTTCATCTCGATGTACCGCGGTAAAAGTGATCCCAAGACGCCGGCGGCGCTCGGTTCAAAAATATATTCCACGTTCTGCTGCCGCGGGATATGAGCGGGTTCGACCGGCAGCAGTTTTACGATCTCCGGCTTTTGTACCAGGGTCGAGACGAACTGGCTGTAGGCGACGTAAACCTCGTCGACAGCGCCGGCCTTAAAATCATCCATGATGATACGTGAAATGGGGATGGTATCCAGCAGGCTGGGCTTGTCGCCCAGACCGGTGAATTCGGCGATAATATTTCGCTGTGATCGCCGCATGAAGTCCAGTCCTTTTTTACCGACGACTACCATGTTTATCGGCGTATTCTTGCGTTCAATAACGAAAGCCAGCGTCGCACGGTTGACGTTGCCCACCAGGCCGCCAGACAGGCCGCGGTCCGGGGTAATGTGCAGAATGGCGATCTTTTTTATAGGCCGCTGTTCCAGTAGCGGGTGTCCCGCCTTGCCGCCGGAGCGCGCCGAAAGGGCGGCAATGACGGCGGTGATCTTCTGGCTGTAAGGGCGGCCTGCGAGACCCCGGTCCTGCGCTTTACGCATTTTTGATGCGGCAATCATTTCCATGGCGCGGGTGATCTTGGCGATGCTCTTGACGCCCCGGATCCGCAGCCGTATGGCTCTTAGGTTAGCCATTTATCGTCTGATCCTTCCTTAGGCCACGAAACTTTTCTTGAATTCGGTCAGGGCTGCTTTGAGCGCCGTCTCGGTCTCCGGGCTGAAAGCCTTGGTGTCGGCGATGGTCTTGGCAATGTTGGCGTAATTGGCCGATAGGAATTGGTACAAGCTGGTTTCAAACCGGGAGACTGCGTTTACAGCAACGTCGTCGAGGAAGCCGTTCAGGAGAGCGAAGAAGACGATGACCTGGTTCTCCATGGCCACCGGCCGGTATTGGAGTTGCTTCAGAACTTCGGTGATGCGTTGGCCGCGACCAATTTGCGCCCGTGTCGCCTTATCAAGTTCGGAGGTGCCGAACTGGGCAAAGGCAGCCAGGGCCTGGTACTGGCTCATTTCCAGCTTCAGGCGGCCGGCGACCTTTTTCATGGCCTTGGTTTGGGCTGCCGAACCGACGCGGGAGACGGAAATACCGACGTTCAGAGCCGGGCGGATGCCAGCGTTGAACAGGTCAGGCTCCAGGTAGATCTGGCCATCTGTGATGGAGATGACGTTGGTCGGAATGTACGCCGAGACGTCCTGGGCCTGGGTTTCGATAATCGGCAGGGCAGTCAGCGAACCGCCGCCGTTTTCCTTGTTAAGCTTGGCGGCGCGTTCCAGCAGACGGGAGTGCAGGTAGAACACGTCGCCGGGATAGGCTTCGCGGCCCGGCGGGCGCCGGAGCAGCAAAGACAACTGGCGGTAAGCCCAGGCATGCTTGGTCAGGTCATCGTAAACGATCAAAGCTTCCTTGCCGGCATCCATGAACTCCTCGCCCATAGCGCAGCCGGAGAACGGGGCCAGATACTGGAAGGCGGCCGGGTCGGAGGCCGAGGCGGCCACTACAATGGTATGGGCCATGGCGCCGTATTTTTCCAGCGTGCCCACGATCTGGGCGATCTTGGAGGTCTTCTGGCCGATGGCGACATAGATGCATATCAGATCGCCACCCTTTTGGTTGATGATGGTATCGATAGCTACAGCCGTTTTACCGGTTGAGCGGTCGCCGATGATGAGTTCGCGTTGGCCGCGGCCTACCGGGATCATCGAGTCAATGGCCTTAATGCCGGTCTGCACCGGGGTATCGACGCCTTTGCGTGTGACGACGTTAGGGGCGACGCGTTCTACGGCGCGCCTTCGGGAGGTTTTGATCGGTCCCTTGCCGTCGATCGGCTGGCCCAGCGGGTTAACCACGCGTCCGATCATCTCCGGCCCAACCGGCACTTCTACGACACGATTGGTGCGCCTGACCTCGTCGCCTTCTTTAATGAGAGCATCATCGCCCAAAAGCACTGCGGCTACCGAGTCTTCTTCCAGGTTAAGGGTGATGCCCATAACCCCGTTGGGGAACTCAAGGAGCTCGTTATACTCGGCAGAAGCCAAGCCGTGGATGCGGGCAATGCCGTCGCCGACTTCGATGACGGTGCCGACGTCGGTGACCGCCACTTCTGCGCCGAAGCTCTCGATCTGTTCTTTAATAACCGCGACGATATCCAGACCTTTTTGCGCCATGTTAAAAACTCCTTCTGGAGCCGGCCAGTTTACAGCCTGGCCTGGTTAATTTCTCGTTTTAGATTTTCCAAACGGCGTGATACGCTGCCGTCGATGACCTTGTCACCAACCCGGGCGACGACGCCGCCCAGTAGTTTCGGATCGACTTTAGTGGTCATTTCAATCTGTTTACCGAACATCGTGGCGAGTTTCTGTTGGATCTCGGCCGTTTCGGTCTCAGATAGCGGCACCGCCGCCGTCACCTGCGCGTGGGCTATGCCCCGCAGGTCATCGAGCCGATGCTGATAGTTAGCAGCGATATCCGGCATCAACCCTAACACGCCGCGTTCGGCCAGGAGGTATAACAGGTTGACAGCCATGGGGTTTACGCCTTTGAGTTTCGGCTCCAGAATTTCACGTTTCTTGGCGATCGAGACCCTCGGATTTTCCAGAAAATAGAGGACGTCGCGATCCCGTACTATGCGGTCCAGTGTATCCATACTGTTCTGCCAGGTGGTGAAGTTCTGGTTATGCGCGGCTATCTCAAAGACCGCTTGGCCGTACCGCATAGCCTGGGCGGACGCGCTTTTAGCCATCCCCTAGTTCTTTCTCAGTCCGGAGCTCTCTTCGAGCACCTGGTTGATCATCTCGCGATGGGCTGTCTTATCCAGCGATTTGCCAATGACCTTACTGGCCGCCAGGATAGTCAGATCGGCGAATTCCTTGCGCAGTTCGTCGATAACCTCGTCACGTTCGCGCCGGATTTCGGCTTTAGCCCGGGTGATGAGGGCTTCGGCTTCAACCTGAGCTTCCGCTTTGGCCTTTTCCCGGATTTCATCGCCGGTCTTGGCTGCCCGCTCGATCACCAACTGCCCCTGTTTGGAGGCCTCAGCGATCTGAACCTTAAAGTCTTCCTGGGCTTTCTCCGCCTGCGCTCGGATGACTTCGGCCTGCTCTAGGCTGGACTTTACTTTATTAGAGCGCTCGTCCAGCATTTTGAGAATAGGCTTGTAGGCCACCAGGTACAACAACCCAAACAAGATCAGGAAGTTGACCAGCTGCGCTATGAAAGAGGGCAGATTTATCCCTAATTCTGAGAGTAATTCTCCCATCGGTACAACCCCCTAACTTTAGGCGACGAAGATCAAGACGATGGAAATAACCAGGGCATAGATGGCGACGGCTTCGGTAAGAGCCAGGGCGAACAGGAAGTTGGTGAAAATGACACCACGGGCTTCCGGATTGCGGCTGACCGCTTGAACCGCGCCCATGCCTACCAGACCCAGGCCAACGCCGGGACCGATAGCGCCTAAACCGATTGCCAGACCTGCCGCTAAGAGTTTCGCTGCTTCAGCTTCCAAGGTATTGTCTCCTTTCCCTAAGTGGTGAATATTCTAGCTGTGAGAGCTCTCTGAGTGAGGTTCTTCTTCTCCGCCGTGAGAAGAGACCGCCATGTGGGCAAAGACCAGGGTCAAGCCGCCGAAGATGAGGGCCTGGATATACCCGAAGAACAGTTCCAATCCGTAGAAGATGGTGGCGAAAACGAAGGGAACCAAGAAGGCAATGGATAAAAGTAGGATTTCGCCGCCGGTCATGTTGCCAAAAAGACGGAAGGTAAACGACACGATGCGAATCAGGTAAGAGATAAGTTCGATGAAGCCGATAAAGATGTCCATCAAACCCATGAGCAGGTTGCCGGGGGCCGACTTAAAATTGCCGGTGAACAGTTGCTTCAGTCCGAGACCGAACTTCTTGAAGTTGAAGAAGGTGCCCATAAAGTGCATGAATCCGACGCTTTTGAGCCCCCAGTAGGTAACCATGACGAAGGATATGACCGCCAGCACCAGGGGGAAGTTGATATCGGTATTGGCGCCGCGCAGGAGCGGGACGGCACCGTGCTCACCGGCGATCATGATCGAACCGTAGCCGGGAATTAGGTTCATCCAGGCGTTGGTGATGATAAAAAGGAAGATGGTAGCTACCAGGGGGAAGAACTTGCGGCCATTCTTCTCACCGGCAATGTCGGTGCAGAAATCAAACAGGTATGTGATAACCGATTCGGCGAACGATTGCAAGCGTCCGGGAACTAGTTTCATCTTTCTGGTGGCAGCCCAGAAGATAAGCACAATCGTTATCATGGATATCCATGAAGTCAGCATGGTATTGGTGATTGCGATACCGCCGATGTGTCCGATAGCCTCGGCCGGGAGCTCCGGTGCCGGTTTGTCGACGATCATCCAGCTGGGCATGTCGGCGCCGATAATTTCGCGTCCGACGGCGCCCGCCAGAAAGCTAACGATACTTAGTCCCAGGATGACCAGGAGGATGAGGATGAATGCCCCTTTGGACAACCCGATGATCTTTTTCTGTTGTGCTGCTTCAGGCACTATCGGTTTTCCTCGTCCTATTTCTTGTTGTCGTACGGCCGCGGCATCAGGCGATAGGCGCCATAAAACGCCACAAACAAACCCAGTAAAAGACCAATGATCAAGAGCAGAGGCTCGGTGTTAAGCTTGCCATCCAGCCACCGCCCCAGGAGGATTCCCCCCAGTGTGGTCAGGCTGATGTACCAGCCAATTCCGATGAACTGCAGGCCGGTTCGCCATCGGTTCATCTCTGCCTCGAAAAACCTGCCAAAGCATAGCAGAAGTTTTTGGAAGGGTCAAGTCCTAATACCCCTGATTTTTGTCCAAGATCTGGCGCAAATGACCAATGAGATTTATGTTAAACTCCTCGATTATCCTTGACTATGGATTGAACCCAATCTATACTTGACTACTCAATCCCTCCCGATCGACTCGATGTCGCATCTTTGTGAGTTTGCATTTACCGAACTGGGAACCAACAAATATATGCTTGATCCGACAAATCTCCAGGACTGGCAGATCGCCGAAGAAGCCGAAAAGACAATGAAGCCGGTGTCCCGGCTGGGCGCGGACTGGGGCATTCTCGATGAAGAGCTTTTGCCCTACGGCCATCACCTCGGCAAGGTCGATTACGCCGCCGTACTGGCTCGCCTACAAGACCGACCCAACGGCAAGTACATCGATGTCACCGCAATTACCCCCACCCCTCTCGGCGAAGGTAAAAGCACGACGACAATCGGGCTGGTCCAAGGGCTCGCGAAACGGAAAGGTAACGTCTCTGGCGCCATCCGCCAGCCATCCGGCGGCCCGACCTTCAATATCAAAGGCTCCGCCGCCGGCGGTGGCCTATCGCAATGCATCCCGCTGACACCGTTTTCCCTAGGACTCACCGGTGACATAGAT
>CAZGRY010000079.1:0-6507 GCA_964528105.1 uncultured Dehalogenimonas sp.
CGCCCTCGTCGGCATTGCAGATGACGTATTTGGGCCAACATGCGGCGTCGCGGCAGAACTGCCATTTCTGGGCGGTGGAGAAACCAGCCCCGCCGCGGCCTCGCAGGCCGGATTTCATCACTTCGTCGATAACCTGCTGCGGAGACAGACCCGAAAGCGACCGGTGGAAGCCGGCATAGCCGCCGCGGGCGATATAGTGATCGATGCGTAGCGGGTTGACGTGGCCGCAGTTCCTGAGGGCGATACGGTTTTGCCCCTTGAGCATCGGCATTTCGTCCAGGGTGGGGATGCCTTCGATACGCCCTTCGCCGACGCTGCATAGCGCCAGGTCCGGCCTCGGGTTGCCGTTTATGACGTAGTCCTCGATGATCCGGCCTGCTTTTTCCTGGGTCATAAAGCCGTAGCTGATACGCGGTCTGCCCGGCAGGGCGATGTCCATCGTCGGCTCGGCGTAGCACATGCCGAAACAGCCGACCTGGGTGACGGTGGCCTCGATCTTGAACCGTTCGAGGGCGGCGTTGATGGCGTCAAGGACGCTTATGGCGCCGGAGACCTTGCCGCAGGTGGCGGTGCCTATGAGGATATGAGGCGTCGGGCTGTCGATGAGTGCCTGCCACAAAGCCTTGGCTTCGGCCTGGATTGCCGGAAAGTCAGTTACCGGCATCGGCAGATGGCCACATCTTTCTTTTGGGCAACGGCTTCGAGGATTCTGACGGTAGCCGCCCGGCCGTAAATTTCGTCGTTGACGATGACCACCGGCGCCAGGGCGCAGGCGCCGATGCAGGCCACAGTGTCCAGGGTGAATTCCAGGTCGGGAGTCGTTTCACCGGGTTTGATGCCCAGTTGTCGCTCGATCTCAGACAGGATGCGTTCGCCGCCTCCTACGTGGCAGGCCGTGCCGCGGCAGACCTTGATGACGTGCTTGCCGGAGGGCTGAAACTTGAACTGGGTGTAGAACGAGGCCACGCTGTAGACCGTGCTTTCGGCAAGACCCAGGTGCTCGGCGACGGCGGTCATGGCATCAGGCGAGAGATAGCCGAAACGCGCCTGGAGACACTGGAGAATGGGGATGAGACCGGCGCGGTCGCGCCCGAAACCGCCCAGCGTCTCGCTAATATCAGACTGTTTAGAGGTCGTATCTGGAAGCATTTATTCTGACGTGGGCACCGGAATAAATAATCAAATAAGATGACATAACAATGGAACCAGATAATTATAAGGCATAGCGGCTTTAGCTGGCAACTTGCCGTAACGATAGGGCGTACAACCATGGATAGTGGCGGCATCCGGCTTCAGGTTAATCGAGGCATTGACAGCGGGGGCAGCAAATGAGATAATGATTTTCTGTTCGTCGCGGGGTGGAGCAGTGGCAGCTCGTCGGGCTCATAACCCGAAGGTCAGAGGTTCGAATCCTCTCCCCGCTACCAATTTCTGAACGTAAAAAGCCCCTCAACCGAGGGGTTTTTTGTTTATCAAAGGGAGGGTCTCCACATGGAGACCCTCCCTTTATTGTTTCATCCATTGGTGTATTTTATAGCTCCCGCAGGCCGGCGCGCTCTCCAGTAAAGGAAGGTAGCCAGCCCCAGCGCGGCGACCAGGAACAGGACCGGAACGGTCCAATTCGTTTTGGTCGGATCAGCCGAATCGGTCGGCAAGGTCGGTGTCGGCAGTACCGGCACGACGGCCGTCGTCTCCGGCGGCGCCGGTTCCTTGATCGTTACGCTGACCGTGACGAAAACCGGCGGGTTGAATGGGGTATGGTCGTTCTGAACCAGTTGAACGCCCAGGGTGTGGGTTCCGGGAGCCAGGTCGGTCCAGGTGTTGGTGGTGGACTCGGTTTCCTTGTAGGTGCCCGCGGTGGAGAAGGTCGTCATCCCCGGCGTTGTCGGGACGGGCACGTCGAGGTAGTAGACGACTCGGCCCTCGCCCGCTGCGTTGGGTCTATTATCGGTCACCAGGTTTAAGTTACCAACATTGATCGATATTGAGACGTTACCCGGGATAAAGGCAGTGCCCGCGGTCGGTGTAGCGATTTTTAATGTAGGAGCAGGTGGAACAAGTGGTGCGGCTGGCACAAAGAGGGCGAAACTTGTGAAGTGGCTGACCTGGGCCGTGATGGTATTGGCCGCCGGATTGATCGTGCCTTCCAGCTTGACCCATTTGGCGCCATCCCACCAGGCGATATAAAGGTCGGCTTCCCGGGTGCCGGTTGGGATGTCGGCGTCGGCGTAGTTCATGGTAATCGTTATAGCCGGGGTGAAGGTGACGCCGGTAGGCCCCATTTCCCATGCCATTACCAGTGAATGTTGCGGAGGAGTTTGAGGTGGTTCGGCCAGTGCTGCGGCCGATAGGAACGACTGGGCCGCCCCGGCGGCGTTCCAGACGGCGGTGCCAACCGGGATGGTAAGGTTGAGGCGGCCATCCGAAGTCCGGATCTGGCCGGCGGTAATCGCTCGGCCGTTGCCGTCCATGAATGGCGAAGTTCCGGCCAGACCTATACCGACAAGTTGGTTGCCGAAACCGCCACCGCCGCCGCCGGTTCCTCCGCCCCCGCCTGTCCCCGTTGTGGTAAAAGTGTAATCGGCGGAAACGTCGCTGAAGGCGGTATCGGGGATATCTGACTTTACCCGGTAGTGATAGGTAGTGCGCGCTGCAAGCCCGGTTAAGATCACACTATGGCCCGCGACGAGGTTGGTGTCAACGACAGTGATATACGCATAATCGCTGGTGTTGGCGTGAGCCGTTGTATCATAAAAAACCTGCGATGTCGCGCCGCCATTTGTGTTCCACGAAATCGTGGTCCCGGTAGTGGTGATCCCTGAAGAAGTAACGCCCGAGGCTACCAGGAGGACGGTGCCGGTGATCTCGGTGCCGCCCTGTGCCCCGATTGCCACCGGGCAAGCCAAAGCAAGCCCTGCCAGGGCTATGGCGGAAATCAATTTACTCAGTTTCATCGCCACTACTTGCGTTTTCTTCCTATAGCTATCGCTAGAGTCGCGACGATTGCCCCACCGGCGGCGGCCCCGGCCAGGAGAAGGGCGGTAGATGACTGTGATGTTGCCGGTGGCGTTGAAGAAGTTTGGGGTGGTTCTGTTGGCGCAGTTGAAGGTGTCGGTGTTAGCGTCACCGACAGCGTCGTTGATGGCGGGGAAATTGTCGCCACCGGTGGCGTTATTTCCTGCTTGTCGGTCAGTTCCAGGGGGAAAGTACCTTTGGTTATCAGGTTTCCCGATTCATCCTTGACTTCAATATCTACTTGGTACGTGCCCGCTGCCAACGGCACCGGTCCGGTCAGGTCGAGTGTAAACTGACGGGAATAGCCGGGAATTATCGGCCAGCCCGGGGCCACCACGGATGTCGTGGCTACGACACTGTTCCCATTCCGGACCGTGGCCTGAATCTGGGGCTTGAAATGGTGGTTTCCGTTATTGGCCACAGTGACCGTCACACCGGCTGGTTGCAAAGGTGCAGACTTAACGAGGCTCACTTGTGTAATCTGGCTCGTAGTATCCAACTTGGAGCCGGAAACCGTTAAAAGCACCCTGGCCGCCACCGCGCTGACCACGCCGACAGTGCCACCTCCGGTTGCTGCGGTATGGATGAAAACAATAGCATATCTGCCGCCGTTACCGATTCCCGCTGGGATCTTTGAGTTAATGGTGATGACCTGGGATTTACCCGGTTCAAGATGGAACGTTGCCGGAGAAACATCGAGCAAAGCCAACGCCGAGAACAGGCTGCTGTCATCTTTAGGTTCAAGGGCAATGAAGTCTTGAGCGGGGGACATGCCGTAACCCTTAACTTCAACTCCGATTTCCATTGGAGCATCCGAGGTATTCGCCACTTCCATGGTATAAGTGTTGTCGCTTCCCGGAACGACCGACGTTTCGATCTTACCGCCATAAACGGTCAAGCCGCCGGCTGACACCGGTACCGACAAAGCAGGCAGCAGGCATAGCGCCAAAATTAAACTGAAAGGTCCCCTTCTCTTCACTCTACCTCACCAACAAATTCATGATCGTTTTTGAAAGTGGGATGAGCCCATTATGGGCTCATCCCACAATTTGTTTATTGCATACTGCCCGTGAATGTGATGGTAATCGTGTATGTGCCTACTGGATCGTCTGAATCAACGTATTGCTGAGCCCAGAAGGTTAGGGTTGTACCGCCAGCCTGGGTGTAGGTCAAGGTTCCGTCTGCCGTTATCCAGGCACCATCAACCTTGCTGATCTCGAGTCGTGACGTTAGGGAATTAGTGCCGTTGCTCATACGGCCATCGTTAGAAGCGGAAGTTGTAATCTGCCAGTTTTGGGCGTTCGTACTTACCGATCCATTTGGCCCGTGAACCTTGTTGTCAATTCCTCGCACCAACGCACCCAGGCTGAAGTTGGCCGGCGCCGATACCGTGATGGTACGTGCTACCACGGTGAAACCACCGGGCAGAACCTCGCTCGTTCCTCCGGGAGTCGTAACGGTGACGTCCCTAGCCCCGGCGGTGGCACCAGCCGTAATTGTGACCGTAAATGTCATCGAGGTCGCTGAAGCAACACTGATGGCGGAGGCGGTTACGCCGGTTCCACTAAATGTAACCGCTGTTGCGCCGGTCAAGTCGGTACCTTGGATTTCTACTGATGTATACGTCCAGCCTTGGACGCCTGAAGCAGGAGTAATACTGTTCACGGCGGGCAGGTTATTCAAGGTAGCGGTGATTACGGTATCTTCGGCTGATGCCGCTATTGGCATGGCCATAACCGCGACCAGCGCTAGAACCATGCTGAATGCCAGGATTCTTTTTCTCACTTCTTGTTCCCTTTCGGTTGAATTTTCTTTTTGCCTTAGTATTTGAGTCACATCGGAGCCCAGGACCGACCGGCATTCACCATGTGGTAAACACCCATGGGCATAGGTTAATCACAATGATCGTTTTTGCATAAAATAACCAGCGATTGTCGCTGGTTGTTTCTTTGCTTGAAATCTCCGGGTTCCGCTGGTCCTATTTGGGGAAGGGGACCCGGAAAATGCCCAGGGGACGAAATCATTCATGTCTTTGCTCAACCCCCTAAAGGCATTTTTACGAGACTTTGAAATTTGCAGCATTATCCCCCACATTACGCGGCATGTCAATAATATTCTTAACCGTCGCGTTATCTAATGAAATGTTACTTCCGATGGCAACCGCCGGAACATTACAAGGAAGACGGAGGGACATCATTGAAACCGCGGCACGCGGGAATTGGGCTCAAATGGGATCGTTCCACTGTTTCATTTTTACCTTCCTCCTCCATCTTCCTCCCATCATTACAAAGCGGTTGTAGGGGCGAGACCCGGTCTCGCCCGCCTGGTCATGTTGTCCGGAGTTCCCGGGGCGGGCTAAGAAGGCGAAGGTCGTGTCATCGGTAAGGGCGTCCCATTTATCCTGAGGAAACTGAAGGACGGGGTCGCCCGCTTCGTTTGCATGGACACGGCATGCCGTGTCCGGGCGCTTGGGGCTGCCAACCTGTCGTAAAAATATCGTACCAAAAACGACACGAGACGCTTGACTGCCAAAGGGAACGCATGTGCTATAATACCAGGATAAACCTTTTTGGGTAAAGCTCTGGCTGTTCGGTCTGGAAGTCCTACGGCGGATAGTTGAAGGCCATTGAATCGTATTTTTAGAACACTCGGTTGGAAAAACGAGTCGCACGTTCAAGTCAAAGCTATTTTGGGTTGACTCGTTTCCGCAAAAAAGGATTTTATGACCGTGAAACAAATCTTCTATTGTTGCAAAGACAAAAGTTTTCGCCGTGGTCAGGTCGTTGAACGGAATGGTACCCCGGCTATTTCCCTAATAGACCGTGCTCCGCTCGTTTTGGAGCAACTGCTGCAGCCGCGCCTGGGAGGTGCAGTAGAGCATGCCCTCGTCGCGGGTGACGACCTTGCGTTTGACCAGATCGGCCATGGACTGGTCCATGGTCTGCATGCCTTCTTTGTGACTGACCTCGATGTTCGCTTGCAGGTCGAACATCTTCTCTTCGCGGATGAGCCGGGAGATGACGGAGTTATTGAGCATGATCTCGAAGGCTGCGATGCGGCCGCCTTTGGCGCGGTGCGGCAGGCGCTGGGACAGGACGGCGATAAGTACTTGCGACAGTTGGTACCATATTTGACGCTGCTGCTCCGGCGGGAAAACATCGACGATGCGGTCGATGGTCTGGGCGGCGTCGGTTGTATGCAGCGTGGAAAGGACCAGATGACCGGTCTCGGCGGCGGTCAGGGCGACCTTCATGGTGTCGAGGTCGCGCATTTCACCGATGACCAGGACATCCGGGTCGTGGCGGAGACTGTGCACCAGGGCGCTGGAGAAGTTGCGGGCGTCATCGCCGATGTCCCGCTGACGGATCAGGCATTGTTCATTTGGGAACAAGTACTCGATCGGGTCCTCGATGGTGATGATGTTGCGTTTGACCGTCTCGTTCAGGTGATTGATCATCGCTGCCATGGTGGTGGACTTGCCGGCACCGGATG
>CAZGRY010000080.1:0-6428 GCA_964528105.1 uncultured Dehalogenimonas sp.
CGAACTAGTCAATGACGAACTGCGATCATCGGAAACCAGGTCGAAAGGAAAACTTGATGCCATCAATAACGAAGTCAAGGATGTTGGGTTCAGGCTCATTAAGCTGTACGATGCCCTCGAAACGGGTAAACTTGAGATTGACGACCTAGCGCCCAGAATCAAGGAGCTTAAAATCCGCAAAGATGAACTATGCAAAGCTCGAATTCAGTGCGAAGTGGATATGGTTGTTGAGGGCGTTGAAAAGGTGAGGTTGGATGAAATCCTGTCCTACGTGAAAGATTTGAAGGTATTATTGGAAGAAGGAGAACCCGCACAACGGAAGGCTTTCCTCAAGTCTTTTATTAAGCGGATCATCGTGGATGGGCAGACCGCCAAGGTCGAATACAAGCTGCCGTTACCCAGTGGAAGAGAGGACAAAATCGAGGGCGTGGTTCTACCTATTGAAACCTTTGGTGGAGCTGAGGGGGCTCGAACCCCTGACATCCGCCTTGCAAAGGCGGCGCTCTCCCAGCTGAGCTACAGCCCCATGTGGACGGAGTGAATTATACCAGCCGCTTCATCTAGCGCGCAATCGGGTGCTGGTCCTCGGTCAACCGGACATAGATGGCATCGGACATTTCGCGGTCGGTAGCAAACTGACTCATGCCGGCCTGGAAGACGTAAGACGGGAAACTCTGGATAAGTTTCACCGGCGCCCCCGGCAGGACGCCCATGGCCATCAGTTTCTGCAGTTTATTCGCCTCCGGGGCGTAGAGGTAAGCCACCGTGCCCCACTGCCCCGGCCGCAGTTCGGACAGCGGCGATACCAGCTTCTGCGGCTGCGTGGCCGCCGCCTGGCAGCATTTTCCGGGCGGGATCGGCTTGTTATGGGGGCAAACCTTGGGATGACCCAGGAGGACGCAAATATTCTCGTCGAGCCCTTTATCGAGCAGGTGCTCGAACTTGCAGGCTTTATCGTGCATCAGACGGTCGCGGGTGCCCAGTACGTCGTAGAGCAGCCGCTCGGCCAGACGGTGGCGCCGCACTACGCTGCGGGCTTCGGGCAGGCCTTGTTCTGTCAGGGTGAGAGCGCCGTCGCCGGTGGACACCACCAGTCCCTCCTCGATCAGCTGCTCCAAGGCTTTGTGGGCATGGAACTCCTCGGCTTTGGCGGCGGATTTCTGCTCCTGGGTGCGTATCCACAGCGTTTCGAGAATCTCTTCGCCATGTTCGTCGATATTCATTGTTTCCTCCTCAACTTCTTGATCGCCGCAAACAGTTTCGGCTCGGCTGGCATCTCATAGGCGCAATTGGGACACCGGATCAATTTGCAGTTTTTAGCCAGGGGGCAGGAACCGCAGTAGGCGGTGCCGGCCTCGGTGTCGAACTCGAAACCACAAAAATGGCATTTGGTTTTATCGGTCGAATTTTCGTTCATAAATTGATTCCTAACAACTTAAGCGTCCGGTCCAGGGCAAAGCCGACCAGGAAGGCGAAGGGGAAGATGAAGCCGGCGATGGCCAGGGCGGTTTTCATGCCGCGTTCCTTGATCATGACGCTGAACTGCGCGATGCAGGGTACGAACAGGGTCATCACCACCGCCGAAACGAGAAGGGCGTTACCGGATAATACTCCCTGGGTGGCGAGGGCATACAGCCCGGCGGCGCCGAAGTCCCGCCGGAAGAAGCCGATGACGAAAGCCACCGACGCCTCGGCGGGAATACCGGCGAATTCGACGACCGGTCGGAGGGCTTTAATCAACACGTCGAGCAATCCGATGATATCACCCGCCCACAACACGACGCTGGCCAGCACGAAGATGGGAATGACCTCCATGAGGTACCACTCCAGCCGGGCGTAGGTTTTTTGCAACACGTTCGAGAGACGCGGTAGCCGCAGAGGAGGTACCTCCATATAGAAACAGGCGCGCTCCCCGCGAATGATCTTTGACGCCAACCAGCCGACCAGCACAAAGATCAAGGCGATTATCCCCAGCCACGTCAGCAGCATGGCCGTCGATACCGATAAGATTCCAAAGATGACTCCGAGCTGAGCCGAGCAGGGGATGGCCAGCGCCAGTAAAAGGGTAGTGATGATGCGCTCGCGCTTGGTTTCCTGGGTGCGGGTTACGATGGTGGCCATGGTGTCGCAGCCGAAGCCCAGCACCATCGGGATGACCGCCCGACCGTTCAAACCGATGAACTTGAACACCCGGTCGATGAGCATAGCCAAGCGCGGCAGGTAGCCGGAGTCTTCGATGACTGAGAAGATGAGGAAGAAGGTGGTAACAATGGGTAAAATAATGGCGATAGCGTAGGTCAGGCCCAGGGTGATAATACCGTATTGGCCGACGAAAAGATCCGAGATGACTTCGACCGGGATGAGATTTTGCAGTGTGTTCTGCATGAACGGGTTGATGTACTCGCCGAAGACAACCTCCTCCAGCCAGCCGACCAGCGTGCCGGCGCCGAAGACGCCGACGACGTAGTACATCACAAACAGAACCGCCGCCAGGATGATACCGCCGCTGAGGGGATGCATCATCGCTCGGGACAGCCTCTCGTTGAACCTCAGCCCGGCCGATTCGTGATGGGTCATCACTTCAGCCGCCAGTCTGGACGCCCCACGCTGCTGGGCTATCGCCAGGACGTAGGCCGGCGGCTGCGACAGTGACACCATGGTATCCTTGACGATAGCGTCGATGGCGGATAGGTCGCGCCCTTCGTCAGCTACCAGCCGGCGGATCTGCTCATCCTCCCGTAGGAGCAGCAGGGCGATTGACCGGGGCGACATTCGCTTAACCGGGGGGCTGCCCTTGATCAGCGGCAGCAACTCGGCGGCGGCATGCTCGATGGTATCGTCGTAAAGCACAGGCAGTGCGAGGCACACCGGCTTGTAGTTCAAAATCGCCCGTTTCAGATCGGCGATGCCCCGGCCCAGGCTGGCGGCAGTGGCCAGTACCGGGGCTCCGAGCTCGGCCGCCAGTTTTTCAATATTGATGCTGATGCCATGGGCTTCCGCCTCATCCATCATATTGAGGACGACGATGATGGGCAACCCCGCCTCGATGAACTGGAAGGTCATGGGCAACATCCGCTCCAGGTTCTTGGCGTCGATGACGTGGAGGACCACGTCGGGTTTCTCTTTAAGCAGGATTGCCCGGGCTACCCGCTCCTCCTCGGTGATGGAATGCAGAGAGTACATGCCGGGGGTATCGATGACCTCCACCGGCCGCCCGTCGAACATGGCGCTGCCGCGGAAGATATCGACCGTCGTTCCGGGGTAGTTGGAGATGATCACCCGCCGCCCGGTCAGGGAGTGAAAAACCGAACTCTTGCCGACGTTGGGGCTACCGACCAGGGCGATCTTTAGAGCCGCTTCTTGTGAAACCTGCGATTTAGAGGCCCTTTGCCTCGGCTGGTGGCAGGCGACACAGTTCTCCGGCGAATTGGTGGGATCGAGGCGATTCTGGGACATATCTTAGGCTGCTTTCTTCCGGCAATCCGGGCATATGCCCGACAGACTGAGTTCGCCGCTGTGATTGATCTTGAAACCCGCGGCTTGCGGCACTTTTTCGATGACAATCTCGGTAATCGGCAGTTTGAATTCGACGACCTTGCCGCAACCGGTGCAGATCAGGTGATGATGCTCGCCGCGGTGGGAAAGTTCGTAGTGGTGGTGATTTTCATCGAGGTGCCGCTCCTCGATAAGACCGGTTTCTTTGAATTTGGCTAGCGCCCGGTAAACCGTCGACAGGGATAGCCGGGGCAGTTTCTTCCGGGCTTGCTGATAAATCTCATCCGCGTCAAGATGGCCTTTACCCGCCCGGACGATATCCAGGATGACCGCCCGCTGCCCGGTTAATTTAAGGTCTGTGTTACTAAGCGGCGACATACGCCCTCCAAGTCCATCGGGATATGCTAATGCTAATCATTAGCGTTTATTATAAGGGAATGGGATGTAACTGTCAAACGCCTACGAGGAACTTCTGCTATCTGAGCCGAATTGAAGCGGGTGGGTGCCTATCCCCGCCTATATGAGAAGCGGAGGCTTCGGTTTTATCGTTCACCAAGTTTCTCTGCCATTTTTCTTTGATGGAGCTCTGCGATTTGACAACCGCTATCAATCGTGCGGTAATCTGATGAATATGGCTAAACAAGGTCTCGCCGGAGCCCTGGACAACCTCATCGGGTATTTTACCCGCCCACACGTCTTCGTGAGGAACATCTACGCCGAGACGCTGCTGGAAAATTTCTTCGTGTCCGCGGTAGCCTCGGTGCTTGTGATACGGCTTTACCTCCAGGTCACCGGCTTCCCCCAGCTCTCGGTCGGTCCGCTGCACATCGCCCATATGCTGTGGGGCGGGTTGCTCATGCTGGTAGCCCTGGTCATGCTACTGGGTTACATCGATCACCGGGTCAAAGTGATTGCGGCGGTGCTGGCTGGGATCGGGTTCGGGGCTTTTATCGACGAGCTGGGCAAATTCATCACCAAAGAAAACGACTACTTTTTCCAACCGGCGATCGCCCTGATCTACATTGTATTCGTGCTGATATTTTTCGCTGTCCGTCTCATTTCCAGGCGCCGGTCATTGTCCAACCAGGAATGCCTGGCCAACGTATTCGATATCGCTAAACAGGGGAGTCTGGCTGGCTTGGACCAGGAAGAGCGCGCCGATGCGATGGAACTGCTGGAAGGCTGCGAGGCTGGCAGGGCGCGTGACGACCTGCTTAAAATCGTGCAGAACACGCCGGTCTCAGCCACCAAGCCATCACGGACGTCGGCCAGGTTCCATGCAGCGCTGGACCGGTTTTATGAATGGGCGGCTCCCCAGTGGTGGTTTACCGGCCTGGTCATCGCTTTTTTCACGCTGACCGCCGTTGCCTCGGTATCCGCGGTAGTCACCGTTGTCGAGTGGTCATGGGGCTTATCGTTGTGGCTGGCGGCGGGGGTAATCGTGTTGTTTGTGCTAATCTGGTCCCGCCAGGTCAAACGGCAATACCTGGAAATCTTAATTTCCATCGGCATCGTTATCGTCTCGGTCCTGATAAGCTGGGCGATACTCGGCAACCTTAAAGGAATACCTGTTTCCATTCTCGATTGGGCTCAAATAATCGCACCTGGCATATCCGGAATGTTCGTCGCCATGGGGATTTTCACTCTCCCGCGCTCTCAGCTGCACGCCTACCAGTTGTTCCGGGTGTCTATCCTGGTTTCCATATTCCTGACGCAGGTCCTGGCGTTTTACGAACAGCAACTCCTGGCCGCGTTGGGTTTGGTTTTAGATATCCTGATACTCATCGCATTACGCTATATGATCGCCCATGAGCACATCAAGCGAAAGAGCGAATGAAAAGCATTGACCAAGAACCTGAACACCGTCCCAGGCATTGTCAGGAATGTCGAGCCGAATGGCGTAGCAATACCTGCGCGGACGCCTTTCACCAGGCGCTGGCCTGGGATTTTCAAGACTCGGCGCGCGCCGGTATTGTGCATCACCTGACGGTGCTGTGTTACAACCTTCAGCAACCAGGTATCTATTCGCCGGAAGGATTGAGCCACGCCATCAGCTTGCTGGTTGAATTCGTGGAAGAAGGGAAGTCCCCAGTCGAAATCCGAAAAAGCGAAGGCGGACTTTTACAAAACGATCGGAGGAAATGGGCGGTCACGGCCCGGGCGGGAAACCACGGCGCCTACAGGCTTCCACCTTGTTGGACCATGACCGTCCTGGACGTCGTAGACGGCGGGATCGAGGAATACCCGCAGCGGGTCAGGGTTTGGGCAAAAGCGGTGCTCCAGGCTTTGAAAGAGGCAGGCAATATCTGAACCACCTTTGCCGTCACTCGCTGGGATCGTCAATATTGGCGACGGGAAAATGGATTGGATCAATATCCATCTGCACCAGGAAACGGACTCCGTTGAAGATAGTCTCAAAGATACCCAACACCGATTGTTCAATGCCTGTAATGCGATCGAAACCGGAATATTCCGTGTGGGGACCAGAAGGAAATTCGAGGAAAGGGTGTTGAGGTTACACTGGAATACAGACCCCCATTACCTGACGAGGGGAGGGAAACGGTTCTGTCTATTGGAGGTCATGGTGGGCAGCACAGAATTCGAACCGCTGACTTCCTGGATGTAAAGCTGCTTTCCACGTCGGGCGAGAGACGATCGGTTGTGTTCATGACCGTCTCCTTTTCGATTTGTTGTTTAAATTATACATCCGGTGAAGACGGATGGCAACGTACGGGCCACTTTTTTCTCACACTCCATCCTTCTTTCGGCCAGCTTTTTTGTCCTAGCCAGTTCCATTTCAACTTCAATAAGGGGCTGATATGCTTTTCCTATTCCTCCAATTTATCAGCTCTATGTTTCCGAACCCAGATTTCGAACGTGGTCGAGGGCAACCCCAGGCCTGGATACTTCCCAGGCGGAAAGTCCTCCTTCCA
>CAZGRY010000081.1:0-3064 GCA_964528105.1 uncultured Dehalogenimonas sp.
AAGGCTGACAAAGCCCGGAGCGGCGGCGGCACCGGCCTCGGCCTGGCTATCGCCAAGCACATTGTCCAGTCCCACAGCGGCGAGATCCGGGCTGAGAGCGTTCCAGGCCAGGGTTCGACCTTCTACTTTACCTTACCGCGGTAGTCTCCTAAGCCGTGGATATAAACTCCCGGTAGGCGTCCTTCTATTTTCCACGTGTAGCAAAATCTTTAACAAATCTTTAACATTCCCTTAAAGACGCTTTAAAGTTGGCGGTCTATACTTGGTTTGTATGATAAAGAAAAGTATAGACACCGGCGAGGAACTCACCATGGCGCCCATTACCCTGGCTCTCATCGCACACGACAACAAGAAAGAAGAGATGCTGTCCCTGGTGGCCGATCACCGTGAAGAGCTGTCGACACTGCCTCTGGTGGCCACCCGCTCCACCGGCCTGCTGATCCAATCGCGCACAGGTCTTAACGTCACCCTGATGCAGAGCGGCCCAATGGGCGGCGACCAACAGATCGGATCCCTCGTCGCCTCTGGCATGGTCAAGGCGGTCATCTTCCTCCGCGACCCGCTGACCGTCCAACCCCACGAACCGGATGTCACCGCCCTGCTGCGTGTATGCGATGTCCACAACGTACCGCTGGCGACCAATCTAACCACCGCTGAGGCGGTGCTGCACCTGATCTTCGAGCATCCCGATATTATCGGCGAGCAATCCCTTAGATCACGCTTTTTAACCGGGGTCGTTTCGGCCCTGTAAACATAGAAAGAAAAAGAGGAGAGAAAACAACTTGAAAACCAAGAGATACCTGAAATGGCTGACCCTTCCCCTGGTACTGGCGCTCACCCTGACCGTTGGCCTGACCGGCTGCGGTGAAGACGGCGGCACTCAGACCACCTCGCCGACTGCCAGCGTCGATACCCTGTCCGGCAACCTGGATATCACCGGCTCCAACACCGTCACCCCCATCAGCTCCCAGTGGGCTGAAGACTTCATGAAACTGCACAAGAATGTGAATATCACCGTCTCCGGCCCCGGCTCCGGCGCCGGTATCGCCGCCCTGATCAATAAGACGACCAACGTGTGCCAGTCCTCCCGCCCGATCAAAACCACCGAAATCGACCAAGCCAAGGCCAACGGCGTGACCGTGGTCGAGACTAAAGTGGCCGTGGACGCCCTTTCGGTGGTCGTCCATCCGTCCAACACGGTGACCAGCCTGACCCTGGAGCAACTGTCTGCCATCTACAGTGGCAAGATCACCAACTGGAAAGACGTCGGCGGCAAGGACGCCCCCATCGTCGTCCTGTCCCGCGATACCAACTCCGGTACCTACGCCTACTTCCTGGAGGAAGTCGTCCAGCTGGCCCTGGTGCCCGCTAAGAAAGATACCAAGCTGCAGTACGCCCCGGCCGTCCAGCTCCTGCCCTCCACTGAGGTCGGCATCACCCAGGTGGCCCAGAATGCCAATGCCATCTTCTACTCCGGCCTGGGCTACCTCAACAGCACGGTGAAGACGGTTCCCGTCAAGAAGACCGCGGCTGATCCGGCCGTGGCGCCGTCAATCGCCACCGCCAAGGACAACACCTATCCCATCTCTCGCTTCCTGTACTACTACACCAACGGCGAACCCACCGGTGTGGCCAAGGAATTCATCGCCTACGCCCTGTCCACCACCGGTCAGAAGACCGTCGAGACCCTGGGTTTCGTCGCCCTGAAATAGAAACAATCCTGCGATGGCTGGCTGCCGCCAGGGGTGGCGGCAGCCAGCCATTTTTACATCACACACCGGCGGCTGAAATTAGCCGCCTCTAGTGCTATAATTGGCCCGATTTTAAGGCTGCCAGCGTGAAGAACGAGGGACATTGGAACACTACAAGCTGATCCTGCCGGAGCACCTGAACCACGACGGTTTCCTCTTTGGCGGCAACATGCTGAAATGGATCGACGAGTTCGCCTACATTACCGCCAACCAGGAGTTCCCCGGCAACCATTTCGTGACCATCGCCCTGGACAACGTCGCCTTCCATCACCCGGTGGCCGGCGGCGAGATCATCCGATTCGACGTGCAGCGCGCCCGCCTCGGTCAGAGTTCAGTCCAGTACGGCGTCCGCGTCTTCGGCACCCGCCGCCACGCCTGCCCGGAAACCGTTTTGTTCGATACCCGGATCACCTTCGTCGCCGTTGACCGCGACGGCCAGAAACGGTTGATTGCCCGACCGGAAGGATTCTGCGAACCGTCTCTGGGGACAGGAGAACGGTAGCTTTGGTTCAACCATCAGTACTCGAGACCGCCGCCCGGCTGCGCAAGCACCGCCGCCCCGGCGAGCAGCTTATCGAGCTGACGATCCGCTTTACCGGCCTTTTAGCTATTGTCGTCTTGCTCGGCGTGTTTTTCATCCTGCTGCAGCAGGGTTTGCCCGCCTTGTTCGAAACCTCGCCCTGGGACTTCCTCACCGGGCACCTGTGGCAGCCGCTGTCCGACCCGCCTGTGTTGGGCATTTCCCAATTCTTCGTCGCCACTCTGTGGGTGACCGCAGTCTCTACTGTCCTCGCCGTGCCCGTCGGCGTGGCCTGCGCCGTGTACCTTTCGGAGGTGGCGCCGCGGGGCATCGCCGACGCGGTAAAACCGCTCGTCGAGCTCCTGTCCGGCTTCCCCTCGGTGGTCATGGGTTTCATCGGCCTGTCGCTGTTATCCCCCTGGGTGCAGACCACCTTCAACCTGAACACCGGCTTGACCGGTTTCACCGCCGGCATCATGCTGGCCATGATGAGCCTGCCGGTCATCGTCTCCGTGTCCGAGGACGCCCTGCGCGCCGTGCCGGATGAGTTCCGCCAGGCGTCCTACGGCCTGGGCGCTACCAAGTCTGTCTCCCTTCCGCCCTGTCCGGCGTCTCGGCGGCTATCATGCTCGGCGTCGGCCGGGCTGTCGGCGAGACGATGACTGTGCTCATGGTCGCCGGCGGCGCTTTAGCAGTGCCCAACTCGCCGTTCGATCCTATGATGCCGATGACCGCGGCAGTGGCTTCCGGTATCGGCAACGCGGTGCGAGGCGGGCCGCAGTACCACGCCCTG
>CAZGRY010000081.1:3074-4946 GCA_964528105.1 uncultured Dehalogenimonas sp.
CTGACCCTTTTAGTCAATTTCATCGCGGCGCGCGTCCTGGATGCCCAGAAGCGCAAGTTTGCCAGAAGCTAGACAATGACCAATAACCAAGAAACAAACACCAAACAAATTCCAAATCTCAAGCTCCAAATCCCGATGTTTGGTCATTTGAATTTGGTTATTGGTGCTTGTTTGGTTATTGTATCTTGTATCTTGGTTATTTGAGTGATGACGACCACGAATCTGAAATCCAGACAATTCACCCAACGCACCGCTATGGTGCTGCTCTTTGCGGCCATGCTGGTGGTGGTGGTGCCCATTATCCTGATCGTCATCTACATGATCGCCAGCGGCTACAGCGTCATCAACTGGGACTTCCTGTCACAGGCGCCGTCGCAAGCCGGCAAGGCCGGCGGCATCTTCCCGGCCATCGTCGGCACCCTGTACCTCATGCTGGGCACGATCATATTTGCCCTGCCCATCGGAGTGCTGGCCGGTATCTACCTTTCGGAATACGCCCGCGATAATTGGGTGACGCGCCTGATAAATCTGGCCATCATCAACCTGGCCGGGGTGCCGTCGATCGTCTTCGGTCTGTTCGGCTTGTCGGTCTTCGTCCTGACCTTCAATATGGGGTTGTCGCTCCTCGCGGCCTCATTGACCCTGGCCGCCCAGGCGCTGGCCATGACCATCACCACCTCCCGGGAAGCCATCATCGCCGTTCCTAAAGAGTACCGAGACGGTTCGCTGGCCGTCGGCGTTTCCAAGTGGCAGACCATCCGGCATGTCGTGCTGCCGCAGGCGTCATCCGGCATCCTGACTGGCGCCATCCTTGCTATGAGCCGCGCCGCAGGCGAGACGGCGCCCATCCTGGTCGTCGGCGCCGCCTTCCTGACCCCAGGCCTGCCGGGTTCGCCCCTCGACCGCTTCATGGCACTGCCTTACCATCTGTACACCGTCTCCGCCCACGTCCCGGGCATGCCCAAGGAAGTTATGTGGGGGGTGGCCCTGGTGCTGGTGGCCATGGTGCTGCTTTTCAATATCCTGGTGGCTGTCATTCGCCTAAAAACCCGCAAGAGGTAAACACATGGATATCAGGCCTGTTATCGATAAAGAAAACACTGACAAGATTATCGGCTGCGCTCCGGGCACCGGCAAGCTCCGAACCGAGCATGTCAGCCTTTATTACGGTGGTTTCCGGGCGCTTAAAGACGTCTCCCTGGATATCCCGGCTTGCGGCATCACCGCCATCATCGGCCCTTCCGGCTGCGGCAAGTCATCGCTGCTGCGTGAGTTCAACCGCATGAACGACCTTATTCCCTCAGCCCGCACCGAGGGCTTGGTGGAGTTCGACAACGTGGACATTTTCAGCAAAGACGTGGATGTAGTGGAACTCAGGAAACGGGTTGGCATGGTCTTTCAAAAGCCGAATCCCTTCCCAATGTCCATCTTCGACAACGTCGCCTTCGGGCCGCGGCGCCACGGCATCCGGAAGAAACATACCCTGGAGGAGATCGTCGAAAAGAGCCTGCGCCGGGCTGCTATTTGGGATGAGGTCAAAGACAAGCTGTACCAGTCCGGACTGTCCATCTCCGGTGGCCAGCAGCAGCGGGTGTGCATCGCCCGGGTGCTGGCGGTGGAGCCGGAGGTCATCCTGATGGACGAACCCTGCTCCGCCCTCGACCCCATCGCCACACTGAAAATCGAGGATTTGATGCGCACGCTGGCTACCACTTATACTATCGTCATCGTCACCCACAACATGCAACAAGCCGCCCGGGTCTCCGACATGACCGCCTTCCTGATGGTGGATTCCGACCGGGCCGGCATGCTGGTGGCGTACGGGCCGACCACCGAGTTATTCACCAACCCCCGCGAGAAGCGCACCGAGGA
>CAZGRY010000081.1:4956-6423 GCA_964528105.1 uncultured Dehalogenimonas sp.
GACCTGGTGGAGTTCGGGGACACGGCCGGGATCTTCACGCGGCCGTCGGATCCGCGCACCGAGGACTACATCACCGGTCGCTTCGGTTAAGAAAGGGCGATATGAGGACCGACTACGAACGTAATTTGAAGCAGCTCCAGGACAATGTCCTGGCCATGGGCAGCATGGTGGAGAAGGCCATCGGATTGTCGATGGAATCCATGAAAAACCGGGACGTCGAACTGGCGCACCGGGTCGTCGAGGACGACGCACTTATTAACACCAAGCGCTTCGAGATAGAAGAAGATTGCATCCACATTACCGCCACCCAGGCGCCGATGGCCCGCGACCTGCGCATCATCGTCGCCGTGCTTAATATCATTATCGACCTGGAGCGCATCGGCGACCATGCCGCGGGCAACGCTAAGATCGCCATCATGCTGGGCGAAGAACCGCCGCTCAAGCCACTCATCGACCTGCCGCTCATGGCCGATAAGACCATGGATATGCTGCACCGGGCTCTGGACGCCTTCATCAAGCGCGACGCCGACGCCGCCCGGGCTATCACCGCCGAGGACGATGAAGTCGACGCCCTTTACGATAAAATCTTCCACGAACTACTCCTGTTCATGGCCGATGATCCCAAGACCGTCAACCGCGCCACCCGGCTCATCTGGGCGGCGCACAACATGGAACGCTCCGCCGACCGGGTGACCAATATCTGCGAGCGGGTGGTTTTCGTCGTCACTGGCAAGCAGGAAGAGATAGCCGGTAAATACTAGACACAAGGATAATCCGGCCGATGAAAAAAGTCCTCTTCATCTGCATCCATAACTCAGGCCGCAGCCAGATGGCGGAAGCCTTCTTCAACCGGTATGCCCATGGCGAAGCGACGGCTGAATCGGCCGGCACCGAACCGGGTGATTCGGTCAATCCGGTAGTCGTTGAGGCGATGAAGGAGCTTGGATTCGACCTCTCAAACAACAAACCGCGGGAGCTCACCTGGGAAATGTCCCATGGCATAGCTAAAGCTTTCACCATGGGCTGTATGGACGGCGCCTGCCCGCTGGTCAACGCCCCCCACGAAGACTGGGCGCTGCCGGATCCTAAGGGCAAGGACCTCGCCACGGTGCGCCAGATTCGGGACGAGACCCGGCGTCGGGTCCTCGCCCTTATCGAAAGCATGGGCATCAAGCCGCAGGTTTAAACAGCAGCGATTTCCGGAACAACTTGACGACGTGGTGGCGGATCACAGGGTAAAATAGCCACGCTGAGGCATGCCCGGCCGGCAACCATATCTGCCTGGGACTGCCGCATGCCTGTCCGAATTCCCTTGCTGCTTCCCTTGGGAAATACTTATCCCCCAGTGCATTCACCAGCAGCACATCTCTTTTCCCGATGGTAGAGCCGAAGGTGTACGGGTCGAAGGCATAACCCGGCCGGGGTCGTGGTACATTCTCGAAGCCAAGCGCCGAAACCTCATCCACG
>CAZGRY010000082.1:0-6290 GCA_964528105.1 uncultured Dehalogenimonas sp.
GGTAGCCCAGGGTATGAGGCGAGATTGGCCTTATATCGGTGAACAGGTGGGATTTCTCACTGTGAAAGAAAGTCTTACCATCGCTAACCAGGAGTTGCAGGTCCCGGATCTGCGGCCTATCGATGGTCGGACAATAGACCTCGGTGATGATACCGTCAGCGAGAGTAAACCAGATACGGCTCACCGAGTTGTAAGCCGTGCCGACGCCGTCCTTGGCGCCGTCGATCCAGTTGGGAGGCAGGCCGGGACGGCCGAAGGCCGCGGGGCCGCGGCAAAACTCGGTCACCGCAGATTGCCTCTCGACTCAAGATCGCGGCGGAGACTAATCATACCCGGTGAACGAGTCCCGGATAATGCGGTCCTGAGGAATCTTGAGCGCCGCCAATTGCTCCTGGAGGGACATGACCATCCGCGGCGGGGCCGGAGATATAGAAGGACCGGTCCAGATAATCAGGGATAGCCTCCATGATCAGGTTCTTATCGATGATGCCCGTTCGCCCTTTCCAGTCCGGCGGCGGCTCCGAAAGGACGTGCTCGATGCGCAGACCGGGAATTTCGGCGCAGATCTCACTGAGTTCGTCGCGGAAGACGATGTCCTCATACCGAGCATTGCTGTAGAGCAGGACGATATTGTAGTGCATTTTCTTGGCGCAGACGTACCGCAGCATGCTTCGCGCCGGGGTGATGCCGATGCCACCGGTCAAAAACGCCAGCGGGCGCTCGTTCTTGGGCAGGTAAAAGGCGCCAGACGGCCTCTGGATCCTGGCCCAATCGCCGGGCTTAACAACGTTCAGCGCTTGGGAGTAATCGTGCTCGGTGATACGCTTGGTGAACTCCAGGTACCCGGTATCCGTGGGGGATGAGGAGATGGTGAAATGGTGCATGGCCTCGGCGCCGTTTACCTTGATGGTCAGGAACATGAATTGGCCGGGGTCGAACGGGGCTTTTTCCGGGGACACCGGGAAGCGGAAAGATTTAACCCCTGGCGTCCGGTCAATTATCTCAGAGAAGGCCGTTTCAAATTGCCACATAATCCCTCTCGAGACGCACAATCGGTGATGCGTCGATTCCAGTATATGACGGCTTTAGAGGTAAGACAAAAGCGCTTGTACGAACGGTTGGGGGAGGAGGAACTGTTCGTTGTTGGAAGGTTTTTGCTATAGTGATGCGAGATAATCTGCCGCCGGCTTAGGTCCGGTGGGGAGGAACCGTGAAGACAACTGAGAACCTGACGAAGAGTGGCTGGATCGACATCTCGTTGACGCTTAGCGACGGCATGGTAATCTGGCCTGGCGACCCGCCGGTGCGCATCGACCGGGCACAGGACCTGGAAAAGGGCGACAGCCACTCACTGTCCAACCTCTCGATGGGCTCTCATTCCGGCACGCATATCGACGCCCCGGCCCACTTTCTTAAAGGTGGCATCACCATCGACCAGGCACCGCTCGACGTACTCATCGGAACGGCACGGGTCATCGAAATTGCCGACGCCGAATCGATCAAACCTGCGGAATTAAGGCAGCATCGATTTCGCAAGGGCGACCGGATATTGTTCAAGACGCGGAACTCGGCCTCCTGGCGGACGGCCAGGCGTTTTGTCGATGGTTTCGTTTACATAACGGCAGAAGGGGCAAAATACCTGGCGGAACAAGGCGTCTCGGTCATCGGCGTCGATTACCTGTCGGTCGGCGGCTATCACCGCGACGGCACCGAAGTACATACCATATTGCTTGGCGCCGGTGTTTGGCTTATCGAGGGACTCGACCTTTCGGACGCCCGTGCCGGGCGGTACGACCTGGTCTGTCTGCCGCTCAAGATCAAGGACGGCGACGGGGCTCCGGCGAGAGCGGCGGTGCGGCGGCGGCTATAGGTTAGGCCATTGCCCGGTTTACATTAAGGAAACGCTACTTTGCCTGTCCGTCGCGGCAGAAGTAGCCCATCGGCATGCCTTTGTCCAGGGAATACTCTTCCCAGATCGGGCAGGACATGCACATACACATTTTAGACCAGTCCAGGTCGGCGCAGCTGGCCTTGCCACCGGCGCAATAAGCACCGGGGATGGCATCAGCCCGGAGCGGAGAGTGGCCCAGGGCTTCCGATATATCGGCCATTTTATTTTTGCTGCATTGGCTGTTAGCCTGGACCGGACACTTGCCGCAAACACATTTCTTGATATTGACAACGGTGAATGGAACTTTCGGAGCAGCGGCCATAGTTTTCCTCCGGTAGATTGATGATTCGATTATAACTCCGCTTCTTCCGAGTCCAAAATAATCTGCCGCGACCCATTGCTATCGGCCAGTTGACGGCATATATTTAGGGGAAAATGGTAAGGAGGAAGCCATGGACGCGGTCAAGGACATGGAAAGGGTAAAAAAGATCTTTGCCAGCGGTCACGTTTCGATGGTCGATCCCGAAACCAAATACCGTTTTTCTTTGATGGCGTATTGCCCTAAGGACAACGGCGAGGCTTTTGTGGAGCGTTACGAGCGATCCGGACCGGCGCTGTCACGAGTCGTCTTCAGCTGCACCAATTGTTTTCACAACTTCGAGGTTTCCCCCGATAATACTTGGATTGTCTGAAACCGGGGCAGGTTGAGCCTGACGCCTTTTATGCGAGGTCCTGGGCTTGATCTCGGTCAGGAGCATCGCCGCTAACACCAAAGCTCCGCCGCCGATGACCCTCGCGGTCAAATGGTCGCCAGCCAGCAGCACACCAAATAAACCGGCGAAAACCGGTTCCATGGTCATGATCACTGCGGCCCGGGAAGCCGAGACCAGGGACTGGGCCCATGTTTGGACGACAAAGGCAAAGGCGGTGGCAACCAGCGCGGTAATGGCCACCGCTAACCAGACGCCGGCATCCGGCGGCAGTGTCAGGCCATCAGGAACGGCCGCGGCCAGGCAAAGGCCGGCGACGAAGGCGATCTGGAGCACCGCCAGGCCGTAAACGTCATGCTTGGACGACCATTCGCCCAGGCCGACAATGTGCAGGGCGAAAAACAAGGCGCACAGGAGGGTCAACGCCTCGCCGCCGCCGACGGACCAGCCTTTGAGCGACAACAGCGCCAAGCCGACGGTAGCTAGGACGACCGCCCACCAGACGTTGGCGCCGGTATGGCGCCGCAGCAACAGCCACGACATCACCGGGGTGAGGACGACGAACATGCCGGTGATGAAGCCGGAGACGGCCGCCGAGGTATGCTGCAGACCGAATGTCTGGGTGATATAGCCCAGCCCGAGGGCGAGGCCCAGGTACGCCGACCGTTTATAGCCGAGACTGCTCATGCCGCGCAAGCAGAGTGGGCGCAGGGCGATCATGGCCAGGGCGGCGACACCGAACCGCACCGCCAGGAAATCCATCACCGGCATGCGGGAAACGGCGTCCTGCACCACGACAAAAGTGGCGCCCCAGGCGGCGGTTACGGCGACGAGAGCGGCGATGGCCAGTCGCGAGGAAGACTTCCAGTTTTTAGGCATTCGAACCCCGAAAAACGAAACTGAAGGCGCATTATACCAGTAACGGCTGGAATCCCCAATGTCAGGAAGCGAAGGGTGTGGCTGTAGCCAGTCGTTTACTCGGAACTCGATTAGACACGTGGTCTTTCGCATTGGTCGATGAGTAGGTTAGTGCGATAATGTAATCGGGCGTCGATTCTAGGCTAAGAACGGCGACATCGGAGGACTTGATGAATGATGGCGAGTGCCCGGTAGCCATTCCGGCTGGTAAAGTGACTTTGAATGGAGACCTTTGCATTCCCGCAGGTGCCGACGGATTGGTGATCTTTGCCCATGGCAGCGGCTCCAGCCGTTTGAGCCCGCGCAACCGCCGGATCGCGGCGGGGCTCAGGAAGGTGGGCTTGGGCACGCTGCTTTTTGACCTGCTGACGCCGGAGTAAGCCATGGTAGACGAGGTCACCGCCGAACTCAGGTTCAACATCAGTTTCCTGGCCGACCGGCTGATAGCGGTAACCGATTGGATTGATTCACAGCCCGCGGTCTGTAAACTGGCGGTGGGCTATTTCGGGGCGTCGACCGGGGCGGCCGCGGCCCTCGTGGCGGCGGCAGAACGCCAGGGGTGCGTGGCGGCGGTCGTTTCCCGCGGCGGGGCGTCCCGACCTGGCGATGAAATATCTCAGGAAAGTCCAGGCGCCGACGCTATTAATCGTCGGCGGGGCTGACACCGAGGTGCTCCAACTCAACCGCACGGCGCTGGCGAAGCTGGAAACCGGCAGAGAACTGGTTATCGTACGGGGCGCGACTCACCTGTTTGAGGAACCTGGGACGATGGAAGAGGTAGAGCAGCTGGCAGCTGGGTGGTTCCTGAAATACCTTACAGTGGACAGGCAACCACCTTATGTTCAAAATCCTGCTTGAAAATACTGAAAGTCAGTAAGTCCCGTTCAGTCGTCCAACAGGGGAGATAATTAACAATCCAGGTCAAAAGAGCTTTCTTTCAAAGGGCGGATAATCACGCCGATTATGATTAGTATCGTAATGAAATCCTATGTCGCGTTGCTGCGGGGCATCAACAGCGGATCCAACCCGACGATCAAAATGGAGACCTTGAGGAATGTTTTTCTAGAGGCAGGGTTCAGCAACGTCAAAACCGTCTTGGCCAGCGGCAATGTCATCTTTGACGCCGAAGGGACTCGCGAAGGACTGGCTTCCAGAATTGAAAAAGAGGTGTCGGGGCAACTCGGTTTTAGCGCCCCGACCACGATCCTACCGGCGGAAGACGTTCTTCGCCTAGCGGCGTCCAACCCTTTCCGGGGCATCCCGGTGACAACCCGAGCCAGGCTTTATGTCACTTTCCTCAGCCAAGGGGCGAAAGCCGGTCCGGAACTGCCATACCGCGATCCCGCCGGCCGGTTTTCCATCCTCGGCGCGGGCGAGGGAGCGGTGTTCAGCGTGGTGGACCTGGGAAAAGGCATGACGCCCGACCTCATGGCCTTGCTGGATAAGGAATACGGTAAAGCTATCACCACCCGGAATTGGAATACGATTGAAAAAATTGTCGCAGCGTTAATGTGAATCGGCAGGGGGCGCCCCTTTTCCTTTAATGCCTCTTCTCAATGAAGCTTTCGGAGTGGTTGCAGATTTGTGGCAGGCTCAGTGTAATTCCGGTCTTTGAGGTCCTTCGCCGCGCTCGGGACGACATATATCAGTAGTGCTCCAGGTCTTCTCCGGGGCCCTGTTCGCCCAAGGGATTCTCATCGGCCAGCTGCGGCGACTCAGGGTAGAGCGGCGACTGGTCCAGGAATTCCTCAAGCACGCGCTTGCCGAATTCGCTTTCGCTGATATCGGTGATATCGTCGATGCCTTGCCGAGCAATCCAGCGGCGGAGTTCATCCTCCCAGTCAGCAACGGGGGTGAAGGCTACCGCGCCGCAGAATGAACAATGCGCGACGAGGGAGAAGGTGTAACGGGCGTCGGAGTCGACAGTGGTGGTCTGACCGCTTTGATGCAGCCGCTTGATGGTATCGGCGTCTTTAATCATCTGCACTGCGGTCCTCCTTTTTCAGAAGTCGAGATACCTTGGCACTCAGTTTAATGTACTTCATCGGGCACAGGCGGCGAAATGGGGAAAACTACCTAATTTCAGCGCATAAGATACGTAAAATAACGGAATTCATTACCTTATAGTTGTCACCAGGGGCGCTTAACGGTCTCCACGGCATCGCCGGTGACCGTCACCCCCAGGCTCCGGTCGAAGGCGACATAATCCTTGAGTGTTTCGGCCGCCTTGGTGGGCTGGTCATAGAACCAGGCTACCTCCTTGACCACGTTGCCTTTGACCTGCAGGTCGTAATAGCCGGCATCGCCTTTCCAGATGCAGTGGTAACGGCGGGCGGAGGGCTTGAGTAACTCCTTGTTCACCGAATCCGGCGGAAAATAGAGGATGCCTTCTGTGGTCAGGCAGGCATCGCTCGCTGCGATGGTCTCGCCCTTAAAGGTGGCTTTACAGGGCATGGCAGTCTCCTTTACGTCCGGTTTTGGGCCGGTCAGGTCTTGAATAGCTTGGCAAGTTTGGGGGCGATCACCGCCTGGCAATAACCTTTTTCAGGATGAAGCTGATAATAGTCCTGGTGATATCCTTCAGCAGGATAGAAAATTTTCAGCGGTTTGACCTCGGTGACGATAGGTTGACTAAAGGCTTTTGCCTTTTTAAGTTCGGTGATATAGCTCTCGGCGGCAGCTTTCTGGCCCTCGCTGTCGTAAAGAATGATCGAACGATACTGGCTGCCGATATCGGCGCCCTGGCGATTGGGAGTAGTCGGGTCATGTGC
>CAZGRY010000083.1:0-6051 GCA_964528105.1 uncultured Dehalogenimonas sp.
GGCGAAACCGATATGGGCCACCACGCCGTCGCCGAAGAAGGTGTTGGCCCGCTGGCTGGTGCGGTCGATGAGCTGGTCGGGGATGAGCAGGTGCCCCGGGGCGACCTCCTTTTTGAAGCTGCCGACGGAGTTGATGGCGATGATATGCTCGACTCCGAGCGATTTCAAAGCCCAGATGTTAGCCCTCACCGGGATCTCGGTGGGCATGAAACGGTGGCCGCGGCCGTTGCGCGGCAGGAAGGCCACGCGGACGCCCTCGAGCACGCCGGTGACGATGATATCGCTGGGTTTGCCGTAGGGGGTATCGAGGTCGATCTCCTTTTTGTCGGTCAGTCCCTGGATGTCGTAAAGGCCGGTGCCGCCGATGACGGCGATGGTGGCTCTGATTGCGTCGGTCATATTTTCCTTCCCTCTCTTACGGATTGGCACAGGGATGAATCGTCGTTTATGACAACCTTTTTTAGACTGGAACGGTAAAATTTCTGTTATTATATATCATGTCTGAGGCGACGATTTCACCTCTCGCTCAAGAACGTTCGCCACGTGTTGCCGGAACTGCCGGCGCAAGAGGAGACTGTATGGCCGACCGCCGCCAATCCACCGCCTGGTACCAGCAGTTAAAAAGGCCCGCCTGGGCGCCGCCGTCGTGGGTGTTCAGTCCGGTGTGGGCGATTCTGTACCTGATTATCGCCATCAGCTTCGGCGCGGTTTTCGTCGCGGCTTTCAACAACGATGTGCCACTTGATACGGCGTTGCCATTCCTGTTCAATCTCATCTCCAATTTCGCTTTTTCGCCTATCCAGTTCGGGTTGAAACACAACCTCCTGGCCGCCACAGACATTGTCATCGTGCTGGGCACACTCGTGTGGGGGATGATCGTCATCTGGCCGGAGATGCGCTGGGTGACCTACGCCAATATACCCTATCTACTGTGGGTTACATTCGCCACCGTGCTTCAATTCACCGTCACCTATCTGAATCGAAGCCGATCGGCCGAATCTTAATGCACGAAGTATGATTATGACCTGGCGGTAATCGGCAGGGGAATCCCTAGCTTAAGGCGTTGACTTGCTGACGCCGTTTTCAGTTATGAAGCCGGTGATGTACCGGGCTGGGGTGACGTCGAACGCCGGGTTGCAGACCTCGATGCCCTCAGGGGCGGTGCGCTTACCGTAAAGGTGGGTGACCTCATCCGGCGTGCGTTCCTCGATGACGATTTCCTCGCCGGTGGCGATCCGGTCGTCGAACGTCGTCGATGGCGCGGCGATGTAGAAGGGGATGTTGTTCTCATGGGCCAGCACGGCGATGGAATAGGTACCGATCTTGTTGGCCGTGTCGCCGTTCTTAGCGATGCGGTCGGCGCCGACGACAACCATATCGATCCGCGCCTCTTTCATGAAATGGCCGGCCATGGAGTCGGTGATCAGCCGGAAGGGGACGTGCGCGCGCTTGAGTTCCCAGGCGGTGAGGCGGGCGCCCTGGCACAGCGGCCGGGTCTCCGTGGCCAGCACCTCGATCTTTTTCCCCTGGCGGTGAGCCTCGATGATGACGCCGAGGGCCGTGCCGCTGCCTGTGGTGGCCAAGGGGCCGGTGTTGCAGTGGGTGAGGACAGTATCGCCGTCTTTCACCAGCGCCGCCCCGTTCAGGGCGATCATCCAGGTGGAGGTAATTTCTGCCTCGTGTATCTTTTGGGCCTCAGCGGCGAGGGCGGTTTTAGCGGCGATGACGTCTTTGGCTTGATCGACGACAGCGGCCATACGCTCGACGGCCATGAACAGGTTGCGGGCGGTGGGGCGGGTGGCGGCGATCTCGTCGGACACGAGTTTATAGTCTTTACGGAAATCGTCCAGGTTGTGGGTCTCGATCTGCTGGGCGCCGAGGGCGATGCCGTAGGCCGCCGCCACGCCTATGGCCGGGGCGCCCCGCACCTTGAGGCTCTTGATGGCCTCAGCCACCTGGTGGACATCGGCCAGTTCCAGGTAGATCTCATGCTGCGGCAGGCGGGTTTGGTCGATGATCATCAACCGGTCGCCCAGCCACTCGACGGGTTTGATTTGCGTCATGCGTCCCTCTAATTACGCTTTAACGTCATTATAGCAGAGGATGCATCGGGCGCAATGAATATTTTCGGCCTGAACACTTGAAGCAGGAGGTATAATGAGAGCGATCATGAAACTCAGCGCGAAAACACTGAAAATGGCGTTATTAGCGCTGGTTTGCATGGGTTATGGTTCCTTCATTGCTTATTTTTTCGCAACGCAAGTCAAGGTCCCCAACTTGATGTTCAACCCGCTTCCTTACCATAACTTCGCGATGGCCATAGGAGCCGGTGTTGGTCTAATAGGGTTTGCCATAGCCTATGCTTACTTTCAATGGGCGAGCAAGCTTGGAAAAGCCGACTCATTCAGCTTCTTGTATGTGCTTAATGCGATCACTGGAATCGTCATTGGCGCCGCTTCCGTCGCCTTGGCACACGCCTTTTCCGTTGACTTCGGTTTGATTAGTAGCAGCATCGGAGTCAAGATTATCGACAGTGGAATTGCTGCCTTTTTTGGCGGCGGGATCGGATTATTGGCGGCTATCCTGATCAACGAAAACATTTAACCGACACTCGGTCAATCACTCCGGACTCGTGGTATAATGCCCCCTTGTGAAAAAGAAGCTATTGCCCGTCATCGCCATCGCTTTAATCTGCGCCGGCTACAGCGCCCTGGCCGGTTTCCTGTCGATCGGCTCAAACAGCCAGCCTGACTTCACTGTGGATGAGCTGCCGTACCAGAACTTCTCCATTGCCGCCGGCGCGGGTATCGGATTGGCTGTTTTCGGCATCGCCTACGCCCGTTACCGGTTGCTGAAGCGCAAGGGCAAAACCGAATCGTGGGGCTTCTTCATCCGCTTCAACCTGGTGACCGGGATTATCCTGGGTTTCGCCTCGAGTTTCATAGTCCACATCTCCGCCGCCGGCTTCGGGCTGATCAACGCCCCGATGGTGCAGATCATTTTAGAAAGCGGCATCGCGGCTTTTCTCGGTGGCTGCCTCGGCTTTGCCATCGCCATGGTGTTGAACGAGAGCGGGTAAGCCCCGCCCCGGTCAAATTTCCCCGATATAGCTATGGGTGGCGGTTGACAGCACCACCCCTCCCCCCGCCGCAAACCTGTCGTAAAGCTCCATCATATTTTTGATGAAGACCGGAAAATTCTCGTCGCCCTTGACCGGCACATAAGACGTCGACAGGGAGTAGCCGATGAGCGTTTCCAGGTCGATCCTGCGGTCGTTGGGGAGGACGCGGTAAACGTACTCGCCGTTCTTGAAAAACAGCCGGTAGGGCAGGGTTTCGGCCGAATCGCCGCCGGAGCCGAGGTATTTCAGGCAGAACTGCTTCACCATCTTTTCATACTCGGCGCCGAACGGCGTGGTAATGTCGCGGACGTTCCAGACCAGCGCCACCTTGCCCCCCGGCCTCAGGACGCGGCTGAACTCGCGCTTGGCTTCGTCCAGGTTGAACCAGTGGAAAGCCTGGGCCGCGGTGATGAAATCGGCGCTGGAACCGGGCAAACCGGTGGCCTCGGCGCATCCTTCGATGACGGTGACATTCGGAGTGTCCTTGCAGTATTCGGCGGCAGCCCGGCGCATCTCGGCGTTGGGTTCCACGGCTAGAACCGTCTTGACCCGCGGCGCCAGGAGTTTTGACAAAATGCCGGTGCCGGCGCCAACGTCGGCGACGGTGGATTCGGCGTTGAAGCCGACATCACTCGCCAGGTAGTCCAGATAGGCGTCCGGGTACGACGGCCGGTACTTGACGTAATTGGCGACGCGCCCGGTGAAGCGGTCTGCGTTGTTCATTTTGGGTGTTGGTGAGAATGAGAGAGTACTAGGATGTGTGTTGTTTTTCGTCAAACGCCAGATTGGTTTTTTCGGTGTCCATCGGATGGAGCAACAGGTCGATGCCCATCAGCACCTGTTCCGTTCGTTTAACTGACAGCGATCCAATCTTGTCCCCCAACTTACTTTTGTCTAAGGTATAGATTTGGGTGATGTTGACGACGCTTTGTTTTGGCAGATTTGCTTCGTTCTTATCCAAGAGGACATTGCCGGGCTCTCTACCTCGTTTGACGTTAGATGTCAGTAAGCAGGTGACAACGGTATTAATCCGGCTGCTGTTGAAAACATTGTTCTGGACAATCAAATGAGGGTGGAGATAAGCTGGTTCGGATCCGGAGGGTTTACCGAGATCCACCCAAAAGATATCGCCTTGCTTTATCACCACTGGCCCTGGACCAGTTTACGTTCTTCTTCCCTCATTCTTTCCATGACGGCCGTTTCTTCGGTATCGGGTTCGGTGTAGGCGGCGTTGATCGCGGCCAGCAGTCTGTGGGCTTTATGCTGCTGTACGAAGTCGCGGGCGGCGAGGGCGAACACCTGACTCCTGGAGACTGCCAGTTCCTTGGCTAAAGCCTCCATTTCCTGAAACAGGGGTTCCTCGACGGATATGGCTGTTTTGATTGACGGCATATTGTAAGTATAACCAATGGTATACGCCTATGTCAATACTTGGAGTATTACCCACCGACGATCCGGTGCTCCCCCCCAAAGGGTACGAACAAAGATTGCTTCGTCGTCCTTCCCCTGAAGGGGTCCTCGCAACGGCGGTTTTATTCCAGCGGCAGCGAAAAGTAGAAGGTGGAGCCCTTGCCCTGTGCCGATGGTACCGTTCTCTTTTAGTAGTTCCCCCATTATTTAGCCTTCCGCTTCCTACCCATAATTAAGGCTGGTGTAGGCTTAACTGCCGTTCTAGGCTTGCGTTTCCTACCGGGCGTGTAAGGTTTGCCCGTGACTACCCGCCTTCGGTATGCCAGTTCTTGAGATACGGGATATTCAGGTGCTTTAACGGTTATCGTTCTAGGCTCATTCAAGCGGGTAACATCTGCCCATGTTTTACAATCGTATTCTATGCCCGCCGCTTCTGCTGGCGTTTGCCCTTGTAAGCCCTCGTGACCCCTAATAAAGTTGTAATAGGCTATGAAGCCATCGGTAAACTGTAATGCCGTTTCAGGGTCACGTAATGCCCGCATGACCTTCGTGCGTTCCTTTAACGTGCTATGCCATCTTTCAATGCTGTTTGTACTATCTGCCACGTCTGTCATCGGTTTGCTTTGAAGGTGGAAAGTATCGTTACCAAACACCCTGAAAACCGCATCTGGATATGATGTCTGTTTATCGGTTCTAATCTCTTTAGGCGATTTACCCGCCCGTTCTTTCGCCAATTCAAACAACGTAACGGCATCGGACATATTGCGGGAATAGCTTAGTTTACTGGCAAGTAGGAAACGGGTTTTAACGTCGATGATATCCCATAGCCAAACGTCTTTACCGTCTAAGTTAATGACCGTTTCATCTGCTACCCAAGCGTCGCCTACATTTGGCTTGTATTTGGCGAAGTGATTAACCGCATTATCGGTATGCTTATCTATCCACTTGAATACCACAGACTTTGAAGGGCAATAATCCTTATCAGCTTTGAGCTGTGCGGATATATCCGCTACGCTCATTCCACGATAGTACATGGATAAAGCAGAGCTAATATATTCGGCGGGTACTTTGCCGTTGAATAGGCTGTCATCGTCCTTAAACTTGCGTTTACAGTCCTTACAGTAATACATCTGAGTACCGCTTTGGATACCGTATTTAATTACGTTTTCCGATTGGCAATTTTTACATTCCATATTAAATACCTCTTGCCAAGAATCCGATAAATACAGCCAATAAAGCGGCTATAAGAGCCACCACTATTTGCATATACATTTCGTCTCTATCTTTTATCGCCAATGTCCCAACGAGTAAATAATCACTTGGTATATTATTCTCGTCAGTTAATCTAAGGTATAACGAATAACATTTGAATGGCTTTAGATTCCCAATCTTTAGTACACCAATTTGCCGTTGGCCGCCAAATGAATTATCAAAGTGATAAACACCTTGCCCCTTTTTAACTCCAACTATGTATTATCATTATAACTATCAGAATCAGTGGAATCTACTACTTTCCAATC
>CAZGRY010000084.1:0-6003 GCA_964528105.1 uncultured Dehalogenimonas sp.
CGCCATGGATAAAGCCTGGCGGACCAGAGGGTCATCGAACGGAGCGGCAGCGCAGTTGAAACCCAGGAAATAGAAACTTAGCTGCGAGATGATCTGGGCTTCATTCACAAAAACCCCGTTGGGGTCGAGGACGCGGTCGATGTATCCCAAATCAACGTCGGCGACATCAATCTGACCGGTCTCGTACAGATCCATAGGCCGTCCGGCCAGAAAACGGAACATGACGCTGTCGAGTTTGGGCGCGCCGCCGAAGTGGGTTGGATTTTTCTCTAAAAGGATTGATGATCCGGTGTTCCATTGGGTCAGCTTGAAAGGCCCGGTGCCGTTGGGGGTACGCCACCATTGGTCGCCGTCGTCGACATTGTCGCGGTCTACGACGAAACCCACGGCGTAGGTCAATTTGGACAGAAAATATGAACGCGGTTTATCGATAGTGATCGCCAGGTTGTAGTCATCAATAATTCTCAAGCCGCTCAACTCGGTAGCCTTACCAGCTAGCATCGCTTCGGCGCCGACGATATCCCCCATGTAGGTGCGGGCGGTGGTGCTGCGGGTAGCCGGCGAGAGAGCGCGTTCGAATGAATATTTAACGTCGGCTGTGGTCACCGGTCGGCCGTCCTGGAATTTCACGTCCCGTCGTAACTTGAAGGAGTAAACCGTTCCATCAGGGCTCACCGTCCAACTTTCTGCGATGTCGGGCTGAACTCCATCTGGGGAGATCTTGACCAGGCCATTAAAGATTTGAATCACGAACGTCAACGCCCCGGCATCGCCTACACGCGCCGGGTCAAGATTAAATGGCTCGGTCGCCGACAGATTTAAGCGGCCGGCGGTGTCCGATGATGTCGTTTGTGATACTCCTCCCGAAGGAACGCACCCTGTCAAGAGGGAAAAGGCGATAGCAACTCCGGCGAAAGTCAGAATTACCCGATTATTCTTCATTTCTTTGTCCCCCCTTTCAACACCACAACGCGGGGATAGAACAGCCACACCCCGGCAATCACCGATGATCCGACTACCAGTACCAGTAGTACCGCCAGCCACGGAGTCCAGACGACATCGCCCTGAAGCCGCTCCGGGGTAGCGCCGTAGACAAAGCCCTGCCACTCGGCGTTAAGCCCATCCATATCGAAGCCATAAACTTCTTTCAGTGCCCCGTCTGCGGTAGCTCCACCGCTGAAGGCGTCCAAAAGTTTTAGCATCTGGAGTTGGCCGTAAGTATCGATAAGGTATTTGACGATATGGTAGCTTTCCGCATAGGACAAATAAGAAATGTTGGCGAAAGCTGAGAATGGGCTGGCCAGGCTGTTGATCGAGATAAGGGTTTTTTGATCCAGGGCGGAACTAAAAAACACGACATAGGTTGCGTCCAAAGGGCCTTCGGCGTACATGGACAGACCTTCGTTGAGCCAGGTAGGGATTCCATTGTACGGGTTGGCAGTCATCTGCCCGGTCACCAGGTGGGCCAACTCGTGGACGACAGCACGCTTACCCCAGGTGAGGTTTGAAGGCTCGATGCCAATCGCGATGGTGTTGAAATCGGTGTAGGCGACGCCTCCGGTCCATTCTTGTGGGAAGACCATCGAACCTTGAAGTGCCTGGGCGCTGTCGTAGATATAGAGAGCCACCGGTTTTGTCAGGCGGGCGCCGGTATCCTGTTCCAGTTTGACCAGGGCCTGTTGCGCCGTGGCCATTAATTCTTTACCGAATGAGTCGGAACCATTGTACCACCAAACCGACACCAGACCTTGCTCGAACTTTTGCCACTGGTACCGCGTATCATCGAATTTAACTGTGCTGACCTCGCTCATCGTTGAATTTCCGGACGCATCCGTGAGCGTCCACCAGTAATCGACTGTCGTGCCTGGCGGCAGACCGCCGGCCCGCCGCAGGTCCAGAGAATAGCTGATATCAATTTCCTTGCCGGGCGTGACACGAACAAAAGCTTCGTTTTCTACGGTGATGAAACTCTGACGGTGAACGATATAGTGCAGCCTGGCGTCTACGATATTAGCCGTGCTTCTGACGGAGAGACTGAAGCTCATATTGGCCGGGAAAAGACCTGAATAGTGCGAACGAACGATTTCGATACCGTCGGCAGCAGAAACGCCAACGGGCGCCGACATCGCTGTTAAGAGTAGAATGGCTACTCCCGCTAACCAGCCCGGTCCTCTAATCACCAGAGGTCTGTCCTTTCAAGTAAGCTCCGATAAACGGATCGATCTCGCCCTGTTCGAGTACGGCGACGGTGTTTCCGGTCTCATACCCGGTGCGGTGGTCTTTGACCATTTTATAAGGATGCAGCACGTAACTTCGAATCTGGCTGCCCCATTCTGCGGAGATCCGTTCGCCCTTGATGCGCGCTCTCTCTGCTTCCTGTTCGGCGATTTTGAGCTTAAGCAAACGGGCTTTCAGAAGTCCCATCGCGATCTCGCGGTTCTGGTATTGAGATCGTTCGGTTTGGGCGGTGACCACCGTGCCGGTTGGCAGATGGGTCAGGCGCACCGCGCTGGACACCTTCTGGACGTTCTGGCCGCCGGCGCCGCTGGAACGGAAGGCTTCAAGTTTAATATCCTCAGGGTTGATCGAAATATCCTTATCCTCTTCGGCTTCCGGCATAACCTCGACCAGGGCGAAGGACGTATGGCGGGCGTGATCGGAATCGAAGGGTGAAAGCCTGATCAGTCTATGAACGCCGTGCTCGCTCCGTAGATTGCCATAAGCGTATCGCCGTCGGAAAATTATCGTGACGCTCTTGATGCCGGCTTCATCACCGGCGGATGTCTCCAGGATTTCGGCCTCATAGTCACGTATTTCTGCCCATCGCAGGTACATATTGAGCAGCATTTCCGCCCAGTCCTGGCTCTCTACACCGCCGGCACCGGCATGGATGGAGAGAATGGCGTTGCGTTCGTCGTATTCCCCGCTGTACGCCAGTTCAAACTCCAGATTGTCCAGTTCCTCGGTAAGGACACTGACGTCTTTATCCACCTCCGCAGCCAGCGCCGGGTCGCCCTCGGACAGCATCCCGAGTTCGCTCAGCTCAATCAGTCGCTTTTCCAGCCCGCGCCATTGCCCCGCAGCTTTTTTAAGTTCTGTCAGGCGACGCATTATCGCCTGCGCCTGCTGTGTATCTTGCCAGAAATCAGCCTCTCCAATCAGCCGTTCGAGTTCGGCGATCTCTTTTTCTTTCTTCGGGATGTCAAAGACGCACCATGTCATTATTGATCCGTGTCGATAACGAGTTAAGGGTGTTCGTCGAATCTGCCATTATTACTCCATTATTTATAACGATGGAAGCCTATCACAAGTTAGTTAATAACCACGGGTTTTATGCCAGCAGCAAGATGGGCCAGGCGTACTGGCTCCGGTAGTCGGTAACCGGCGCCTAATTTAAGCACCCATGCCACTGCCATTTCAAGGCTCAACTTGAAGCCAACCGAAACAAACACCGGTTTGCAGCCTTCCTTGGTTCGCACCACTTTGCCGATGATTTCGTTATCGGCGATTAGTTCTGCCGATTCACCTCGTCCGAATCCGACGTCGCTGTGTACTCCGCAAAGCCGCGACTTGGCGCAGCCGATAGTCGGTTTGCCGGTAAACAGTCCAAGGTGCGCCGCAATACCCAGTCTCCGGGGGTGGGCTATCCCCTGCCCGTCTACGATAAACAGGTCGGGTTCCAATTCGAGTTTCTCAAGAGCCGGTAAAATCAATGGCAGTTCTCGGAATGAAAGCAGACCTGGAATATAAGGCGCGGAGACAAATCCTTCGTAGGTTGATTCCGCGACGATCTCTAGAGACGGGTAAACAACAACCACTACTGCCGCTCTGCCGCAAGTTCCTTGACGGCCCACCGATACATCAACCCCGGCGATCAACCGGATTTCACCGCCGTCATCCGAAGTCACCACCGACGCCGCTAAATCCGACTGAAGCTTGATTGCCGCCCCCGGTGGCAAATCGAAGCCGTGTATTTTATTAATGTTCACTTTATGTAATTATACTTGTCTTTGGATACCTTGCCAAGGACAACATGGGTGCCTCCACGTTCATTTCTCGCTTTTTCCAATTTGTTTATATTTGACACTGCTATCCGCATATTGGATAATAGCCTAAAAAGAGAAAAGAGTATTCCAAAGCAGCATGCTTAAGATCAAACTACGCAGAATGGGTGCCCCTAAAAAACCGAGTTATCGCATAGTCATCGCTGATTCTAAAACCTCCCGCAGCGGCGCCTTCTTAGAAATCATTGGCCAGTATGACCCGATGACCAACCCGGAAACCATCAAAGTCGAAGCTGAAAAAGCCAAATCCTGGATCAGCAAGGGCGCACAGCCCACCGAAACAGTCAACAGGCTGTTGAAAAAAGCGGGGGTCCTGTAATCTCGATCCCTTGACAAGGAGCCACCATGAAAGAGCTAGTGGAGTACATCGCCAAGTCCCTGGCAGACAAACCGGAAGCGGTGGTGGTCACCGAGGAACAGGAAGAGGAAGGACTTAAGCTCACTCTTAAGGTGGATGATGTGGATAAAGGCCGCATCATCGGCAAGCAGGGTCGCATCGCACAGGCTATGAGGACCCTCATCCGTGTGAAGGCCGCCAAGGCTGGCACTAAAGCCCGCCTCGAAATTCTCTAGGTTTAATCAGTTCAATCAAAACTAAAAAGGGTGCGCAAACGCGCACCCTTTTTAGTTTTGTTCCCTTTGAGCCGATTACCACTTGGTGATCAAGCGCCCTTCCTTATCTTTCATCTGGCCTGCAACAGCCATAATAAAATCAACGAGCGCCCAAACACCGAGACCGCCCAAGGTCAAAAGCATGGCGATTGCCGTGCCGGTTTTTCCAAGGTGCCAGCGATGTGCCCCAAACATTCCGAGGAAGAAAGCGAATAGAGTGACTGCCAGTCGAGACTTATCTGAAACCATGACCTCTGCCACTATTTATAACCTCCTTTTCTTTATTGCGAAGGATTATAAACCTGCCCGTTGCAACAAGCAATAAATAAAGGGCTCCGTGAATCGGAGCCCTTCGTATTTCCATCCTGTAAGGCTAAGTTGTCGGCGGTGGCCGCAGTGAACCCTTCCGATGTTTGGCTTTCTCTGCAATTGCCAGCCGTGCCATAGCCCGGTGCAGAGCCGCTTCGCTCTCGGCGGCATCGAAGCCAGGTTCGTATTTTTCAGCCATCCGCTGTTCGGCTTTCTTTCGGGCTTCTTCAGCCCTCGCCAGGTCGATCTCTTCAGCCCGTTCGCAGGTATCGGCTAAAACGATGACGCGATCCGGCCGAACTTCAAGAAAACCACCGGCGACACAGAGCGAAAACTCATGGCCGCCCTTACGGGCCCGTAGTTCTCCGGTTTTTAGTGCCGTCATAAGGGGCGCGTGCTTCGGTAATATACCGAGTTCGCCCTCTATCCCCGGCGCCACGACTATGTCGACATCGTCGGAAAAGACGCTCCGTTCCGGGGTGACCACTTCCAGTCTTATTGTTGCCAAGTTCTGACTCCGCTAATCTCGTCTGTTACTATTCTATCGCTTTGGGAAATCAACCGCTAGGCCGCCATCTTGGCCGCGGCTTCAACCGCTTCGTCGATGGTTCCTACCATATAGAAAGCCTGCTCCGGTAAAGCATCGTGTTTGCCTTCCAGGATCTCCTTGAAGCCGCGCACTGTGTCGGTAACGCTCACATACTTACCCGACCGCCCGGTGAATATCTCACCGACGAAGAAGGGCTGAGTTAGGAAGCGCTGAATCTTACGGGCGCGGGCTACTGTGGCCTTATCCTCTTCGGAAAGCTCTTCCATACCCAAGATAGCGATGACGTCCTGAAGATCTTTGTAACGCTGCAGTACCCGTTGAACATCACGGGCTACCTTGTAATGTTCTTCGCCGACAATAGCGGGATCCAGAATCCGGGAGTTGGAAGCCAGCGGATCCACAGCCGGGAAAAGTGCCTGGGCAGCCAGCGAGCGCTCCAGGGCGATAATAGCGTCAAGATGGCCGAAG
>CAZGRY010000085.1:0-5981 GCA_964528105.1 uncultured Dehalogenimonas sp.
CATCGGGCGGGAGATGAGTCAATGAGTTCTGTCTTTGCGAGCGTAATAATGGTCCCTTCCCCTTTATTCCCTCGCCCGCCGCTTGGCGGGCGAGGGTTAGGGTGAGGGCGAGGCACGAAGCAATCTCAATTCGGTTCTGAGAAGCATTGGTATTGAAGCGCCCGATCCGTTCTGTAGCAGCACGGCACGCCGTGCCTGTCACGAGGATGACGCGATAAGTAACTGAGGCTTGTTAACATTGGGCCGAGAATGAGTCAATCGGAGACAGCTAAATTCGAGTCTTTAATTAACATAGAAAATCGGCGTAAAATAGACGCACATGCAAAATCAAGATGTTCCAGCGCAACTTTCTAAAATTAAACCAACTCACGATTGGGGCAATAAGTATTATCCAAGCGAAGTAACCCTAATCGATGGTACGGTTATTGATCGGGTATATGTTGCGCCCACCGGGACTTGGGGTCTTCAACACATAGAACAAGACCCCAAATATGTCCCCATCGCTCAGGTTTCGAGTATTAGAGAAAGCCCAAACCGTTTAGCGTTAAAACTGGCCAACAAGCTTTACAAATCCGGCGAAACCGGTATGGGCTACCTACTATTTGGAATTAGGACGCGACTTGGTTCAGTCATACCCTGCGCTACTGGTGATTCGGTTGACTTCATCAAATTACCCGGACAGGTACAACTTGCCGATATCGTTGACGTAATTCCGCATTGGGGGAAAGATATTTCCGGAAAATCAATTTGGCAAACGTCTGATTTTAGAGCAGAACAAGCGGATTTCAAGTGGTGCCTGTATTAACGGTTGAATCAGTTCTAATCTCCAACCCTAATACCCCCGCCCCACCTCCCCCTTCTCCACCCACATCTGCTTAAGCGTCTTCAAATCCTCGACAAACTGCTCCTGATGAAGCTGAATTGAACACCTATGACAATGCCCATATAATAGCTACACTGCTGTCAATGAACTCAATGTGAACACCGGTTGCCGTATGCGTAAACTGCTTCTTCTTCAGCCGCCGTCCCTCACAAACACACACCGCGGATTGTACAATTTAGCGGCGCTGGCAACGTTTGTCGAAGGGATTTGCAACGTACGGGTCTTGGACGAGACTGTCGCTTCGCTAGAAACCACTCTTCAAGAATTCCAGCCGGATATCGTCGGTATAACCTCGTATACCGTTACCTATGCAGAATGCATTGACCAGATGCGGATCGTGCAACGGACGATACCGGGTGCGTTACGCCTAATCGGCGGATCGCACATCAGTTGCTTGCCTGAAAGCCTTGATGCCGTTTTCGACGCCGGAGTCGTTGGCGACGGAGAAGAGACCCTAAAAGAAATCATCGAGCAAGGCTCCCGAGAAAACATCCCGAATATCTCTGGCGTTTGTTACCATTATGACGGAGCAGTTAAGGTTAAACCCCGTCCGCCGGTAGACCTGAGCACCCTCCCCATCCCAAAACTCCACATCTACGCTCCGCATGTCTTCGAAAGCGGTTGTGTGGCATTCATCACCGCCCGCGGCTGCCCCTTCAAATGCGTCTTTTGCTATAGCCCGGTGATGCAGGGCGGGTTGAGGTACTACCCAGTCAAATGGGTTGCCGATCAGTTTGAATATGCGGTGAAGACCCTGCGGGCCAACTTCCTGATGCTGCTCGACGATACGGTGTGCCTGAGCCTGGAACGTCTGCGGGAGTTGAAGGAAGAGCTCTGGCGGCGGCAGCTGGGCGCCTTTCGGGTCGCCGTCAACATGCGGAGTTCCGCGGTCACCGGGGAGCTGTGCCGGGCGCTCGGGGAGCTCAACGTCGTCAGCTGGAACTGCGGCTTTGAATCAGGCTCGGATAGGGTCCTGAAACTCATCAAAGGCAACTCCGCCAGCGTGGCAAAGCACCGGGAATTGGTGCGCCAAGCCAACCGATTCGGTATTACTCTGAACGGCTCGTTCATGTTCGGCATTCCCGGTGAGAAGCTGGATGACATGCAGCAAACGCTTCACTTCATGGAATTCCTCCATGCGGAAAAACAGGGCGGCCGTTACCGGGGCGGGTTCTGGATTTTCTGCGCCACGCCCTTTCCCGGGACCAGCTGGTGGGAACTGGCCAAGGCCGGCGGCAAGGTCGGCAACCGGATGGACTTCTCGGCGCTCAACATCAAAGACTTCAACCACCCTCTGCTGCTGGATGACGTGATCACGCTGCGGCAGTGGGAGGAAATCCATGCGCGAGCCAGCCAGTTAGTGGACCAGGCCAACCGGCTGCAGCTGGAAATTTACGAGGATTGAAGCTTTTCGGCCAGCAGCAGGTCAACCGTGTAGACAAACTCCAGGCTGTCCCGCCGGCGTAGCCGCCACGGGATACCGGACTTCTCGGCCAGAAAGCGGTAATTGAAGCCGCACTCCGGCACCTGGCGCCCGGTCAGCAGTTGCTTCAAGAACTCATGAGGCTCGATCTCTGCGGTTTCCAGGAATTCGGCGCTGACATCGGCGTTCCAAGAATAGGGCGAACTCAACAGCAGTGTCCCATTTGGTTTACACATGGCATCCATTTGCCCCAGAGCTGTCAGCGGGTATTTGACGCTGTCGATCACGTTCAGGGCACTGATAAAATCAAATGACTCCATCTTAAATGGCGGGTTGTGAATATCCGCCAGGATGAACAGCGTCTTTCCGGCAGGCTTAAACGCTGATTTTTTCAGTTCATCGCGTAACGCGCGCCGGCGCCGGGTATAGGCGATCTGTCCGGTCCGCTGAAACTCCGCGGCCAGCCTGATCTGCTCGAAGTTCACATCCATCCCCACGGCAAAACCGTTTTGAGCGCATTCGAAGGTATACCTGCCGACCGAACAACCGACATCGAGGCAGGTCCCGGTTCCGGCCGCGGCTTTCATCTCCCGCCAATAACGGGTGTTAATCGCCCCGTAGTGCGCGTCGAGGTACTGCCCGGTGAGGTCCTGATTGCCTGGAACGCTCTCCGACAAGCACGGTACGCCGTCGATAATCGGATAACGCTTGCTGCAATGAGAACATTCCAGCGATCCGGAAATCACGTACTCCGCGCTGGTGATGCCTGGGATGAGGATGAGTTTATGTTGAGAAATCCCGCCGTCAAAGGCCGCACAGGAGGTGCAGTACAAATCCACCCGCTGCAAGGTGTCAAGTCGCATCGAGTTAGAAAAGGTATGGCAGGATTAGGCTGTCAGCACGACCGATGATATTTACGCCGATCCCTCGATTATCGAGCCGACCCCTCCGCAATGGCTGGTGGGATCTCCAAATTTAACAGCGTTCCTGCCGTTAATCAGCACTCCCCAACTGGAGCCCACAATTTGAAACGTGTTTGAACCGCAACAAGCGGCATGAGTTCCGCTATCACCCGCCCTGGCGGCAGGTCTGCCATTTATAAACACGTTAGGGCTGCCGGTGGTGATACGGCCAATCGTAGGATGGGGGCAAGCCGGACAACCGTGAGCGTCCGCGTCGCATTTTACCGCCATACCTTTGGTGGCAAAACCGGCAGGAGACACGGCATTCACTGTCACCGTTTTTTCATACAGCTTGCCGCCGACGGTAACGGACACCTTGATGGTGTTGGACCCTTCGGAATTGAATACTGGGCGGGAAGAACTGCCCACCGGGGGATTGAAACTGCCGGTCCCGCTCCACCTGACGCTCTCAGAGATATCCGTTGTGCCGGTGGTGCAGCGCGCCCCAAAAACCCAGCCGCTGGTAAAAACATTGGGACTCCGGCCGGCTGGGTAGGTGATGCCTAGTTTCACCGGGCCGAAGTTTTCGCTGTCGCCTTCTTCATCGCCTTCTTCCTCTTCATTCTCGCCTCTTAAAAGTGCCAGGATCTCTTCCAGCGTCATCTGGTCGCTTAGATTGCAGCCAGAAAGGGCTACGGACAACCCTGCCGCAGTGGCCAATGTTAGGAACTTACGTCTGTCGATTCCCATCTCAGCAATTCCCTTTCAAATTCTCACCTTAGTTTATTTGATCACCAAGTCTGAAGTTACGGTTCCGGTCCAACAAAGTTGAGCCACGGGCTGATACTCGACAGCGGCCGGTCCATGTCGAAGTTCACCTTGCCCTGGCTGATGGTCATGCTCCGGATATTGTACCCGCTGGACGTCAGGCTGTTGCCGACACCGTTCAATATTGATGTCGTATTATCCTCGACCCAACCGAGGGGAACGCTGATCCGACCGATTTCGAGTTTTTCGAGGTCGGAGGTGACAGCGTTATTGGAGATGCTCAGGGTGCCGCTAGCATAGACGTTCACCCACTTGGCGTTTTTCACGATGTTCATGACCGTATCCACGATACCGCCGGATACCCCGTAGTCATCAAGCACTGATTGGAGCTTCACCACGTCTAGGACGCCGGACACCTCCACCTGGCCGCTGTCGCCGAACTTGATCTGCACGAACTTGAGGGGAAAATCAGGGATATCGCCAAGGGACACCAGCGATGACGCCTGCTCGTTGGTCAGGCTGCCGTTTACCCGAGTGTAGGACTGGGGATTTTTCATGATAGCGTCAAGAGCCGCGGTCGTTGTTGGTTTTTTTAAGGCCGCTAGTCCAGCTGATGCGTTGTCAACACTGATTTCAACGCCCAGATCCCTCGGTGTGTTGGTTCCCAATAGCTTTGAGGCAACAGGCAGGTTCCCCAGAAAATAACCGGCCACAAAATATAACGCCAGGAGGAACACAGCAAATATGACCAGGCGGCGCACCCATCTATTCATTCGCGTTAACCTCTTTGCTCTGCACTAGTTCTTTGCCGTTACAGAAACAAGTACTTAATTAAAATGTATTAAGCATTGATGATATGCTCGCCGTTTTCAGTTGTCAATACAATTTTGATATTAATTTGTAATTGAAACATCGTCGCGTTTTCGCTCAATTAACAGAAGTCCGGCTGAATATCATTTTCCTCAACTTCTGAAAAGAGCCATAATCTGTTCGACATTATTTTGGGAAGCACAACAAAATCAACCCTTCTGCCTGGGCAGCAATCATCGCCCGTTTCCACTATCGTCCGCCGCCCATGTACAATTAGTCCGTGACCATCAAGCAGACCATCGCCCGGCTGAAAACCAAATACACCCCCACTTACGAGCGCTGGCTGGCCAAGGTGCCGGTGCATCTCATCGTCCGGGTGGCTAACCAGGCCGGTAACAGCGCTGCCGGCAAACCTGGCCGGTAACCTGGCGTTTTACGTCATCCTGTCCCTGCTGCCACTCGTCATGGGCACGCTGGCTTTCCTCGCCTTTTTCACCAACACCGCCGATCTTCAAGCCCAACTAGTCAAGTTTTTCCAGGACAACCTGCCGAGCTCGGTCGACAACCTTCAGGTCAATTTCACCCGCATCGAGAGCGCCAAGGGAGCATTGGGTTTGTTCGGCGTCATCGGCAACATCTGGACCGGCATTAATATCTTCAGCACCCTGGACGATGCCATCAACCGCGCCTGGGGCGTCACCAATTTCCGCCCGATCGTCCGCGCCAAGCTCGTCGAGACCGGCATGGCCGTCGGCTGCTGCCTGCTGCTCCTCTTTTCGATGGGTTTTTCGGCCATTCTCCAGTTTTTCCCGCGCCTTCACCCTTTACTTTCGAACGGTCTGGTTCAAACGGGCGGCTACCTTGCCTCGTTTATCCTGATGTTCGTTCTCTTGTTAGTTACCTACAAGGTGTTTCCCAACACCAAAACCACCTGGCGTGAGGTTGTCCCGGGCGCTATCCTGGCCGCCGTCGTCTTTGAGATTGCCCGTCAGCTCTTCTACCTTTTCGCCGGCAACATCGCCGACCTGACCGTCATCTACGGCAGCCTGACGACGGTTATCCTGTTCCTGATGTGGGTTTACTATGCCGCGATGGTCACCCTGGTCGGCGCTATCTTCACCGTCGAGCTCGGCAAGCTGCGCCGCGAAATCCACGAGGGCAAATACCAGGTAATCAAACCTGGCACGACGAGCCT
>CAZGRY010000086.1:0-5946 GCA_964528105.1 uncultured Dehalogenimonas sp.
ACAGAAATACTTGAACTAACTCGCTCACAGCATGCAATCCCAATACTCGATCACATGTTTGAACGTCCAATCTTTAAGAGTAATAGTATTAAGAGCCTGCCAAACACGCCAACAAAAGCTACCATAACAGGTTTATTAAATACTCTTAAAGAGGCTGGTATTCTTGTAGTAATCCGTGCGAGTTCAGGCCGCAGGCCGCAAATCCTGGCCTTTCCAAAACTGTTAAACCTTTGCGAAGGTTCTGATGTAATTTCCCCGAGATAGCCCTTCAATATTATCCATAAATTCAAGCCCCCGTGTTTCAGACAGAGTCCGACTCTCCCCCGTCTCCACCAGAAAATCGATCGAGCCGCTGGCTTAAAGCCAGCGGCTCGTTTATTATACGGGTATCACTGATAAGGAGCCGAAAATGGAAGCTGAGACAAGAAAACGGATGTTGAAATCTTTTGGTGCCGCACCTGATCAACTGGCAGCAGCCCTAAAAGCTATTGATTCTGACCTGTGGCAACAATCTCCAGCCCCGAACGAATGGAACATCCGCCAGATCATTTTTCACCTCGCCGACAGCGAGGCCAATTACTATGTCCGCCTCAGGAAAGGCATCGCCGAATCCGGTGGCATGGTCGTAGCCTTTGATCAGGATCTATGGTCCAACGCATTGGACTACCCGGGCCGCAGCACCGATGAAGCCCTGGCCTTGTTTCGCCTGCTGAGAACGACAAGCCATCAGTTGCTGGTCCAATTGCCTGAAAAGGTCTGGACCAATTGGGTGCAGCATTCCGAGCGAGGCAAGTTAACGCTCGAAGACCTTGTCCGCACCGGTGAAAATCATGTTGCCGAGCATCTGAAACAGATCGAAGCCACGATCAAACGACTCAGGAACCAGTAGGAAGTTCGCCGCCCGCGATATGTCCCGGCCATTTTCCGTCCAACCAGCGGCTTCGCAACTGCCCGCAGCCTGCATCGATATCGGAGCCGCGGGAAGCCCGCAGCATCGCCCGTATGCCGCCGGCGATCAATCGTTTCTGGAAGGCATGAGCTCGTTCCACATTCGATGGGCTGAAGCCTGTCACCGTCGCATTGCACGGGATAAGGTTCACAGCATAATTTAGCCCGCCGAGTAGTCGGACAAGCTCATCTGCATGGACCAATGAGTCGTTTATGTCTGCGAACAGAGCATACTCAATATAGATATTTCGCCCTGTCACGCTACGGTACTCGTTGCAGGCCGGGATAAGTTCCCCCAACGGGTATTTCCGATTGATCGGGACCAGCTTATTTCTCAATTCATCATTGGCAGCGTGAAGGGATACGGCGAGTTGGCACTGGATGCTTTCCCGCGATAATCGGATGATTTCGGGTACCAATCCCGAGGTCGAAACCGTTATCTGGCGAATCCCCATGTTCAACCCTTTGGGCGAGTTGATGATCTCAATTGCCTGCCTGACATTTTCATAATTGGCCAGGGGTTCGCCCATCCCCATAAACACGATGTTGGTCAAGCGGTTGCTCGTCTTGGATGCCCGTGATTCTCGCACTTTTTGATCGAGGAGGCGGTTGAAATACATGATTTGACCGATTATCTCGCCCGGGCTTAAGTCCCGCTCAAACCCCTGTTGCCCTGTCGCGCAAAACTGGCAGCCTACGGAACATCCTACCTGACTGGAAACGCACACCGTCCACCGTTCCTTGCCGCTGCCGGAGTTGCGAAAAGACATCAAGGTAGATTCGATCGTTTGTCCATCCTTCAGCTTGAAAAGCACTTTGGAGGTCAACGCATCGGCCGACACTTTTTCTTCGATGGGTTCCAACGTGATCATGTTGGCAAATCGCGTGAGTTTCTCTTTTAGAGAAGTACTCAAACCGGTCATCGTCCTGAAATCAGTTTCGTAACGCCGGTATAGGCATTTCCAGAGTTCCTTCGCACCGGACACAGGTTCATCCAGCCGGCGAATGAATTCAAACAACTGATCAAAGGATAAATCTAAAAGATTAATCTTGGTTTTTGCAGAAGACACCCGCATATTTTAAACCAATGATGACTTTATGGAAAGCATTATTGCCCCGGAGTTATGATACATAGTACACTTCGGGTCTATGGATAAGCATATTTCGATAAGGCTGGCCGTCGCGGATGACTTGGAATCCATCAACGACATCTACAATCATTACGTTAGGGTTTCAACCTGTACCTACCAGGAAGAACCGGAGACGGCCGATTCCCGCCGAATATGGTTTGTAAATCACCGGCCGGAAACACACCCCGTCACCGTCGCGGTTCGGGAGGGAAAGGTGGTTGGGTGGGGCTCGCTGTCGCCTTACCATTCCCGCTGCGCCTACCGACATACCGTGGAAATCTCAGTTTACGTACACCACGATTTGCATCGGCAGGGCATCGGCTCGGTGATCCTGAAGGATCTAATCGATCGGGCAGGCAAGCTCGGATATCATGCCATAATTGCGGCGATCGACGGCAGTCAGACAGCCAGCGTAGCTTTGCACCGAAATTATGGGTTTACCGAGGTCGGTCATTTCCGCGAGGTTGGTTTCAAGTTCGATACTTGGCTGGACGTGGTCTACCTGGAACTAATGCTGGAAGCAAAATGAATGGCATGCAACGGTCCGATATCAAACCCGGTACTCGAGTCTCGATCGTACTGAAGGCCGATCAACAGTCGGGCAAGCTCACCGATGGAGTGGTCCAAGCCATCCTGACTTCTTCCCCTACCCACCCCCACGGCATTAAAGTCCGTTTGGTAAGCGGTGAGGTTGGGCGGGTCAAAGCAATCAGATCTAACCCCTAGTCACACAATCCGGCAACCGTCGCTTTGTCTAGCCGTCGCACCAATTCAATCACTAAGGTTTTCGCCCGGTCGAAGTCGTTGCGGCGAATGATCGAATTGTGGCTGTGGGCGTGGCGTGTCGGCAGGGCGATAACCACGGTCGGCACACCGCTCTTGTAAAGGTGGATGGCGCCGCCATCATAACCGCCGAACTCCAGCGTATCTAATTGCAGCGGAATACCAAGGTCTTTGGCCGTATCGATCACTAGGTCGCGAAGCTTCAGATTGGGAATCATGCGGGTATCATAAACCAAGAGGTTCGGGCCGCCGCCCAGGCGCGTCACCGATTCGTCAGGCTTGATGCCCGGCACATCGCCGATGGGGCCGATATCGAGGATAATCGCCACATCGGGATCAACCAGTTCTACGCTGGTGGTGGCGCCGCGTAAACCGACCTCTTCCTGCACCGTGCCGACGCCGTAAACGGTGTTGGGGTGACTGCCCCCGGCCAGGTCCTGCATGACCGATATCAGCAGCGCGCAACCGATGCGGTCATCGAACGCCTTGGCCATGTAGGTCGGTTCCTTGACCGATAACACGCTGAACTCGCTCACGGGGACGATCGGGTCACCCGGTTTGACGCCCACGGCTTCAACCTCTTCCCTGGAAGTGGCGCCGATATCGATGAACATCGCTTTCTTATCCGGTGTCGTGTTGCGCTCTTTTTCCGGCAGCAGGTGCGGCGGCGGCGTGCCGACGACGCCGGTCACCGGGCCAGTGGACGTTTCAATGCGCACCCGGTGCGCCGGCAAGTGCTGGTTCGGCCAGCCGCCGAGGGGAACGAATTTGATAAACCCGTCCTTGGTGATCAGTTTTACCATGAAGCCGATCTCATCCATGTGGGCGGCCATAAGGATCCGTGGCGCCGCAGTTGCTCCCTTTTGTACGCAGATGACACTCCCGAGTTTATCCCTGGACACGTCCCCCAACCCGGCGAAATTACGTTCCATGATGACCCTAATATTTCGCTCATAGCCAGAAACGCCGCTGGCTTCGGTGAGTTCCTGCAAGAGTAGTTCGATTTTATCCATTTTCATTACCTCTATCCTTGTTTGAAGCATTATAGCACGCGTTATTGCCCCGGATTTAAGAGTTACCCCTGATAAAACTCGGCACCATCATCCGCCTTTTTACGTACAACTACGTATAGCCTTCACCCGCTGTATAACCTAGTATTCTGACTAGTGACAACAAGCCTCGGTCGAGCCTGCCGTCGTTGTGCGTTCAAGGAGGAAAAATGAAAAGCAACCACATGAAACTCACTGCCCTGGCGCTAGTTGGCGTGCTCTCGATGTTTGCCGCAGGCTGCGGCAAAGACGAGCCGACGGTTACTACCACCCGGCCGCCCGCTACCACCTTACCGGCGACAACACCGGCGACCACACCTCCAACCACAACCCCCGCTACCACGCCACCCACCACTCCGCCGGCAACGACACCGCCGCCGGTTCCTGCGATCACCAAAACGTATGCCCTACCAGGCAACCAGGTCTTCCCGGAGGGTGTGGCCTGGGACCCGACGTCTAACGATTTCTTCACCGGCAGCACCAATGACGGCACCATCTACCGCGGAGACATCGATTCCGGCCAGGTAACCGTCTTCTCCGCCGCCGGAGCGGACGGCCGCACTGCGGCCATCGGCATGAAGGTGGATGTAGCAAAACGCCGGCTGTGGGTTTGCGGCGGCGCCACCGGCTCTGTCTGGGTCTACGATGTTAACAGCGGCGCCCTTATACGGAAGTTCGACACGCCGCAGGTGGCTTCGACCTTCCTGAACGACGTGGCCCTGGCCCCCAACGGCGATGTCTATGTCACCGACTCCCGCCGTCCGGTGCTATTCAAGATAACCGGCTCCGGGGCTCAGCCGGGCCAACTGGAAGACTTCATCGAATTTGAGAATACCCCTATCGTTTATACCGCCGGCGTAAACGCCCTAAATGGCATCGTGGTCACCGCCGACGGCGCCAACCTCATCGTCGTCCACTCCGGCGCCCAGAAGCTCTATCGCATCGCCGTAGCCACCAAGACCATCACCGAAATCAACCTGGGCGGGGCGCTTCAGGGCGGTGACGGCATGGTCCTGGACGGGCAGATCCTCTACATCTGCGAGCGGGTCACCAACACCGACCGCATCGTCCGCGTCCGCCTGGCAGCGGATTTCGACTCCGGCACCATCGTCGACAACTTCCGCGACAGCACCTTCTCAACTCCAACCACCATCGCCAAGGTCGGCAACCGGATGCTGGTGGTCAACTCCCAGTTCGCCAACCGCGGTACCGGCCTGACTCCGACGTTGCCCTTCACGATCACCGACATGCCGATTCCGCCCTTACCCTAGCGAGAACACTTATCACTAAAAAGCGCCGTCCTTCTTCCGAAGGACGGCGCTTTGTTTGTCTTGAAAGTGGCCGGGAGTTACTGCGGGTCGACCTTATCGTCGCGCTTGTAAGTACCCAGCACCTTGATATGATCGGCTACCTTTTCCAATTCCTTGAGCGCCCGCTGGGTCGCCGGGGCATACAAGCCTTTCTCTAAGTCGAGATAAAAGTTAAAGTCCCAGGCGCGGCCGGTGACGATCGGGCGGCTCTCGATCTTGGATAAGTTAATGCCCTCGTCGTTGAAGCACTTGAGCACAAGGAACAAAGCCCCCGGGATGTTCTTGGCATGCACCACCAGGGATGTCTTGTCGGCGTCCATCTCATACGGAGTATCCGGCCGGGCGATGATGAGGAAGCGGGTGTAATTGCGTTTCTCTGTCTCGATATCTTTGGCCAGGATCTTCATGCTGTAGATCTCGGCGGCCAATGCCGAGCCGATAGCCGCGGCGGTGTGCATGTCCTGCCCCTTGATCAGGCGAACTGCGGCGGCGGTGTCATCGGCTTCGATCCGCTGCATCTTGGGGTGCTTGTCCAGGAATTCTTCGGCCTGGCTCATCGCCAGGGGGTGAGTGTAGACCTCGGTGATGTTTTCCATCTTGGTTCCCGGCAGCGCGATCAGGTTCAACACCAGGCGCATGTACTCTTCGCCGACGATGCGGGTATCGTACTTCAACAGGAAGTCGTAGTTTTCCAGGAACGAGCCGTAAACGGAGTTCTCGATGGCC
>CAZGRY010000087.1:0-2694 GCA_964528105.1 uncultured Dehalogenimonas sp.
CCTTTGGTTGGAATTTTACCCAGGGTTTTGAATATAAACCCGGCCAGGGTGCTGTTTTCCGTATCAACCGATATTTAAAGATCCCAGTGTTCTGGAAGTACGTTGATCAGCTACTTTTACACCAGAGAAATCGTGAACAAGTTTCACCTGTTCCCGATATTCCACAGCATAATCGCAATAGCGTTGCCTAAGTTGGAAAATTGCTGCATCCGGAGTGAGGGCTTCAATTTCAGAAATGAGGCATGCCAGCAGCGTGCCGGCTCTGCCGTGCCCAAGGTAGCAAGCGATGTCTATGATCTCACCCGCCTTGAGTTTTTCTTTAGTCATCTGCACGAGAGATTTCAAAGCTGACAATTCGATTATTCCGCAGTCAGGCCAATCTACTACCATCTTTGGGTAGCCAGTCTCGACTTCTTTCCAACCTTCATCGAGATAGATTCCCCAGGTGGGAATGAGAGATGATCCAGCCTTCAATTGTTTGCTGAAAAGAGCATGAAACGACGATGCTAAAACCTTATAAGGCCCAATGCTGACTTCGTTTCGCCAATGATAACAAGAATGAAGCATTACGATTTCTCTTCCGAACCACGCGCACAGGATTGTTCACTTGATGCCATGAAAATCCCTACCTCTCAAAGTCGCACGAATAAGATGCTTTTCTATCCGAGTTCTTTGCGTTGTAGCTCCAGAACCACTTTGTTGCCCAGTTCTGTTAGAACCCAACATTCGACGTCAAGTTTGGTCCTTCCCCGCCTTCTTTCCTTGTGGATTATCTGCCGAAGGTTCAATTTGCGTAGCAGAGATTCCCCAGCGGCACAAACTAGTTTGAATTCTTCTCCGACCAGGTTCATTTTTACATTAAAAGGGGTGAGGAATTCGCCCGTTGTCAACCCTTCAGAAAGCTCTTCCCCCATTTTGAGCAAAACCGAAATTGCCTTTATTTCGATATTGCCGACCATAATGGACAGGTTCTGTAAATCCTGTACGGCATCACGTATTTCTTTGCCAGAAGAATATTCCTCCCGACTAGAGACTCTCCCAAGATGGGATTCATCTCGTAGACCTAATGGTTCTGCCCCAAGGCTAGAACCCAATTTCTTTTCGTCGGCGGTTGTCTTTATTCCTTGAGCGAACCCACACTCCTGAGTTAATTCCGGCTTCTTGTTAAGATTGGCTATTGGGCTGCTTTTTGCATAACCGGTGGCTACATCCCGATCATCCACATTAAGGTATGATTCGCTGGTAGTCTTGATATCGCTGTGTCCTAAAAGTTTCTTCAAATATTCCATGTTGCTACCATATTTAAGCGACATCGTGGCGAAAGTGTGCCGCAATTTATGGGGCGACAACCTCTCCTTCAAACCTGCCCGCTTACCGATCGCAGCGACAATGAATTGGACTCTGGTTGTGCTTAACGGCAAGCCTTTCTCCGACAAAATAAGGCAATCCATCGATGCCGGATGGGGACGTTCGTTGGCAATATAAGCCTTGATGGCATTCTCCGTTATGGGGCAGAAATAGACATACCGCTGTTTATCCCCTTTTCCTTCAACCAGGGCTCGCTTCTCTTGCAAGTCAAGCCTTTTCATCGGGAGTTGCAAGAGCTCTTTCAGCCGTATGCCGCTATCCAAGAACAACAGGACAAGCACCTCTTCACGACTACCGGGCTGCAATTGGGCGAATACCAGCTGCATCTCCTCGGATGAAAAGGTTTTCGGAATCGTTTTGCCCTTTTTGGGTGGCTTTACCTCGGCTAAAGGATTTTGGATAATTAGTCTAGCGTCTAACAAAAATGACCAGAAACTCCTGAGTGCGCGGACGTAAGTGTTAACTGTGGTTGAGCTAAGCTTGCGTGCCTTTGCATGGTTCGTCCCCGACCAGACATCTTTCTCTCTCAACCAGACAATGAACTTTTTCGCTATAGCGACCGTGACCTCTTGGGCCTCGATATCACCCACAAATTCGCTGAAAAGCCGCACCGGCCTGACAACATTATCCATGGTTTTCGGTGTGTGGCCGGCGGCACCGGCTTCAAGTCGGTAGCGATCAAGCAATCCCTCGATGTTCTTCATATGGTCACTCCACCGATAATTTGCTCCATACTAATACGGACATGTCCATTATTCAATACATGCGTTTCTGCTACCAACCATTTTGAGGTTAGCCATGGGACTGAAACGGCGGTGGGCAAGCGCCACGTCACTATTGGACACGGCCAGGTAGGATTCGGAGGTTGTTTTGATGTCGGAATGCCCGAGAGCCAGACGCAGGTATTCAAGGTTGGAGCCATTTCTAAGCGATAACGTGGCAAAAGTGTGGCGCAGCCGATGCGGCGCCAGGGGCTCACTCAGGCCAATGTGTTCACCTATCAGTCTTAATATCTTCTGAATGCGTGCCGGGCTGAGAGGCCGACCGTCCGCGGTTAAAAATACGTGTTGTTGTTTCGTATTAGCCAGCCTAGAAGTTATGTAATCTTGCAATCGTAAGGCGGTGCCCGGGCTGACGTATACTAATCTTTCTTTGCTGCCCTTTCCGTAAACGAGGATCGACAGATTTTTCAGGTCCAAGTCCTTGAGTTGGAGGCTGGTCAGTTCCGATAAGCGCATGCCTGAGTCGAGGAATAGTTCGATAATGGCGCGCTCGCGCGGCTGGCGTTCTACCGCCCTTAGTATTGTACGTAACTGTTCTTCGGAG
>CAZGRY010000087.1:2704-5835 GCA_964528105.1 uncultured Dehalogenimonas sp.
TATATTCTGGGCAGCAGGCGTGGCTTTTTCGGTGGTTTTACGCTGGAAAACGGGTTAGTGCTGATGGTGCCTTCCCGCTCGAGCCAGCCCCAGAAGGCCCGTATGGCCCGTACATAGGTGTTAATTGAGGTCGGCGACAATGTCCTCTTGCGACGGTTCGGGCAGGCCGCCCAGGTCTGGCGGTTCCTGAGAGCGGCGATGAATCGCCGCAGGTCGTCGCCGTTAACGCGCTTGGCGTCGGGGATTCCGCCGAGAAACCTCCCGAACATCTCCACCGCTTGCGAAACGTGGCTAATGGTTTTGGGGGAGTAACCTTCGGCCTGGGCCCAGAGGTGATATCGGCTGATGAGCAGACTAACAGCCCGGGGCAAGCAGGTTGTCCCATTACGAGTGGTGGAGCGGGTGACGAGACTCGAACTCGCGACAACCTGCTTGGAAGGCAGGCACTCTACCAACTGAGTTACACCCGCGAAAACCAAAGCTATTCTAACTCCCTTCCCCGCATTTTGTAAAGATTCTCCTCTTCATCTTAATGCCATCCTTTGCTTTTCATTTAATCTCCTCAAACGCTCCCCGTCCCCTGGTGAATAAATCCGGTGGATTACGCTGATTGCCGACACTATTACATTAGTAACCTCACTAGCAGTAATTACGTGGTGATACGAATGTTCAAACACGCCGAAAATTTATAGTGTGTGTCGAGGATAATTCGAGTATGGGTTATCAGAACCATAGGAGGTCCTCGCAAGGTGTTTCCCAAGAATAAGACTTCCCCTAAAATAAACATTCTAATCGCCGATGATCAACATTTAATCCACAGCGAACTTCGAACTGCCCTCTCCACCACTTTCGATATTTGTATCGTCGGCGAATGCGGCGACGGTCATGGCGCAGAAGAACAGCATCAAGAAAAACTTGCCTGCGGTCAAGGTAATATTCCTTACAGTCTCCGAACATGAGAATGATCTGATGCAGGCGATCCATTTTGGAGCCGACGGCTATCTACTGAAAAGATGCGATATCTCCGAAGTCATTGGCGCCATCAGGAAGGTAGCCGCAGGTGAGGCGGTGCTCTCAACCAATTTTGCCTCTAAGGTGATAAGGGAGTTTCGAGGTACCGACAATACCCCTATGCTTTCAGCCAGAGAACAACAGGTGATGGATCTATTGACGGAGAACTTAACCAACGCCGAAATCGTGATGAAACTTGTTATCAGCACCGGAACGGTTAACACCTATGTTTACCGCCTGCTCCAAAAACTACATCTAAGAAATCGTGCCGAAGCCATAGCATTTACCATCCAGAACCGGGTCCGCGCGAACTGAATTAGTTGAAAGCAGGATAGGCGGGTCTTAGAGAACCGGGGTTCACGGACCCGGTTCCATCTTTTTGTATGCACCACGTATCGCATAGCTTCAACCGTATGTAGTTGTTATAATACCCGTGATAGGAGACTACCATGTCCGAATCACGCCAGGCCAAGGTCATCATGGTCCAGGGAACCTCATCCAACGTCGGTAAAAGCGTCCTCGTCGCCGCGTTGTGCCGGATCTTCAAACAGGACGGCTATAAAGTTGCGCCGTTCAAAGCCCAGAACATGGCCCTCAACGCCTTTGTGACGCCCGAGGGCGGTGAGATAGGGCGCGCCCAGGCGATGCAGGCCGAGGCCTCCGGCATCGCCCCCAGCATCCACATGAACCCGGTTCTTTTAAAGCCGGAGGCTAACTCCCGGTCACAGATAATTGTTCAGGGTAAAGTCTACGATACCACGTCCGCCAAGGATTATTACCAGCACACGATGCTGCTTCTCGAAAAAGTTAGAGAGTCATTTGACTATCTCAGTTCAAGATATGACATCGTGGTCATTGAAGGCGCCGGCTCACCGGCAGAGATCAATTTGAAGGCACGGGAAATTGCCAATATGCGCATCGCTAAGCTTGCCAAAGCTCCGGTGCTCCTGGCCGGCGATATCGACCGCGGCGGCGTTTATGCCTTCCTGGTCGGGACGTTGGAACTGCTCGACGAAAGCGAGCGAAAACTGGTTAAAGGCTTCATCATCAACAAGTTCCGCGGCGATGTCAGCCTGATAAAAGATGCCAACGATTTCCTTGAAGAGCGAACCAAGCTGCCCGTGCTGGGCGTTGTGCCTTACTACCGCGATATCCTGCTGGCCCAGGAAGATTCAGTTTACCTTGACGAGCGCCGAAATGCCTCCTCGACTGCAGACCTGGATATCGCCATCATCCGCAGCCCGCGGATCTCCAATTATGACGATTTCGATCCCCTCGAAGAAGACGGCGCTAATCTGCGTTACGTCTGCCGGCCGGAGGAACTGGGTAACCCCGACCTCATCATCATCCCCGGATCGAAAACGACCGTCCCTGATCTTCTCGCTATCCGGGAATCTGGTGTAGCTGGCGCAATCATCAAGAAAGCCAAGACCGGAATCCCGGTGTTCGGCGCCTGCGGCGGCTACCAGATGCTGGGCAAGCTGATTCACGACCCCGACCACGTTGAATCGACAAACGATACGGTTGAGGGCCTGGGACTGATAGACGCCGAGACGACCTTCGCGCGAGAAAAAGCCACCACCCAGGTCAAGGGCATCGTCACCGACGACCGCGGCCTGCTGCAGGGCTTAAAAGGTGAGACTCTCACCGGCTACGAAATCCACATGGGCAGAACCGAGAGCCGTAACCAGCCGTTTCAAATCACCGAAACCCAGGACGGTCCGGCGTTTTACACCGATGGCAGCATCAACGAAAACGGCACCGTCATCGGCAGCTACATCCACGGCATTTTCCAGAGCCACGGCTTCCGCCGCGGTCTGCTCAACAACCTGCGGCGGCGCAAGGGGCTGCCGGAGCGCATTTACGACGCCCCGCTGGATAAAGACAAACATTACGACGCCCTGGCCGATCTGGTACGGAATTCGCTCGATATGAAGGCGGTGTACCGGATCCTCGACGAAGGCGTCTAGCATGAGCCAGGAAAACATAGATCGGATGCGGCAGGCCAGCCGGACCGAACCGGCGTGGCAACTACTAGGAATCGAACTGGAAGAGATAGCTGACGGTTATTCACGCGTCAGCTTAAAGACCCAGCCGGAATTTTCGAACTTTATCGGCAC
>CAZGRY010000088.1:0-5784 GCA_964528105.1 uncultured Dehalogenimonas sp.
TCACATCCAGCCTGCCGCCGCGGCCGGAGATGTCTACGGTGGAAGCGCCGCTGATGGTGACATTGGCGTCGCCGCTGTCCAGGTTGCCCCTGACCCGTGATGCGCCGGAGACCTCGATGTCGGCAATGCCGCACTTGATGTTGGAAAGTTCGATGATGCTGGCGCCGCTGGCTTTAAGGTCCAGGTTGTGGCCGGAGTTGAAGGCCTCGGCTTTAGCTTCTGAAGCCCCGGAGACCTCCAGGGCGGTCAGGTCGGGCATGGTGACCCTGGCATCGAGCGAGGAGATGGTGTAGCTGCCGTCCTTGAGCTTGATCTCCAGGGTGTCGCCGTTCTGTTCCAGGTCCAGGTAATCGAAAATGTTTTGGTAGGTGGTCACCGAGACCGAGAAGGCGTCGCCGCGGACGATCTCGACCTCGAACGTGGTCGAGACCTCCACCCGGGTGAAACCGGAAAAGGTGAAGTCGCGGGTGTCGAGGTCGCCCCGGCCGACGATGCTGCCGAAGGGGAAGCAGGCCACCGCCGTGAGCGATAGCGCCAGGATCATGGTGAAAGCCAGTAGTTTATTCATCTGCTTGTTCCTCCGCTGTCCATTATCCCCCACCCACCGCCCAAACGCACCACGCTAACAGGGAGTTTTTTACTCGCCATCCGGCTAGTTTTAGTTCATTCCTCGTTGTGAGCCTTCGACCGGGTTCGGGGCGAATCAATCTCACTGCCTGAAGTAGCGCGGAATTGCTCGGAGCGCTTACCCCTTCTTGGCGAAGGTAGATGCCCCGGTGATCTTGACGTCGCCCAGCGCCGGCGTTCCCAGCCAGCGCAGGCTGCTGGCCCCGGAAACATCGGCGTCCAGCTTGCCGGTCAGGTTGATCGTCAGGGACGCGGCGCCCCCCAGCTTGATCTTGGCATCGCCCACGCTCATCTTCTCCAAGTTGGCGTTCGAAGCCGCGGTCAGTTCAATTTCGGCCGATGCCGCATTGCCGGACAGTTCGAAGTGAGAGGCGGCGCTGGCTTCCAACTTCATTTTGCGGCAGCCGATACTCCCGGTGAGCGAACTGGCCCCGGCCAGAATCGCCTGGAAATTCTCCAGTTCGTTGAAGCCGGTGACCTCGCCGCGGCTGGCCGCCGCCAGCTCCAGGTATTTCAGGTCGGGCATGGTCACGAAAACTTTGGGCGACGAAACGCCTTTGAACACGAGACCTATATGGCCCCACCGGGCCTCCAACTTGGCGGTGAGCCTGTCGCCTGCCAGGCTTACCTTGACATCGGCGAGCGCTTGCTCGTCAGACTCGACGGCCACCGAGAAAGCGTCGCCGCGCCGGACCTCGGCTTTCAGGGCGTTCTTGATCTCGACTTCGGTAAAACCGGTGAAATCGAACTCTTTACGGGACATGCGGCACCTCGCTTAATCCAAGTTAAAAGATTATAGCACCGGACTCAACTGCCATGTAACGGCTTGTCGCCCTTTACCACCGCCCGCCGCCCTGCTATCATCTCGGCATCAAATTCGCGGAGATTTCCATGCTTGAAAACATCCCCGTCGCCACCATCGCCGCTATGCTGGACACCCTGCCTTTAGACCTGACCTTCATGGATGAAAACAACCGGATCGCCTGGTTTTCCGGCCACCGCATCTTCAACCGTCCGCTGGCGATCGTCGGCAGGGACGTCCGCGAGTGCCACATACCGGCGAGCTGGCCTATGATCGACAAGATGGTAGCCGACTTCAAGTCCGGCGCCCGCGACCTCGAGGAGCATATTGTAGATAAAAGCGACGGGCGCAAGATCCGCATCCGATACATGGCCGTCCGCGACTCCGCCGGGCGGTACCTCGGTCTGGTGGAGATGGCGATGACGTTACCTTAGCGATTTCCCCGGCCCCCGGTTCTAGGTAGCTTAACTTGCATTTCTTAGGTGACGTATAATCTGAAAATTACGTAGTTGTCCCAATTACCCGCGGCGGTTATCGGTGACACAATTAAAAGGACAGCGTGAGGTAAATGTTATGCAGGCAGGCTCCGTTCCTCAGTCCTTTGCGGCGTTCGGCCCTTACCTGGGTGAACTCGAAATGCCCAGCGAGCTTGTCGGCGTTTGCCGCCAGGTATTCTGGCGCTGTTCCGCCATGTCCCCGGAGCCGATTGAAGACATCTTCATCAGTGAGTATGTGGCAGATGGGAAACGCCGCTACCAGGACTTCATAGGTTTTTCTCCCAATTACTGCACCGTGGCCCGGGATTTCACCTGGAGACTGGATATCCAGCTGCTTCATATCACGCGGCGGTTCACCGACTGGCACCTGGTCAGCCGCGATTATGTGTTCAACGAACTGGTCTGCGATTCGGGCTGCCGGTTGCGCTTCAGGTCGACTGGGAAGAACAACGATCATTTGGCGGCGATCTTCGAGAAATATATCAAGCCTAACCTGGCTCTGGCGATGGCTGGGCAAAGCATCGCGTGTCCTGCCGATCAACCCAGCCTGGTGTAACGGGACACTTCCCGGCACCGCGGAGCCTTGCGACAGGCTTGTTTGCCGTGCCTGACGATCAGGGCGTGGTACTCGTTGAACAACTGTGCATCTTTCGGCAGGTTGCCCGTGAACAGCTCCTGCCAGCCGTCGTAGGTGTCCTTTATCGGCTTGAACCCCAGGCGTGAAAACATCCTCCTCGTGTAGGCGTCAATGACGAAGACCGGGCGGTTCAGCGCGTACAGGAGTATGGAGTCCGCCGTCTCCGGCCCGATGCCGTGGACGTTCAATAGCTCCTGTCTCAACTCTGGCGTATCTCGATTGTCGAGCCTTGACAGATCGTCGCCGTAGCGTCCCAGCCACTCGACCAGCGCCTTCAGCTTTTTGGCCTTGGCGTTGTAGTAGCCGGAAGGATAAATCAGACCGGCGAGGTCGTCGACGGCAGTGTCGCGCAGTGCCGCCGCCGAAAGTTTCCCCGCCGCCTTGAGATTCCCGATGGCTTTCTCGACGTTGCCCCAGGCCGCGGACTGGGTGAGGATGGCGCCCACCATGACCTCGAACGGAGTCTCGGCCGGCCACCAGGCTTGAGGCCCGTAACAGGCTAAGAGCCGGTCGTAGATCGCCTTCAGCTCGTTTTCCGGTGCCGCGCCGCCCATTCCGGGGTGGTCGCTCCTTCCTCGGGCGAGTCGTAGCCCGGGATGAATGGCTTTGAATCCAGCACCGGCGTGCCGTCGATGGCGTCCAGCCCCTTGACGACCAGGACGTTGCCGCGCCGTTCCAGCAGCCTGACCGTGGCCCGGCCGAGCGAGTTGGGGCGGTAGGGGCTGCGGGAGGCGAAGACACCCACCGGCGGCAGGTCTTTGCGGCCGTGGGGAAACACCTTGAGCGCCATTTTCGACTTATCGACCGCCCGGTGCATCCACCAGGCGACCATGATGTGGGAAAACTCCTCGAGGCCGTCCATTCCTTCTGCCAGGGCGGGGTCAATCTCGATTTCTGAAACCACCTCCCGCCAGTCGAAGCCGTCGGCCGGCTTTTCGATCACCGGGCTCCTGACCCGGCCGATCGGCCGCAACTCCATTTTCAGTTCTTCCATTCTGCTTCGCCTCGATTGCTTGATGCAAACGTAGTCTACCAGAGAGGTGGGCAAACCTGAAACGGGACTTTGACTCCGATGCTATAATAGGGACATCTTGGTCGGGAGTGCAGCCAACATGCGTCGCTGGATTACGATACCCTTTGCCCTGGCGCTGGTCCTGTCCCTGGTTCTTGCCTCGTCCTGCGACCTCGGCCGGCCTAAATACGTTTTCCTCATCGGCTGGGACGGCGCTCAGCGCAACCACCTGAACGAATGCCTCGCCCGCCACGAATTGCCCGCGCTGCAGGCGCTCATCGACGAAGGCGGCATGGTCAATATCGACATCAAGGGCACCACCGACACCAAGGCCGGCTGGGCGCAGATCCTCACCGGCTATTACCCCACCGTCACCGGGGTCTACTCCAACTCGCAGTACCAGCCCATCCCGGCCGGCATGACCATTTTCGAGCGCCTGGAGGAAAAATTCGGTGATGAAAACGTTTTCACCGCCGCGGTCATCGGCAAGAAGGGCAACGTGGACAACGACCCGCCGCAGAAGATCGCCTACAAGCAGGGGGATGCCTTGCAGGGCGGCGTGGTCATCACCGAGAACGGCCAGAAATTCCTCTCGATCCCGGGCAAGCCCTACTACTTATCCTGCCGCAACATGGACTACTGGGAGAACAACCTGGTCAAGAACGATATCGTCGGCCAGCGGGCTCTCGAGCTGATCGAGCGTCACAAGGGCGAGAACTCGTTCTATTTCATCCACTTCGCAGAGGTCGATTCCAGCGGCCACGCCTCCGGTGAGAATTCCAAGCCCTACAACGACGCTTTGATCTCCAGCGACTACTGGACGGGGCAGATCGTGGCCAAGCTCAAGGAACTCGGCATCTACCAGGATTCGGTCATATACGTCACCGCCGACCACGGCTTCGACGAGGGGCTGAAGAGCCACAAGGACGCGCCCTACGTCTTCCTGGCTTCTAACGATAAGCGGGTCAAGATCACCGGCTGGCGCGAAGACATCTGCCCGACGATCATGGACCGCATCGGCCTGGACCTCGGCAAGTTCGATCCTCCGATCGACGGCAAGTCGCTGTACGACTAGCCCTCCGCCCTGTTCCGGGTTGCCTCCGTCCGCCCCCCCGTGTTACCATAATACTTTACCACCCGTACCACCACGATTGAGGTGAAATATGCCCAAAATTTACATAATTGATGTCACCAACCGCGACGGCGTGCAGACGGCCAAGCTCGGTCTATCCAAGCTGGAAAAGACCATGGTCAACCTCTACCTCGCCGAGATGGGCGTCTTCCAGTCGGAATTCGGCTTCCCCACCACCAAACACGAAACCAACTACCTGAACGCCAACCTGCGGCTGGCGGAACTGGGCGTCATCGCCCCGCTGCGCCTCGAAGGCTGGTTGCGGGCTATCGCCTCAGACGTAGAGCTTGCTTTCCAGATGGTGCCGGGACTGAAGCATGTCAACCTGTCTATCTCCACCTCCAGGCAGATGATCGACGGCAAATTCAAGGGCAAGAAGACCCGCAAGGACATCGTCAAGGAGATGACCGCTGCAGTTGATACCGCTTACCGCCTCGGCGCCGAGACCGTGGGCGTCAACGCCGAGGACGCTTCCCGCACCGATACCGAGTTCCTCATCGAATACGGTCTGGCGGCCAAAGAGCACAATGCCACCCGCCTGCGCTACTGCGACACCCTGGGCTTCGACGATCCCTTCTCCATCTATGAGACCAGCCGCGCCCTGGCTGAGAACGTTGCCATGCCTATTGAGCTCCACTGCCACGGCGACCTCGGCATGGCGGTGGCCAACTCGGTGGCCGGCGCCCGCGGCGTCATCGACGGTGGCCAGGACGCCTATATCAACACCACCCTTAACGGCATCGGCGAGCGGGCCGGCAACGCCGACCTCACCGCCACCGTGCTGGCTTTAACCAAGAGCAAGAGCTTCGCCGGCAAGTACGAACTGGGGCAGCCCATCGACCTGACCAAGAGCTGGAAGGTGGCCAAGTTCGCGTCCTACGCCTTCGGCGTGCCGATCCCGATCAACCAGCCGGGGGTAGGGTCCAACGCTTTCGCCCATGAGTCCGGCATCCACGCCGACGGCGTGTTGAAAGACCCCCATAACTACGAACTGTATAGCTTCGACGAGCTGGGCCGCGGCAATCCGGAAATGGTGGAGACCGGCCGCGAAATCTGCGCCGGAGAGTACTCCGGCAT
>CAZGRY010000089.1:0-5725 GCA_964528105.1 uncultured Dehalogenimonas sp.
GGCATCGGCTTATCCCTCCTGCCGATACCTTAACTGTTACCCATGTGTCCGGTCTGTACCCCCTCTCAATCTCCCTTTGCGAAAGGGAGAAGCAAGAACGAACGAACAAGAGATTGTTTCCCTTCGGCAGACTCAGGGCGAGCGGCGGAGTCTCGCAAGGACGATGGATTAAAGGCTGCGAGTGTTACCGAATCCCTCCTACCTCCCTCCTTCGGCAGGCTCAGGACAGGTCTTGAAAAAGGGAGAACGGAAAGGGAAATGCGAGAGGGAGCCATGAGATCTACGGCGTACTACACTCAGCAACGCTATTCACAATACCGAGAATCGCCGGTTGGCTATTGTGTACGATGATGCGAGGTTTAACCCGCACCAACCTGGTTTCGCCGTTTTTGAGAATGACCCGCAATTCAAATTCCTTGGGGAGATCGCGGCCGTGTCCGAAAAGCGCCAACCTTGTCTGGCACATCAGGTTTTCCCGATATCCCGGGTGAACCAGGTCAAGAAAATCCAAGGCCGCCATCTACTCCCGCTCGTATCCTGAAAGGTCGATAAAGGCCTGATTGATGAATTTAAAACCCCCATCTTGAAAGACATAAACCGGCAGCGGGATTTCATCAACGATCTTCCGATAAAAATACCTGTCTTCCATTTGCCGTTGTCCTTTACCGGTTGACTTGGACATGCCATTATACGAACCGATCTTCACCGGCGCAAGAATAATTTTTAACGGCGGCTCAACTTCCAGCCGGAAGCAAAATAGTAATGGAGTGAAGATTCTACCGGCGCTTTGCACGGTGCAGGTTTGGGTTATTGACACTGCCAGCAGGTACGTGATACACTAACCGATTGTCTGTGGCTTGTGCCACGGGCGGCAGATGATGTTTAACAAAACAGTCTGCCAGCGGGCTTCCGAGGGTGAAGGATGAGCTCGTCTCATCCTTTAACATTGTCCGGGGATAATAAGAGGAGCACGACATGCCTACAGTGAACCAGTTGATTAGAAAAGGGCGCCACAAGTTGGTCAAGAAGGCCAAGACGCCGGCGCTGCATTATAATTTCAACTCGCTGAAGAACCGTACCTCGTACGGCGCCGGCGGTTCGCCGCAGAAGCGCGGCGTGTGCCTCCAGGTCAAGACGACCACCCCCAAGAAGCCGAACTCCGCCCTGCGCAAGATCGCCCGCGTCAGACTGTCGAACCACATGGAAGTTACGGCCTACATCCCGGGCGAGGGACATAACCTGCAGGAGCACTCAGTTGTACTGATCCGCGGCGGCCGGGTACCCGATTTACCGGGCGTCCGCTACCACATCGTCCGCGGCACCCTGGATACCGCCGGCGTGGCCAACCGCAAGCAGGGGCGCTCCAAGTACGGCGCCAAGGTCGTCAAGGCCGGCGCCAAGGCCCCGGGCAAGAAATAAACTCCTGAAAAATCAGGGAGGCTTTTAGAAGAAAAAATGGGAAGACGCAGTTCCGGAATCAAACACCCCGCCCTGCCCGACGCCAAGTATAACAGCGTCATCGTGACCAAGTTCATCAACCGCATCATGTACTCCGGCAAGCAGAACACGGCGGAGAACGTGATGTACGGCGCCATGGAGATCATGGCCGCCCAGGAAGGCAAAGACGCCGTGACCCTGGTGGAACTTGCGGTCAAGAACGCCACCCCGATGCTCGAGGTCAAGGCCCGGCGCGTCGGCGGCGCCAACTATCAGGTGCCGGTAGAAGTCCGGCCGGACCGCGCCTTCTCCCTGGCTCTGCGCTGGCTGACCAAGGCCGCCCGCAGCCGCTCCGGCAAATCCATGGCCGAGAAGCTTTCAGCCGAACTGACCGATGCCGCCAAGGGCCTCGGCTCGGCGGTCAAGAAGCGCGAAGAGACGCACAAGATGGCTGATGCCAACCGCGCCTTCGCCCACTATCGCTGGTAAATAAACTAGGAGCCTCGGCGACCCCGAATTTAGATATATGGCACAAGATAGAACTTTCGAATTAGATAAGATCCGCAATATCGGCATCATCGCCCATATCGACGCAGGCAAGACGACGACGACTGAGCGCGTGCTGTACTTCACCGGCCGGACCTACAAGATAGGCAACGTCGACGAAGGCAACACGGTCATGGACTGGATGCAGCAGGAACGCGAGCGTGGCATCACCATCACTTCGGCCGCCACGGCCTGCCATTGGCGCGACTGCCGCATCAACATCATCGACACCCCCGGCCACGTGGACTTCACCGCCGAGGTGGAGCGCTCGCTGCGCGTCCTGGACGGCGGCGTGGTCGTTTTCGACGGCGTAGCCGGCGTGGAAGCCCAATCCGAGACGGTGTGGCGCCAGGCCAACCGCTACGGCGTGCCGCGCATCTGCTTCATCAATAAGATGGACCGCACCGGCGCCGATTTCTACCGCTGTTTGAAAATGATCGAGGACCGCCTGAAGGCCCGCCATATCGCCGTCGTTATCCACATCGGCAGCGGCGAGAACTTCGGCGGCATCATTGACGTCGTCTCCGGCAAGGCTTTCAGCCAGGACGGCGAGCAGAACGTCAACGAAATGGTGGAGATCCCGATACCGGCCGACGATCAGGAACGCTATGCGGCCGCCCGCCACCAGATGATCGAAAAGCTGGCTGACCTCGACGACGAGGTCATGTGCGCCTACATGGACGGAAAGGAAATTCCCGAAACCGATATCCGCGCCGCACTGCGACGCGTCACCCTGGCCAACAAAGGCATTCCCGTGCTGTGCGGCAGTTCCTTCCGCCAGAAGGGCGTCAAGATCCTGCTCGACGCCGTGGTTCAATATTTGCCTTCACCGCTCGACACGCCGCCGGTAGTCGGCATCGACCCCAAGACCCAGGGCGAAATCACCCGCCCGGTGTCCGACGACGCGCCGTTCTCCGCCCTGGCCTTCAAGGTGGTCTCGGACCCCTTCGTCGGACGGCTGGTTTATTTAAGAATTTACTCCGGCACCATTGACGCCGGCGCCGGCGTCACCAACACCACCCGCGACCAGAAGGAACGCATCGGCCGCCTTTTAGTCATGCACGCCAACACCCGCGAGGAGATCCAGAAGGCCGACACCGGCTCCATCATAGCTTCACTGGGACTGAAGAACACCTTCACCGGCGACACGCTGTGCGACCCGGCCCACCCGGTGCTCCTGGAAAACATCAAATTCCCGGAACCCGTCGTGTCCATCTCCATCGAGCCCAAGACCCGGGCTGACCAGGACAAGATGGTCGACGCCCTGCAGAAGCTGGCCGAAGAGGATCCGACTTTTAAAGTTACTTATAATGAAGAAACCGGCCAGAACATCATCGCCGGCATGGGCGAGCTGCACCTGGACGTTTTGGTCAGCCGCATGTTCACCGAACACAAGGTGGCGGCCAAAGTCGGCCAGCCGCGCGTCGCCTACCGCGAAACGATCACCCAACCCGCCCGGGCCGAAGGGCGTTTCGTCCGACAAAGCGGCGGCCGCGGCCAGTACGGCCACGTGAAAATCGATGTCGAGCCCAACACCGAATCGACTGCTGTCGAGGTCACTGACGATACCCGCGGCGGTACGGTGCCCAAGAACTTCCTCAAAGCGGCGGCCGAAGGCATCAAGGAAGCGGCGGCCACCGGCGTCTACGCCGGCTACCCCATGGTTGGCGTCAAGGTGTCCATCTACGACGGCTCTTACCACGACGTCGACTCCAACGAAATGGCGTTCAAGACCGCCGGCTCGATGGCCCTCAAGGCGGCGGCGGCCAAGGCGTCCCCGGCGCTGCTCGAGCCGATCATGAAAATGGAAGTGGTGACGCCCGAGGAATACATGGGCGACCTCATCGGCGACCTGAACAGCCGCCGCGGCCATATCCTGTCCATCGAACCCCGCGGCGAGACCACGGTCATCCACGCCTACGTGCCGCTGGCCGAGACCTTCGGCTACGCCACCACCATCAGGAGCATCTCCAAGGGCCGCGCCACCTCCTCCATGGAGTTCCATAAGTACCAGGAACTGCCGGCAAACATCGCCAAGACGGTGATGGAAGCCGCGGCAGTCGCGAAATAGGGGAATAAGACGACTATGGGCAAACAGAAGATCCGCATCAAGCTCAAGGGGTTCGACCACAAGGTGCTCGACCAGTCGGCACTACAGATCGTCGAGGCGCTGGAGCGCACCGGCGCGGTCATCTCCGGACCGGTACCGCTGCCGACCCAGATCAAGAAGTACTCGGTCATCCGGGCTTCCTTTATCGACAAGGACTCCCAGGAGCAGTTCGAGGTGCGCCCCCACAAACGGCCAATCGATATCGTGGAGACGACCTCGAAGACCATCGACGCGCTGACCAGCCTCAACATGCCGGCCGGCGTCAGCATCGATATCAAGCTATAAACGCGCTACAGATTAACCTTTAGGACACTAGAGATGATAAACGGGATTATCGGCAAGAAACTGGGCATGACCCAGGTCTACAGCACCGGCGGCAAGGCTGAGCCGGTGACGGTGCTCGCGGTCGGACCGTGCACCGTCACCCAGCTCAAGACCGTCGAGAAGGACGGCTACGCCGCCGCCCAGCTCGGCTTCGGCGCCGCCAAGAATATCAATAAGGCCGAAAAAGGCCACACCAAGGACCTGGGCGAGTTCCGCCACCTGCGGGAATTCCGGTTGGACGACGCCGCCGGCGTCGAGATCGGCGCCAAGGTTGACGCCAGCCTGTTCGCCGTCGGCGAACTCATTGACGTCACCGGCATCTCCAAGGGCCATGGCTTCGCCGGCTGCGTCAAACGGCACGGCTTTCACGGCGGTCCCAAGACCCACGGCCAGAGCGACCGGCACCGCGCCCCCGGTTCTATCGGTTCGACGACCACCCCCGGCCGGGTTTACCTCGGCACCCGGATGGCCGGCCACATGGGCGCCGAGCAGGTAACGGTGCAAGGGTTGAAGGTAGTCAAGGCGGACATTGAGAAGAACCTCCTGTTGGTGCGCGGCGCCGTGCCCGGCAGCAAAAACGGCCTCATCCTGATTAAAAAATCGAAGAAGAGCAAGTAAATGGAAATAGCCGTCTATAACACACAGGGCCAGGTGGTCAAGAACGTCGCCGTCAGCGATTCCGTTTTCGGCGTGACCATGAACGAGGCAGTGGTGCACCAGGCGCTGGTAGCCCAGCAGGCCAACGCCCGCCAGGGTACCTCATGCACCAAGACCCGCTCCGAGGTCGCCGGCTCCACCCGGAAGATCTTCCGCCAGAAGGGCACCGGCGAAGCCCGGGCCGGTTCGATCAAGAGCGGCCTGCGCCCCGGCGGCGGCATCATATTCGGCCCCAAGCCCAGGGATTATTCCAAGGGCCTGCCGAAGAAGGTCAGGCAACTGGCCATCCGCTGCCTGCTGTCCGACAAATTCTCCAGCGGCGGCCTCAAGGTTATCGAAAGCTTCGGATTCGAGACCCCCAAGACCAAAGACATGGTGGCGCTGCTGTCAGTCCTGGAGTGCTCGCCTTCGACCATCGTGGCCACGGCCGCGGTCGACTCGAAGGTAATCCTGTCCGCCCGCAACCTGCCCCGGGTCAAGACCACCCCGGCCAACCTGCTGAACGTGGTCGACCTGCTCAAGTACGACAAGCTGCTTCTGACCGAGGAAGCGCTGGCGGTCATCGAGCGGGTCTGGGGCGCCGAGGCTGTTTAAGGAGTCACGATGCAGATTTTAGATGTATTAAAGAAGCCGCTCATCACCGATAAGAAC
>CAZGRY010000090.1:0-5691 GCA_964528105.1 uncultured Dehalogenimonas sp.
GATCGTCATCATCCGCGATGACTAGAACCCTTACCGGTGTCGCTAAAGTGTGTTGTTTCTGGTGAGTGCCGTCCACAATATTCCTACACATCCGACTAGTATTTTAAAGGTATAACAATCGGCAATTAGGCGTCCATAAAATGGAATAAACAAAATTTACACCGGGCTGAAAACTATCACGGTGACAGGTCTCGGGTTTGTTGACCAAATCGATTAAACCTCTAAATGCATACATATAAACGCTTTTCTTTGCTTGCCGATTTCAATGGAGGTATAATTAGGTTAATTAAACAAAAAGGAGACGGTCATGAACACAACCGATCGTCTCTCACCCGACGTGGAAAGCAACTTTACACGCAGGAAGTCAGAGGTTCGAATCCTCTGCTGCCCACCATAAAATCCAACAGAGAGAATTGTATCTCCCTTGACACCTTCGGGTAGCGGTCAAGTTATTCAATAGTCACCTCGTCACCTCTCACTCTAAGCTCCCGAACGAATCCTTTTTCAGAAGTTTTCCTGCCACAGACTTGACCTTCCTCAAGAAACTAATCCGCTCCCGAAAACTAGTTCAAGTGGAGTGAGACTTTTATGGGATAGTCACACATCGACGGGAAGTATAGGGAACATGTGTACTGGTTTCAAGAACATTGTCATGAACAAACCAACAAATCAAACCAAGGAATGAGTGAATAGTTCATTTCATTACAAACATGAAGTTCGGTCCGATGTCGTAATTCAGTGCGCTGAGTCCGTATTGCTGAGAGCTGTAAAACCAATTAGGCTCGACCATGGTGTTTGTTTGCGTGAGACCACCTGGCCCGTTGCCGACTGAGCCCAGAAAACCGATCGCTGAGTTAATATCCTGAACGGTCAGAGTTGGATTTGCGATGTAATAATTGCGATTTGAAACCCAAACAACCGCATAGGTGTCCGTTGTGTTCAAATCAACAGGAGTGGTTAGCGAAGAATAGCGGAAGACCCCGGCCGCCAGATCAGAGGCTTGAACTGTGACAGATCCTAACTTGGCATGGGTAGTAAGATTATATATCGCGACTTCAGTGGGACCGAAGTTCTGGGCGCCACGGGGTAACTGGGAGAGATTGGAGTCATAAGCGCCGAGCCTGATAATGCTCATCGGGCTATTTGCCTTGAAATAGAAACCCTCTAAATAACTTCCCTGTGTGTAATTGAATCCACCGCTACCGCTCACAGGCACGTTAAGGGCGACCAGATTACCAGTTGACGCAACCTTGGGTTGTGAAGGTGGTCCACCCTTTTTGACGATGCTGGACATGCCGACGGGGATGTTCACTTCAATACCTTGAGCTCTGACCATAATCGTACCTTCAATATTGGTCACTGTGGTCATGCCCGTACTGTCAACGCTGACAGCCATTACACTGCCCCTGACACCGGCCACTGCTGCCGGAGTCTCGATTTCGTATCGTGAGGCTGGATCCACCAACTTAGTCACAGTGCTGATTGTTTCGCCGATCTGCTGTTTCAATGAAATGGTGTTCGGGCCCTTGCCCGCCCCGTCAATCAGGGAGCTAATCTCCACCTGAGTACCGGCTTTAAGTTCGATCGTGCTGCCGTCGAAGAACGTGATAATTGAGCGAGAGGCGTCCCCGGTTTTTAAAATATCACCGGCTTTCAGGGTGGTCCCAACCTGAATAGTGGTCCAACTACCAACGCCGTTTTTCATTAATTGGATAGAACCTTCCCCGATCGACATGACCGTCGTGGGGGTGGCCTTTGTGGGGTTGGGAGAGGAAGTTCCAGTCGGCGTCTGAGCCTGGCCGCCGCCTCCGCAACCGGAGACATTGAATAATACCAATAATAGGGTTAAGAGCAGCAGGCGGATATTTTTAACTGACATTTTTGCACCCTTTGAAGCTAAGACGTCCGCCCTTCAGTATTGAACTCCGCCAGAGAAGATGTCAATAGTATTCGTTAAGATATTTTCTCCATAATAGTTGATCTTTGACATTGAAAAATAGCGGTGGCGAATATTGAGGCTGCGCCACCCGACCCAACTCCACTTCACAAACTACCCGGCCGAAGTTAGAATTAGTATAGTTAAAAAGCGATATTTAGATCTCAAGGGATTCCCAAAGCGCTTGAAGTATTGGCGAAGTGTAGTAACCCACCCTCTCGGGACCCCGAACGTTAATCAGTGCTTCCTTAATCCCTAACAGCAAACGGGCGCTGCTATCGATGCTCCCGCCGTATTCGTCGGTGCGATGGTTGCTGCCGTCGCACCGTGGAAATCGACGCCGTCGAATTCGCCGCTTTTGCGTTTTCGGACTCCCTTGCGAAACTGCTCGACAATGCCGCGTTGATTTCCCGGCTCGATCCGTCGGCTGTCGTCAGGCGAACACTGCGCCCGCGGCTCTGCATTAGCTCTTGCGCTCAGGCGGTCGAGAACCTCCTTATGCTGGAGCTAGAAGGGGTATTCCTCGACAATCGGCCGCATGTCAGCATCATAACCCATGCGCAAAAAGTGCTGTTACTCCCTGCCCCGTCGCGGTTCATAGGCGACCTCGGTACGGATAAAAAAAGCGAGAGCCCCGAAACTGGGCTCTCGCTGCAGCGCCTATGGGTTGTTCCTACTTTTTGTGGATTCTCTCCCAGGCGGCGATGATCTGGTTGGCTTGATCCTGGGTGATCTTGCCGTTGGTAATTCCCTGATTCAGGATTTCCTGCAGCCGGGCCTCGTCCTGTATCTTTATCAGCCCCCTGAGAACCACCTTCTTGCTGAATGGCCCATGCCGTTCGGTCCAGAAGGTTTTGATCTTGTCGGACTGCTCAGTCGTCAGTTTGCCGTTGGTAACGGCCGCCGCCAGCAGTGAATCCACCCTGGCTTCGTCCTGGATCAGGAGCAATTTGCCCAGCAAGCATCCCCGCCCGAACCAGTTCGCACCTTGCTCCGTCGCCGGTGCCGAACCCGCCGGGTCAGCAGCAAATACCGGCACGGCTACGATTCCAAAGATAGCGATAGCCACGATAAGTGAGACCGCGATTATTTTCCTCTTCATATGTCTCCTCCCTGTTTTTAGTATCACTATACCGCGACCATGTGAAAACTGTGTTATCCGGATGTAAACAGAATGTAAAATCTTACACTCTTTCCACGGGCTCCGTTGCAATTCACGGGTTCCTGCCCCCGGATCATGAATACCTTCTTTACTTCGATAGCGGCGCTGTAATAAGCTATGCCGCGATGGCTGATCTAATTTCCGGCGACGGTTCATGAAGTGGTCACCGGTCCACTGGAGCGCCCTGACCCTGGCCGCCTGCCAGGCGCTGGCCATCGCCGTTTCCCTGCGCCAGCAGGTCTTCCTGGAGGAAAACCCCGACATCGTCCTGCCGGTGGTCACCGGGCCCGGGACGCCGGTCATCTTCTTTTTCATCACCGTGGCCGTCCTGGGCGCGGCGCTGGCCTTGCTACCCATGGCGGTGCTCAAGATCCTGGTCAAAGGGCTGTTCCTGGCGCTTTACGGCTGGGGCGTCTTCGTCGTGTTGGGGCTGACCCTGCCGGTTGTCCTGGCCGGCGCTATTGCCGTCACCGGCGGCCCTGGCCTGGCTGCGCTGGCCGCGGTTGTGGCTGCATAACCTGCTTTTGGGCGTTACCCTTGCCGGCTACGGCTCGGTGTTCGGCATGCTCATGGCACCGGCCATCGCCCTGGCCATGATGGGCGCCGTCTCCGTTTACGACCTCATTTCGGTCAAGAGCGGCCACATGATGTGGATGGTCAAGAAGCTCACCGGTGTGTCCATCGTGCCGGCCTTCGTCTACCCCAAGACCGGCGCCGATTGGAGCCTGTCGCTCACCGACGTCAAGCTGGACGAGGAAGACGAGCGCATCGTGTCGCTGCTCGGCGGCGGCGATGTCGGCTTTGCTCTTATCCTTTTGGTCGCGGTGCTGGCATCTGCGGGACTCGGTCCAGCCGTGGTCATGGCCGGAGCGCTGCTGCTGGGCCTAATGTCGGTCTACCCGTTTCAGAAGATCTTTTTCAAGGGCGGGCCGACGCCGGCCATGCCGCCGATCACCGCCGCCGGGGCAATCGCCTACGGCTTGATGCTGGCTTTCGGTATTATCTAAGCGGCTAGTTTCACCTCGACCGGGGCACGCTCAAAGCCGGCCGCCTCGAGGAGCACCATCGCCCTGAACCCCAGCAACCGCCCCAGTACCCCGTCGGGGAAAATCTCCAGCCGAGTCTTGTAAAAGGTGGCGATCGAATTGTAATAGTCGCGGGCTAAAGCCAGCCGCTGCTCCGCTTCCGAGAGAGATGTCTGCAGGGCGAGGAACGGGCTATTGGCTTTGAGATCGGGATATCTCTCTGCTACGATGCTCAGATTAGCCGCCAGCCCCTTAAGCCCGGATAAATGGGCCTGATCGACGGTTTGTTGCTGTTTCCTCAGTTCGACCACCAGCTGCTGCAGGCTGCTTTCGTGAAACCGGTAACCTTCGACCGCCGCCACCAGGTTAGGGATGAGATCGGCGCGGCGCTTCAGTTCGACATCGAATTGAGACAAACCCTGGCGCACCCGGAGCCGCAGGTTGACCAGGCTGTTGTAGGCCGTCCACACCCAGCCGATGAGGACGCCGACCAGATACAACCCGGCTGTCGTGAGGATTACCGGCAGCACCGGCGGCGGCACAATACCCTGCTGGCTGTAAATGGCGGTACCCCCGGCCGCGAGCACCAGTCCGATACCCAGCCACAGCCAGTACCACAGGCGGAAACGGTCGGAGTGGTGCTTCTCATCATGGGTGGAGACGATAAACATCGAGCCCTTGGCCCGGGCAACCTCGGCCGCCACGGCGTCTGAGCGCAACCGCGCCTGGCCGATGACGTAGATGACCTCGTGGAGGGTCAGGACCTGCTCGGTGAAACGGCGGCGGTGGGTTGAACCGGAGACAGCGTTTTCCGGCCCCTTGCCGTAATACAGCGGGTCCTCGCGCTTAACCTCTTTTTTGAACACCTCGTCGCCGTGAACCTCGGCGCCCTCGGGAAGAATGCGGACGACGCCGGTATCGTCCTTCAGGAAGATGGGTACGCTCCTGGTTTCGTGAGCTACCTGCGACCAGCCGGTCTGGGTGGTGGCATGGCCCTTGGCGTTGACCGTGACCCGCCGCCAGTGCTCCTCCACCTTGTAGCTGTACCATACGCAGCGGGCGCCGGCCAAGTAGCTGTCGAGGGGCGATTCACTCTCGGCGGAGCCCTTGATTTCAGCCAGACCGATGAACACGCCCTTAGTTTTCGATGTCGGGGTGTCGTCAATGAGGCGGCGGCGGCGATAGAAATGGAAAGCAAGGACGAGGCAGCCCAGCGCCAAAGCGGCGTCCGCGAGCAGGATTAAAGGCGAAACGGAATCTGACATGGTCGTTATATTATCACTTTCAGGTGAAAGGATTCAGCCTCCACGACCTTGAATTGAACGGGCGCGGGAGATGCGCTTTCAGGGAAACGAATCCCGTTTTCACGTTCGGGTTTTTGCAGGTTACTCGTGGATTCGTTCGGCGCGGACAATTCATTCAATCCAGCCAGAATACTACCAATGTCAAATACTACCAATATTCAATACCCTAACCCCCGAACCCGTCGTGTGCGCAGGATGACAGGGAGGTAGAAACTGAGGGGATATCATTGCCTTGCCCTCACTCCTTCGGCTTCGCTCCCTCGA
>CAZGRY010000091.1:0-5649 GCA_964528105.1 uncultured Dehalogenimonas sp.
CTCCCCCTTCCCCTGGGGAAGGGGGCCGGGGGGATGGGAAAGTACTAACGGCTGAGCAGTCACAAACTTTCTACGTTGCCGCGGATGGCAATGGTATTGGGATACCGTTTTAATTATAGACGAAAATTGAAAGAGTATGCACGTAAAGCAGTCAGACAATTTACCCCCTATTCCTGGCTTCCCCCAAATCCGGTTTTGATTTGGGGGAAGGGGCCGATACAACCAGGGATAAATCTATTGGCCGTATTCGTGGGTATAGCGGTAATGCAGTTTGGCGACCATGTCGGCGGGGATTTCATCCGGGCTGCCGAGCTGGCGGGCAAACCAGACGGTGCGGGCGATGTCCTCAACCATCACGGCGGCCTTGACCGCGGCTTTGCCGGACTGGCCGATGGTGAAGACGCCGTGGTTCTTGAGCAGGCAGGCTGGGGCGGTGCCGATGTTTTCTACCACGAGCTTGCCGATATCCTCGCCCCCGATGAGGCCGAAACCGGCGCAGGGGACGGGGCCGCCGAATTCATCGGCATGGGCGGTGAGATAAACCGGGATGGACATGCCGTTGGCGGCGAAAGCGGTGGCGTAAGGTGAATGGGTGTGGACGACGCCAAAGACATCCGGGCGGTGGCGGTAGATGTAGAGGTGACTGGCGGTGTCGGATGAGGGCTTAAGAGTGCCTTCGATAACGGTGCCGTTGACGTCGAGGACAACGAAGTGCTCGGCGCGCAGGTCTTCATACATGATGCCGGAAGGTTTAATCACCACCAGGCCGGTCTCTCGATCGCGGATGCTGACGTTGCCGCTGGTCCAGGTGACCAGATTGGATTGGGGCAGGATCAGGTGGAGTTTCACCAGCTCGTTGCGAATAGATTCAAGAACCATGGCACCTCCAAATATGGGTTGTTTTCTATACCCATTTGGCTGGCTTACTGCCAAATGAGTATAGAAATATTAAATCTATTTACTTTCCAGGATGGAGGCCTTGAGCGATTTCAGGCGCTTCATGACGTCGTTGGGGCCGCGGCCGAAGTAGTCATGCAGGAGCACGTATTCCTGGAAAAGCTTCTCGTAGACGGCCTGGTTGGCGGGAACGGGGCGGTAGACCTCATCGCGCAGGTGGGCCATCTTGAGGCTGGCGGCGGTGATGGTGTCGTACCCTCCGGCCTGGGCGCCCGCGGCAACGGCGCCGAACATGGCGGAGCCGACCGCAGGGGTCTGTTTGGCGGCGGCGACGCTGATCTCCAACCCGGTGACATCCGAATAAATTTGCATCAGGAGGTGGTTTCGGTCGGGCAGCCCACCGGTGGCGATGAACTTGTCCACCGCGACGCCGTGAGCTTTGAAGGCGTCGACGATGACGCGTGTGCCGTAGGCGGTGGCTTCGATCAGGGCGCGGTAGATCTCCTCTGGTTTGGTCAGCAGGGTCATGCCCAGGAGCAGGCCGGTAAGGTCGACATCGACGAGGACGGAGCGGTTGCCGTTCCACCAGTCAAGAGCGAGTAGGCCGCTTTCGCCCGGGGCCAGTTTGCCGGCTTTCTCCTCCAGCAGTGCATGGATGTCGAGGCCACGTTTGGCGGCTTCTTCCTGATAGGAGGCAGGAACGCAGTTCTCGACAAACCAGGCGAAATGGTCGCCGACGCAGGACTGCCCGGCTTCGAAGCCGATGTAACCGGGGATAATGCCGTCTTCGGTGTAGCCACACATGCCGGGGACAATCATCTCTTTTTCACCCAGGATCATGTGGCAGGTGGAAGTGCCCATGATGGCGACCAGCGTGCCGGGGGCGGTGACGGTGGCGGCGGGGACGGAGACATGCGCATCGACATTGGCGATGGCCACGGCGATGCCGGGCTTCAGCCCAGTCCACTGCGCGGCCTGCGCGGTCAGCTCGCCGGCCTTCTCGCCCAGGGGGATGATGGTGCGGGTGAGTTTCTCGTCGACGATATGTTCCATGCGCGGGTCGAGAGCCTTGAAAAATTCGTCGGGTGGGAAGCCTTCGCTCTTGGACCAGATCGCCTTGTAGCCGGCGGTGCAGGAGTTGCGTTTTTCTTCGCCGGTGAGCTGCCAGATGACCCAGTCGGCGGCTTCGAGGAATCGTTCGGCCTGGTTGTAGATCTCGGGATCCTCATCCAGGATCTGCCAGACTTTGGGGAAGAACCACTCGGAGCTGATTTTTCCGCCGTAGCGATCGAGGAATCCGAAGTTTTTGGCGATTTCGTTGAGCTTGTTGGCTTCGGGCTGGGCAGCGTGATGTTTCCACAGCTTGATCCAGGCGTGCGGGCGGCTGCGGTACTGGGGGAGGAAACACAACGGGGTGCCGTCGCGGAGGGTGGGCAGCATGGTGCAAGCGGTGAAATCAACGCCAAGGCCGATCACATCAGCGGGATCGATGCCGCTCTGCTGCAGCACCGCGGGGATGGTGCGCTTGAAGACCTCGATGTAGTCGTTGGGATCTTGCAATGCCCAGTCTGGTTCGAGGCGGATGTTGGTGCCGGGGAGATATTCGTCAATGACGCCGTTGGCGTACTTGTGGACGGAGGTGGCAATTTCCGCACCGTTGGCGACGTCGACGATGACGGCGCGGCCGGATTCGGTGCCGAAGTCGACGCCAATCGCGTATTTTTTAGCGGACATAGGGTACTCCTTGGGGGAATTTCCCCCACCCCCGGCCCCTCCCCTTACTGCCCTACGGCAGCGCGAAGCGCGAGGGGAGAGGATTTATTGGGAGGTATCGCGCCGCGCAGCGGCGCGATACCTCCCAATACCCGGGAGAAGGGCAGGAAAGAAGCGGTTAAATTTCCAGGATGCGGGGGCGCTTGATGAGCTGGCCGCCGGCTTCGATCTCGTAATCCGGCCAGCCGGGGATTGCGGTGATGACATCCACGCCGGTGTGGGTGACTAGAACCGTGTCCTCGGACTTCGTACCGGTGATCGAGGGGTTCCAGGCGTAGGCCTGGCCAGCTAGAACGAGATCCGGGCTGCCGGGGGTGGCGACAAATTCGCGCGGCTCATAAGCGGCGGGTCCGCCCTGGTGGTGCAGTTTCCACTCATCGGGATACCCATCCGCGGCATATGCCGCCTGGGTATCACTGAAGACCTGGCCCAGGGTGCGCCCCGGGCGGGTCGCGCTGAACATGACGGCGTCGATGTGGGCGACGGCTTCCGCCTTGCGGGCGATTTCGCTGGAGAGTTTGCCAAAATGGATTAAGCGGGTGATGGAAGCAACCAGACCCTGGCGGCGCCCGCAAAGAACGAGCATGGCGTATTTGTCCAGTTTTTTGGCGGTGTAGATGGGGTGGCGGTGTTTGAAAATGCGCTCGTCGACGGCGATGAGGTTGACGATGGCTTCGACGCCGCGTTCCAGAGTGGCCTGGGCCAGGCGGGCGCCGATTTCAAATTCGCTCATGCCGGGCTTGATCCCGCGAATGGCTTGATCCATGGCGGCGGCGCAGCGGGCGCCGAGGTCGCGGAAGCGCTCCTGCTCCACGGGGAGGAGGGCGGCGCGCAGGCGGGAAATATCCGCGCCCAGGTCGACCGCGCCAGCCATGGGCATATCGCTGCCAATGCGCAGGCTGGGGGTGAGGGCTTCCACGGCCTGGGAACCGGCATACCAGGGGTACTCGTAGACCTGCCATCCCTTGAGACGCAGTTCCTCCTCGCCCACCAGGCGAGTGGCCTCGATATTACTGGTCAGAAGCCAATGACCCGCGCGGGTGACGAGCAGGGCGCCTTCGCCGGCCGAGGAGGCGATATTGACGGCGACACTGCTGCCGCCGGTGGCCCAGGCGAAGCTGCTGACTTTTTGCAGCAGGATGGCATCGACGGATTTCTTTTCCATCAGCCCATACAGGGCGCCGAGTTTGGTTTCGAGTTCGGTCATGATTTCTCCTGTCTGCTTGCCAGGTGGTTTCGAACAAATTTACCGCCAAAGGCATAGCCTTTGGCGGTAAATTTATACCCTATTTGTGGTAATAGGTGCTCCAGCCCAGGTACTTGGTGAAGGCTTCGTTGATGGCATCGGCGACCAGGGTCGGGTTGACGGCGACGTGGTGCTCAAACCCGTTGTTGCAGATATAGGCCAGGAGGCCCTGCAGGTTGGGGATTTTGACCACACCGTACCCGCCAAAGGTCTTGAGGGTGTCGTCGGTCAGTTCGCCCTGCCCGAGGTAGGCGACTACTTTGCCGTTGAGATCATCGGTGGAGACACGGCAGTAGGTGAACGGAACCGCTTTCAATCGCCCGACCACGGTGCCGAAGGTGTTCTCTTTTCCAACCGTACCGGCGATGATGGCCTGGTAATCCATGTGGGGCACATCTTCAACGGCGATGCTGTTTTCGACGAACAGATCCTTGGGCAGGTTGGAGCAGTGGAAGATGACGCCCTTGTCGGGATCGTCGCCGTAATTGTTGTTCCAATCGACCAGCGCGGAGGGTTTGCCGGAGGCGAGGGCCATGGCATACATCCCGATGACGCCGGCGATATCGGTCTCGCAGGCGGAAGGGGCCAGGGAATTGCTCATCATCGACATGAGGGTGCAGGGGACCACGCCGTAGAACTCTTCCATCGAGGTCCAGCACTGGATGGCACTGGCGACGAGCATATTTTCTTTCATCCAGTCCTCGATGACCACGCCCAGCTTGGCCATTCGGGTGAGGGCTGTACCCGGCACCCCGCCGGCGTGGACGTAGGCTTTCATGTCGGCCAGCTTGGCGACGATGCGGGGATCCCCTTCTTTGAGGCGGGAGGCGCGCCCGAAGATCTCCGAGAGGTCGAGGGTATCGACGGAGATGCCGGAGCGTTCGAGCAGTTTTTCGCTGTAGCGCACGGTATTGAAGGCGGCGGGACGGGCGCCGATGGCGCCGAGGCGGGCACCTTTGAGGCCGCCGACGACGCGGCAGATCGCGGCGAAGCGGCGCAGATCGTTCTTAAAGCTCTCCGTCTCGGGGTCGACGCAGTGCAGCGCGGTCAGGGTGAACTTAATGCCGTACTGGGTAAGGTTGTTGCAGGTGGACATCTTGCCGCAGAACGAATCGCGGCGGTCGGTGATGGTCATTTTGGTGGCATCATCGGGGAAAGCATGCACCAGGACGGGGACATCGAGGCCGGACCAGCGCAAGGTGTTGGCGATCGGGCGCTCCTCGCCGAAATTGGGTAGGGTGATGAGCACGCCGTCGATTTCGTCGCGGTGCGCTTTGAAAAGGTCGGCGCACATCTGGGCTTCGGTGTTGGTGATGATTGAGCCGGCGGCCTTGTTGACGCTTTCGTCGAGAAGGATGACATTGATCCCTTCGGCCGCGAGAACTTTGAGCATGGTTTTACGCCCGGTGACGCAGAGGTGATCGGGGAAAAAGCCGCGGTTACCGATGATGACGCCTAAGGTTACTGGTTTCATAATACTCTCCTGATGGGGTGTGTAAGAGGATACGAGGGAACAACCGGCAGGGCCGGGATCACACGGGTTTCAGTGAACTGGCGCGGACGATCAATTCGGGGCTGAGCCAGACCTGCTCCGGCGGGTAGGTCTCGCCTTCGGGTTGGGAGAGGGCGCGGTGGAGCATGCGCACGGCTTCAGCGCCCATTTCGGCGAGGGGCTGGCTGACCGTGGTCAGGGCGGGGTAGTAATAGCTGGCCTCGGGGACATCGTCATAGCC